>NZ_JAZDCT010000054.1:0-23367 GCF_036324045.1 Pseudomonas carassii | reverse complement strand
ATTCCAAAGCCCCTGATCGCGATGCGGTCGGGGGCTTTGTCTTTTCAGGGTATCAATGCGCGAGCTCCCTGGGCTGTCGTGAAGGGAACAGCATTCCCAGGCACAGCACGGCCCCCTGTAGGAGCGGCTTCAGCCGCGATCACCCGCGAAGCGGGTGCCAGACACCGAGTTGCTTGCATCGCGGCTAAAGCCGCTCCTACAGAGATCTCTTTTTGCCGTGCAACAGCACAGCCTGAAGGGCTATCCCCCGACCCCTGACATCCAAGACAAAAAAAGGCCGCTCCCAGTTGGGAGCGGCCTTTTTGCTATCGGGGCATACGCCCCTGCCAGTGATATCAGCTCAGCAGATTACGCACATTGCCCATTGCCTCATCGGCAAAGCCCTGCAGGAACGCCTGGAAGCCCGGCAGGGCCTCTGGACCACCCTCCCAGGGCTCGGCCTGGATGGTCCAGGTCGCACGGCTGCGGTTGGCATCGATCACCTGCACTTGCATGGCAGCCCACAGGTTGCCGATATTCAGGCTGGTGTAGATCAGGCTCCAGGTCATGTGCATGGCCTGCTCGTCACGGCTGTTCAACTGCTCGATCACCACGTTGCCATCCTTGAACAGCTTCTTGCGCACCGAGCGCACGCCACTGCCGGTCATCTCGATATGCGCCAGTGCAGGGATGAACACCGGGAAACCGGCGAAGTTGCCGACGATGTTCCACACGCTGGCGGCCGGGGCGGCGATCTCGACGCTGGCAACCACCAGGCAGCCTTGCGGGTTGCGGATCAGGGTGTCGGGTTTGAGTGCTTGCATGGGATGTTGCTCCTGTTGTGGATAAAAGAGATCAGATAAAGCCGATGTCGGCCAGGTAGCGGCAGCCGCGGCTGAGCAGCGCCGGGTCCTTGCTCGGGTAACGGGCACCCATGCGCTGCACGCCGGCACGGGCGTTGTCGTGGGCGATGCCGGAGATGTCGCCTATGTCTTCCTCGAAGCCGTCCAGGTAGAAGCCCAGGACGTCGTACAGCGCGTTGTCACGGTCGACCCGGGCCAACTGGCGCTGCCACTGCTCGACGCTGACCAGCTCGAAGGCGTGGCCCTGTGCATGGAACGACGCCAGGTAGTCACGCCAGCGCAGCGGTTCGGGGTTGTGCAGGTTGAACACGCATTGGCCAGCCTGGTGGCGGCTGCTATGGAAGGCGATGAAACGGGACAGGAAGTCCACCGGCATGAGGTCGAAGTCGATCTCCAGCTCCGGCACCTGGCCCAGTTGCAGCGAACCCTTGAGCATCAGCATCAGCCGGTTGCGCTGTGGCTGGCAGGCGCCCGTGCGGCTGTCGAAGGTGATGTTGCCGGGGCGGAACAGGTTGACCCACACGCCCTGCTCGCGGGCACGGCTGAGGATGCGCTCGCCGACCCATTTGCTCAGGTTGTAGCCATTGCGGATGTAGATCGGCGGGGTACTGGCTGGATCGCTTTCCAGCACGCGACCGTCGTTGTCCACCGCGCTGCACGCAGACAGGGTCGAGACGAAGTTGAAGATCTTCTTGCGCCGGCCTTCGCACAGCCGCAGGCACTCGAACAACGGCTCGATGTTGTCGGCGGCCAGCACCTCGTAGTCGAGTACATGGTTGACCTGCGCGGCGTTGTGCAGCAGGGCGCCATAATTGTTGTCCAGGTCGTCGTAATCGGCCTGGGACAAGCCCAGCAGCGGCTTGCGCAGGTCCGCCTCGAACACCCGTACGCGGCTCAGGTCCAGGGCAATATGGTTGTCCCGCAGGGACTGGGCGAAGCGCTCCTCGGCGGACTGCCCACCGGCGCGGCGTACCAGGCAGGCGACTTCGGTGGCGCCCCATTCCAGCAGGGCTTCGACCAGGTGCACGCCAAGGAAGCTGTTGGCCCCGGTGACGATGACCTTGTGCACATCGCCCAGACGCTCCATCGGCAGCACCTGCAGGCCGAGATCGCGGTTGGCGTCCTGCTCCAGGCGCGCCAGGGAGGTCTGCAGCGCGTCATCGTTGCCGTCGAGCAGCGCGCCCAGGCGCTGCAGGGTCGGCTGCTCGATGAAACGGTTGATCGCCACACCCTGGCCGAAGTGTTCCCGGATCTCCAGCAACAGGCGCGACAGCAGGATCGAGTGCCCGCCCAGGTTGAAGAAGCTGTCGTCCATGGAGATGTCGGCTGGCGGCAGCTCCAGCAATTCGCTCCACAGCTGCAGCAGGCGCTTTTCGGTCTCGGTTGCCGGCGCGATGCGCGCGTTCGTTGGCAGGGTCAGTGGCCGCGCCGACAACGCTCGGCGGTCTACCTTGCCGTTGGCCGTATAGGGCATGTGCTCCAGCACCTGGTAGAACATCGGGCGCATATAGTCGGGCAGGTGCCGTTCGGCATGATCGCGCAGCAAGGCTTGTGCATCGGCCCGCTGCGGATAGGCGAGGAAGGCCAGGATCCGGCGCTGTGCGTCGATCACCACCGCTACCTGGGCGAACAGGTGGCTGTCGCGCAGGCAGTGCTCGATCTCCTCGGGCTCGACCCGAAAGCCTCGGATCTTCACCTGGTTGTCACGCCGCCCGCACAGCTCGATACCCTGCGCGGTCCACTTGCCGATGTCGCCGGTGCGATAGGCACGCAGCGTGCGGCCGGCGGGAAGGTTCAACTCGACGAAGCGTTCAGCGGTCAATTCCGGCTTGTTCAGATACCCCAGGCCGACACCGGGCCCGGCGATATACAGCTCGCCCGGGGTCTGCTCCGCTACCGGTTGCAGTGCCTGGTCGAGTATCAGCACCTGGGTGTTGGCGATCGGCAGGCCCAGGTTGCGGTTGCTGTCGCCGCTGGCGAACACCCGGGTGGTGGCCAGCACGGTGGTTTCCGTCGGCCCGTAGATGTTGTGCATCCGGCACTGACCGGCCAGGCGGGCGATGACCTCCGGCTCACAGACGTCGCCGCCGGTGATCAGGTGGCGCAGGCCGAGGTGGAGATCGCGTGGCAGGATGCTCAGCAGGGCCGGTGGCAGGAACGCGTGGCTGACTTCCTGGCTGTGGATAAGTTGTACCAGTTGCTGCGGATCACGGCGCTGGTCTTCGCTGGGCAACACCAGTTCGGCACCGCAGGCGAAGGTCGGCAGGATGTCCAGCAGCGAGGCATCGAAGCCGATGGTAGAGAACTGTAGTACTCGGCTGTGTCCGTCCAAGGCCACATGCTCGCGGTACCAGGCCATGAAGTGCGCCAGGTTGCGCTGGCTGAGCAGCACGCCCTTGGGCTGGCCGGTGGTGCCGGAGGTGTAGATCGCCACGCAGGCCTGCTCGGCGTGGGCCTGGCGCAGCGCCAGGCCAGGCAACGCCATGCCCGGTGTCGTTGCGAGGCTGCGTACATCCACATGGGGGATATCCACAGGCACATGCCCGTCATGCAGCACGACGCAGGCACCGGCATCCTCAAGGATCGACTGGCGTCGTTCGGCCGGAGTGGCCGGGTCCAGCGGCAGGTAGATGGCTGCACAGCCCAGTACCGCCAGCAGGCTGGCATAAAGGTCGGGCGTCTTGTCCATGCACACGGCGACCACCGGCGGCTGTTCACCGGACTCGGGCAGTAACGGCGCCAGGGCCTGCTGGATGGCGACGGTGCGGGCATGCAACTGGCGATAGCTTGAGCGCTGGCCAGCGTGGTTCAGGGCGGAGCATTCGGCATGCAGGCGCAGGCTGTGCTCCAGTGTTTCGACCAGGCCCGTTTCGGCCTTCTCCAGCAGGTCGGCGCGCAGCGTGCGGTTGAACGGGTGGCGGTAGGCCAGTGCTTCCAGCCAGTCCAGGCCATGCTCGCGCTCCTGGTCGCCGGGGCTTACTGCGGGGGCTTCCTGCAAATATGCAGGATTGCGGGCAAAGCGGGTGACCTGCAGGGCCAGTTGATCACACAAGGCCTGCAGGGTGTCTTCACGCAACTGCTGGCCGTTGCCGGAGCTTGGCGCTTGGATCGCAGCTCGCTGGATCAGCCGCTGGGCGCTGGCACTGCCGCACCAGCACAGGGCTTCGAGTTGCGGCAGGGGCTCGGCGAAGCTGGCGCCCAGGCGCAGCCTGAGCAGCGGCGTGTCACCCAGGGGCTGCCAGTCGCTGCTGCCCAGGGCCAGGCTGCCATCTTCCACCACCAGGTCCGGCCGGGCCGACAGCTGCTGGCACAAGGTCTGCGCGCTGTCGGCGGTGGTCGAGCCATGGCCGTGCTCGTGGAGCAGGCGGGCGAATGCCTCCAGGGTGGGGCTGTTGCCCACCAGGAGTATGTCGAGGCGTCTCATGTCCAGGTCCTCAGGGCAGGTAGTCGCGCAGGGCGTCTTGCACGCAGGGCGACTCGAGCATCGAGCTGCTGCGGAAGAAACGCAGGATGTTGCCCAGCAACGGATGCTGGTGATTGATCGGGTAGGCCAGGCCTTGTGCTTCCTCGCGCAGGGCCTGGCGCACCGTTTCGTTCACCGGCAAGGCGGCGATCAGGGCGCAGTCGAAAGCCTGCTGGATGTCGCTGGTCAGGTACTGGCGCAGGAACAGCGGCAGTACCTTGGCGATCGCCTGTCGATCCGCTTGCGGCGCGGTGTGCCAGTAGATGCGCGTCAGCCGCGCCCAGAAGCTGGAATGACGGCCTTCGTCCAGCAGGTGATCGGCCATCAGTCCCTTCACCGAGGGCTTGACCGAGTCGTCCTTGGCAAAGGCCGCGACATCGTCGGTCAGGGTGTTCTCGGCGATGCCCACGCAGATCAGCTCCAGCGCATCGCGCAGGCCCTCGGGCACCTGGTCCAGCACGGCCGGGATGGCGCGGCTGAGTTCGATCTCCTGGGGCAGGGCGATCGGCTCGATGCCGGTCAGGGCGATGGTCTGCTGCAGGAAGTCCATTGCCACCAGGGCGTGATAGTCCTCGTCCACCACCACGGTCATCGCGTCGTAGCGGCAGGCGAACGGGAAGCGCACGGCAAAGCGGTCCTTGGCGATGCGCCGGGCGGTGCGGTCGACGATCTCGGTCTCGAAGATCACCACATCGTTGATGAACTTGTAGAGGCTTTGCACCAGCACGAAATCACGCAGCTGCGGACACTCGCGCTGGAACGTCGCGCCGAGCACCAGGGGCTGGCGGCTCAGGGGGTAGATCAGTCGCTGGTCATCCTCCACCAGGCGCCGGGGTCGGGTGCGGATGGTCGCCCGAGCCTCCCAGGCTTCGGCAAAGGAGCGGTACTCGAGGGCATTCATGGGGTGACCTCGGCGACAGGCGTCTGCAGCGAGGCTCGCAGGCGGTCCCACAGCGCCATGCGACTGTCCACCGCGGCGATGGCGGCCACGTAGACGTCTTCCTGGCGCAGCGGGTCGTGATCGACCAGGCGAGCCAGTAACTGTTCGGCGGCAGGCCCGTGGTCCTCGGAGTCCACCTCGATGTGGCGTTGCAGGTAGTAACGGAAGGTCGGCGCCTGCTCGGTGCCGATGCCCCACTCGTCGAGGATCTGCTGGAACATCGCCGGGATCACGCTTTCCCGGCCGTGCAGGAAGGCGGCCGCAACCCGGTGGGCCGGTGCGTCGAGGGCCACCTCGAGGGTGTCGCGGACGAATTGCTGGGCGGCTTCACTGGCACCGCAGCGTTGCAGGGCATCGATGGCCGTGGTGCCTTGCTGTTGCAGGCTGATGAAGCGATCGATGGCCTGGGTGCTGGCACCGACCTCGCGCATGGCATCAAGGTACAGTTCGAAGTGGCTGTAGTGGCCGTGGTCGAGGCGGTCATCCGATTCTTCGCCCAATACGATCTCGTTGATCAGGCGTGCCGCAGCCGGATCCGTCGGTGGTAGCCAGGGCAGGCTGACGCAGGTCAGCTCCTGCTGCAGGCGCTTGGTCAGCGACATGAAGTCCCAGACTGCGAAAACATGGGTTTCCATGAATCGACGCAATGTCTGCAGCGAGTCGATCTCGGAAAAGAGTGGGTGCAGGGAAAGTTCATGTTTCTTGTCGGAAAGTGTGCGCTTCAATGTGCTCATGATGAGGTCCATTATGGATGGCATTCAGGGATGGAGTTGCTCTGCACATTGTTCGTTATATAAATTCCAGGCGAAGGGGTGCCTCGAATGAAATTTCGACATCGAACAACGGGTAGAGGCCGGCAGGGCTTGTCTGGCAAGGCATCCACGGTGATGCCTGGCCGCCCTTGGCTGGCGCTATAAAAGTTAGAACAACTTCAAAGTTTGCCGCAATTGTTTTTTTGATTATTTTATGCTCAGACTTTTCTTGAAATATAAGTGCCCGAATAAAACTTTGGGTAAGTTTTATTTTGGCAATATGTGCTCCTTCCGATAAATAACGATCAGAAAAATAGACACAGAGTGAATGCCTCACTCGGAGCACTGATGAACGGAGATGGGAGAGTGACTATTGGAGGGCGGCTGATCGCGTGCGGTCCTTGCCCCGGTGCCAGATTCCTTCTGCAGGTGAATGAGGAGGCAGGCGGCCAGGTCCACGTCTGATGATCAGCGGCCGCTGCGGGGAGTAGAGTGTGCTCAAAATGCTGGCACTGCCATGGCCGGCAGCAGGCAGGCCAGAGGAAAAATCCGCTTGCTCAGCGCCAGGAGGGCAGGGGAAGGGTCAGTAGCTGAGCAGCCCGAGGTGGCTGTTGAAGATGCGTACCAGACGCTGGTTGAGCATCGAGGCATCGACCGATGGCAGCGGCAACTCGATCAGCTCAAGCTCCCGACGCACCAGGTTGTGCCAGCCGAGCATCGCCGCCAGGGAGCCTGGCGGGTAAAGCACAGTCATCGGTACATGCAATGGAAGGTTGCTGGTACTGAACTGCGGGCTGTCACAGCTTGAAACAAACAAGTGACGGGTCTGCCCCGGACAAGCCTCTTGCACCTGCTGGATCAGGGCCAGCGCGATGTGCGCGCCCAGCCCCTGGGCGAACAGGGCGTGGGGCTGTACGAGATAGGGCTGAAGCTGTTCGCGCAGGGCCTGGGTCAGGCGCCCGGTCACGGGCAGCGCGGCGGACTGTTCCAGGTCGGCAATGCTCGGAACATCGACCGCGACCAGTTCGATGGGGTCGCTGAGGGTCCTGGCCCAGGTGCGGTACTGGGCAAGTTGCTGCCGGGTGCTGGCCAGGCAGATCAGGCGGATCCTGGACGGCTGGTCGGGCGTGGTTTCCTGTCGCGTCTGCACGTGCACTGCCGTTCCTTGTGGCGGATCGTGTCTGCGCAGCGACGCGGTCGCTGAGGTCGGCTGCGCGGTTGAGCAGGATCAGTTGCCCGATTGCCTGTCGAGGTAGCTCCTGATGGTGCGCGCGGCATGGTTCAGGTGCTCTTCCAGGAGCTCGATGGCTTCGTCTACCAGCTTGTCGCTGGCGGCGTCGACCAGGGCGATGTGGTCGTCCTGGGTGAGCTTGCCCAGCCCCATCGAGGACAGGTGGAAGCGCAGGAAGCGCTCCTCCTCGTTGAGCTCGATCTCGATCATGCGCAGCAGTTTCTGGTTCTGCGCCTTGCTGTAGAGGGCCATGTGAAACAGTCGGTTAAGCCGGCCGATTTCGGCGTGGCGGGTCTCGCTTTCGAGCTGGCGGATATACGCCCTGGCCAGGGCGATGTCGTCGGCATCGAGCAAGGGGATCGACTGGCGCAGCGCCTCGGTCTCGAGCAGCACGCGCAGAGCGTAGGTGTCGACGGCATCCTCGCCGATCAGTGGCGCCACCACGGCGCCTTTGTGCATTACCACCTGGAGCAGGGACTGCGCCTCGAGCTGACGCAGCGCCTCGCGCACTGGCATGCGGCTGACGCCGAACAGGGTCGCCAGCTCCTGCTGGCGCACGGCGGTGCCCGGTGGCAGGCGGCCGTCGAGGATGGCACTGCGCAGGCGCTCTTCGATGACACCGCGGGCCAGGTGCGGCGGTACCTGCTCGCTGCCCAGCACGGTGCTCAGGAGTTTGGGTTTCTCAGCCACGCGGGGTTCGCCTCGGCAACATGAAAATTGGATCCAATAACCCTAGTGAGGGAAGGGGGCGCTTGTCAAACGGATTGATCAAGCGTGCGCGCCATGGCGCACTCACGAAACGCGGCTATCGTGAAGCAAGTTGCCGGCATTGGGAAGATGGCCAAGGTCGCCAGCCCTTGTACGAAGCGGGTTTGCCGACAGTTGGCAGCACGGGCACCCGGTGCCATTGTCTTTTGCCGCGCCAGCCCGCACCATCGCTGCTTTCGACTGATCTGAACAGGTGTCCGCAGTGGCGATACCTTGGCCTCTCAATGCGACCGCACGCCGGCTCGGCCTTGCCGTGCTGCTCGGCTGCCTGTGGCTGGGCGCTACCCAGGCGGATTGGGACTTCTCGCAGATCAGCCGCCGTGCGCAGGCATTGTATGGCCCGCTGGGGCCGGGGCAGGGGCGCATCGATGCCTGGCAGAACCTGTTGACGGCGCAGAAGCAGGGCAGCGAGCTGGAGCAGTTGCAGGTGGTCAACCTGTTCTTCAACAAGCAGTTGCGCTACGTCGAGGACATCGACCTGTGGCACGAGGTCGACTACTGGGCCACGCCGGTGCAGTCGCTGATCAAGGGCGCGGGCGACTGCGAGGACTATGCCATCGCCAAGTACTTCAGCCTGCGGCGCATGGGCATCCCGGCGGAAAAGCTGCGCATAACCTACGTCAAGGCCTTGCGCCAGAACCGTGCGCACATGGTCCTGACCTATTATTCAAGCCCACAGGCCCAGCCTCTGGTGCTCGACAGCCTGATGGACGCGATCAAGCCGGCCAGCCAGCGCACCGACCTGCTGCCGGTGTATGCCTTCAATGGTGAAGGCCTGTGGCTGACCGGCGCTGGCGGCAACAAGAAGGTCGGCGACACCAAGCGCCTGTCACGGTGGCAGGACTTGCTGAAGAAAATGCAGGCCGAAGGGTTCCCGGCCGAACCGGTTTACTGAAGGAGCACAGATGTCACTGTTCAAACAATTGCTGCTAGCCATTTGCCTGTTCCTGGTGGTCGCCTTCAGTGGCAGCTTCATGGTCAGCCTGGAGAGCTCGCGCAGCCAGTACGTCAACCAGCTGCGCTCCCATGCCCAGGATGCGGCGACCGCGCTGGCGCTGTCGCTGACACCGAACATCGACGACCCGGCGATGGTCGAGCTGATGGTCAGCTCGATCTTCGACAGTGGCTACTATTCGAGCATCAAGGTCATCGACCTGGACTCCAATGCCGTGCTGGTCGAGCGCCATGCCGAGCCCGACGCAGGGAGCGTGCCGGGCTGGTTCATCCAGCTGATCGGCCTGGACCCGGCCGGTGGCGACGCCATCGTCAGCCGCGGCTGGCAGCAGGCGGCGCGGGTCGAGGTGATCAGCCATCCGATGTTCGCCCTGGCCAAGCTCTGGCAGAGCGCCCTGGGCAGCCTGGGCTGGCTGTTGCTGTGCGGCGCGGCGAGCGCGGTGCTTGGGGCGCTGCTGCTGCGTCGTCAGCTGCGGCCGCTCGACTACATGGTGGCGCAGTCTCATGCCATTGCCCGCCGCGAGTTTCTCAGTCTGCCGGAGTTGCCGCGCACGCCCGAACTGCGTCGGGTGGTGCAGGCAATGAACCAGATGGTCGAGAAACTCAAGGCGCTGTTCACCGAGCAGGCCGAGCGCAGCGAGAAGCTGCGTGCCGAGTCGTACCAGGACAGCCTTACCGGGCTGGCCAACCGTCGATACTTCGAAATGCAGCTCAACGCCCGGGTCAGCAATCTGGAGGAGGCCCGTGCTGGCTACCTGCTGTTGCTGCGGGTCCAGGACCTGGCGGGCCTGAACGCGCGCCTGGGTGGCCAGCGCACCGACCAGTTGCTGCAGGCGGTGGGCGAGCAGTTGCGCCGCACCTGCGCGAACTTCCCCGAGACCAACGACCTGATCACCCGCAGCCGTGGCGGCGAGTTCGCGGTGCTGGCGCCGGGCATGGTGCATGACGAGGCGATCCAGTTGGCCCAGGCCCTGGAGACCACCTTGCATAGCCTGCACGAGACCGGCGCCAGTGATGTCGACCCAGTGGCCTGCATTGGCCTGGCGCCCTACAGCCCCGGGGATGCCCCGCAAGCGCTGCTCAAGCTTGCCGACGAGGCCCTGGCCCGTGCCGAGAGCCAGCCCGCGCCGGGCTGGGTGTGCCTGGAGCAGGGCGCCGCGGGCCAGGCCGCCGATAGCCACCATGCCTGGCACACGCGCTTGGACCAGGCGTTGGACAAGGGGCAGTTCGAGCTGTTCTTCCAGCCCGTCGTGGATGCCAGGGCGCCAGAACGGGTGCTGCACTACAAGGTCATCTCGCGCCTGCACGACGAGCAGGGCGAAGCCCTGGCGGCCGGCCGCTTCCTGCCGTGGCTGGAGCGCTTCGGCTGGATGGCGCGGCTGGACCTGCTGGTGCTGGAGAAGGTACTCAGGCACTTGCAGGGGCATGGCGAGGCGCTGGCGCTGAACCTGTCGGCCGCGACCCTGGCCGACCCCAAGGCGCTGCAGCGGGTCTACGAGCTGCTGGGGCAGCATGGCGCGCTGGGACGACGGTTGACCTTCGAGATCGGCGAGGAGCAGTTGCCCGAGCAATCGGTGCTGGAACAGCTGACCCGGCGCCTGCGCGCCCTGGGCTTCAGCCTGGCGCTGCAGCGCTTCGGCGGGCGCTTCAGCATGATCGGCAACCTCGCCCACCTGGGCCTGGCCTACCTGAAGATCGACGGTGGCTATATCCGCAATATCGACCAGGAGCGGCACAAGCGGCTGTTCATCGAGGCCATCCAGCGTGCGGCGCACAGCATCGACCTGCCGTTGATCGCCGAGCGGGTAGAGACCGAAGGGGAGCTGAAGGTACTACGGGAGATGGGCGTGCAGGGGATTCAAGGGCAACTGGTAGGTGGGCCGGCACCCTGGCGTTGAGTGGAACCCTGTGGGAACGGGTGAACCCGCTCCCACAGGCGCAAACAATGGCCGCGTGATCAGATCAACCCGCCGTTCTCATCTTCCTCGATCAGGTTGTTCAGGCCGCCTAGCGCCTCACGTGCGCTGGCGCGACTGAGCAGCTTGGCCTGGGCGCCGGGCGGCAGGTCGGTGATGCTGAACACGCCCTTGGCGGTCAGTACCTCGATCAGGTCCTCCAGTACCCGGATCATGTCCAGGTCGCTCTGCTTGAGCTGCTTGAGGCTGTTCTCCACCACGTCGTCGGCGAACCATTCCTGAATCTCGGCATGGTCGGCCGGGAGGATGTCGGTAAACCCGTCAAATCCGGCGGCCTCCACCCGCAGCAAACGGCCGTCAGCGTCGCGTTGCACGTAGAACATGGCGGCGTCCCTCGTCACGATGAATCCTTCTTGGTAGTCAGCAGCATAGGCAAAGTTCACCGGGCATGTAAGCCCGGTGCACGAGTATGCGCGTGAAGGGATGGCTGGAAAAGCCCGCGCCCCCGACGCCGGCCCTTGCGGGCCGAGGTCGGGGGTGAGGGATCAGCTGTTGGAGTTGTCGATCTTGATGGTCGGGTCGGCACCGCTGATCAACGAGTTGATCGTGGTGTTGGACCAGTTCACGCCCTCGAGCTTGATGGTCACGTCGGCGTTGGCCAGGCCACCGGCGGCGTTGAGCTTGCCTTCGGTGCTGACCTGCAGGGTCGACTCGCCATTGACCGTGGTGATCTTCAGGAAGTTGTCGATGGTGCTGGCCTTCTCGCCCTGGAGCAGGTCGCTCAGGTCGAGGCGGTCACCTTCGCTGGCCTTGAAGTCCTTGATCACGTCCTTGCCCAGGTCGCCGGCCTTCCACACGAAGGTGTCGGCGCCGCTGCCACCGGTCATGATGTCGTCACCCTTGCCGCCGATGAGGATGTCATTGCCGGCACCGCCGAACAGGATGTCGTTGCCTTCGCCGCCGAGCAGGGTGTCGTTGCCGGTGCCACCGAGCAGGATGTCGTTGCCCTTGCCGCCGTCGATGTAGTCGTTGCCACCCTGGCCGAAGATGATGTCGTTGCCGTTGCCGCCCAGCAGGGTATCGGCGCCGTCGTTGCTGCGCGAGACATCGAACTCGGCGTAGTTCTCGGTGATGTACTTGTGCATCGCCCGTGCGTCCACGCTGCCCGCGTCGACGCCCAGCTTGTCGGCGACATAGCCGCGGATCGCCTCGACGCCAGTGCCGGCAACACCGTCGAAGACCATCAGGTCGCCGAAGATGATGTCGTTGCCGTCGCCGCCGTTGACCGTGTCGTTGCCCGGCTGGGTGACTTCGGTATGGCCGAGGATGGCCTCGGCCAGCTTGCTCGGGTCGATGTTGGTCTGCGGCTTGCCGTCGGTGTCGTACGGTTTCAGGTCGTTGGTATTGACACCATTGTTGAGGCCGATGGCCTCGACCTCGGACAGGCCCGAGAGCAGCTTGAAGCTGTCCTGCGAGTTGTTCGTGGTGGTGGTGCTTGTGCTGGACCCACTTCCTCCGCGTGTCGACAGTTCATAGCCACCAATACCGTCGGCGCGAATGTCACCCGATAGCGTTGTGCTCCAGCTTCCCCGGCTATAGGTCTGTACGGTCAGCGCTCCGTCGCTCCCGATGGTGATGTAGTTCGTGTTGTCCAGGTACTTGCTGACCGTCATGCCAGCCTTGTAATTGATGGAGGCCAGGTAGCTGTCGAAGCTGTTACCGCTAGTGCCCAGGTTTGGGTTGCCTTGCTCGTTGGCCTGGTAGTAGGTCGGCTGGCCATCGGTAATGAAGAAGGTCTGGTTGCTGCCGGTATTCCCTGCGGCCTTGAGAGACTGGAACCAGTTGGCGGTGGTCTTGAAGGCATCCTCGTAGTTGGTGCCGCCGTTGGCATTGAGCGTGTTCAGGGCATTGAGCAAGGTTTGCAGGCCGGCATCGTTCAGGGTCACCGCAACGCTGCTCTTGACCTGGGTGGCGAAGTCCACCAGCAGGATGTTCACGGTACCCGACTGGTCGCCCTTGACGCTGGCGGCCAGGGTCTTGAACACCGATTCCAGGGACTTCTTCGCCGCATCCACGCCGGACGAGCCCATGCTGCCCGAGGTGTCGACGATGAAGGCGAGGTTGTAGTCCTGGCCCGGTACCACGTGCAGGCCGGTGACGTCGGCCACCACCACATCGTTGCCGTCGGTGCCGGTGATGTTGTCGCTGTCCGAGGACAGGTTGCTGGTGGTGTAGGACTGCGGGTAGACCGTGACCTTGATGGTGCCTTCGCTGGTCGCGGTGCTGCCACCGACGCTCTCGGTGGAGGTCGAGCTGACCTTCACGTCGAACTGGCCCTGGTAGTAGGCCGGTGGCTTGATGGTCAGGCCGCCCAGGTTCCAGCCGGTGACGTCCACCGCGTCCTTGCCGACGGTGATGGTGTGGCCGGCGTTGTCAGCCAGCACCGAGCCTGCCGGGATGCCGCTGAGCTTGACGCTCAGGGACTCGGAGCCATCGGTGTCGGTCAGGTTGGTGCTGATGCCCACCAGCTTGACCGGGGCGCCGTTCTCGCTGCCTTCGTTGAGCTTGTAGCCGTCATAGTAGCCTTGGTTGTTGCTGCCGTGCAGGTCGCCGACGGTCACGCCGGCGTTGGTCAGGTCCTTGACGCTCGGGTACATCGGGATGTTCGAGCTGTTGAGGTCGGTGACCGCGCCGCTACCCACCTTGATGTTGACGTCCAGGCTGCCGGGGCCGGCCTGGTTGGCGTTGTAGATCTCCAGGGTGTAGTAGCCGCTGGTGGTCGGGGTGAAGCTGCCGGAGATGGCGCCGCTGCCCGAGCCCCAGGTACCGCTGGCGACGTTCTTGCCACCGACGACGATCTGCAGGCTGTCGTCGGCCGTGCCGCTGAACGCATAGGTCTTGCCGGCTTCCAGGTAGATCAGGCCGGAGGTCTTCGAGCCCGTGCCAGGCGACACGGTGGCGACCGTGTCGACGCCAGTGACGGTCTCGCTCTTGCTGGCATTGCCGGAGTTGGCGAAGACGTTCTTCAGCGCATCGCCGGTGATGCCGTTGCCGCCGCTACCCAGGCCGGTGAGGCTGTTCCAGGTTTCCTTGAGCAGGCCGATGGAGTTGACGTTGTTGTTGCCGATGTTCAGGTCAGGCTTGTCGGCCACAGGCGCGATATCGACCTTCATGGTCACTTCGCTACCGGCGTTGGTGCCGTCGTTGGGCTTGTACTTGATCTGCGCGTAGTCGGCCTGCTTGTTGCCCACGCCGCTGCCGCCATAGCCGTCGACGCCCGACTGGTTGGCCAACGGCACGAACTTGAGCTTGCCGGCGGCGATGTCGGCCTGGCTGATGTTCTGGTTCAGCGACACATCGACCCACGAGGTGCCGTTGAAGAACTTCAGGCTGCCCAGGTCCGGCAGCTTGCTGATGGTCACCGACAGGCCGGTGTTGCCATCGGCGTCGCTGACGTTGAAGTCGCCCCACTTGAACACGTAGTCGGTGTCTTCGCTGCCGGTCACGGCGCCACCGGTCGACACCGGCGCATGGTCGTTGTCGATGATGGTGGTGGTGACGCTGGACTTGCCGGCGTCGACCTGCAGGTTCTCGAAGCCGCCGCCGGTGGCGCCGGTGATCTTGACCGTGAAGTTCTCCGAACCCTCGACCAGCTTGTCGTCGATGGTCTTGATGTCGAAGGTGGTGCCGCTGCTGCCTGCCGGGATCTTCACGGTGACCACACCGGTGAAGTCCTGGCCGTCGGTGGCGGTGCCGCTGTAGGTCAGGGTGATGGTCACCTCGGACTTCGACGGGTTGCTCAAGGTCAGGTTGTAGTGGGCGGTATCGCCTTCGGTCACCGAGGTGTCGCCGCTGATGCCGACGGTGGTCAGGTCGCCCTGTCCGCTCGGCTCGTCGGTGACGCTGGTGGTGACGGTGTTGCTGCCCAGGGTCAGCTTCTCGAAGTTGTCGCCGCCGGCGACCGATTCGATCTTGTTGACGATGTTCGGTTGGCCACCGAGGTACGGGTCGTCCTTGGCGGTGATGGTGAAGGTGCCGCTGGCGCTGCCGGCCGGGATGCTGACCTTGGTGCCATCGGTCAGGGTGAAGGTCAGGCCATTGTGGCCGGTGACCGACAGGCCCTGGGCATTGGTCAGGGTCACGGTGTAAGTGACCTGGCCGCCTTCGGTGACGGTGGTCTTGTCGGCGGACAGGGTGGCGACCACTTCACTGATGGTGTCGCTGATCTGCACGGTGGCGTTGCCACCCAGTTCGAGGTTCTCGAAGGTCTTGCCGGTGACCGTGGCATCGGTGATGCCGACGGTCAGCGAGCTGCCGTCCTTGAACACATCATCGCCTTGGGCTGCGGCCTTGTACTCGACCTGGGTCTGGCCAGCCGGAATGATTACCTTGGCACCGTTGCTCAGGGTCACGGTCAGGTCCTGGTCGAGCTTCTGGCTGACCTTGACGGTGAACGACGGCTGCTGGTCTTCGGTGACGTTGCCGTTGCCGACGATGGTGACCGAGACCTTGTCGCCCTGGTTGCCGGTGCCCGGGGTGCCCGAACCTGGCTCGTCGGTCACGGTAGTCTTCACTTCGTTCTGACCCAGGGTCAGTTTCTCGAAGTTGTCGCCGCCGGTGACGCCGGTGATCTTGTTGCTGATGGTCGGCTGACCGCCGACGAATACATCGTCCGCAGCGGTAATGGTGAAGGTGCCGCTGGCGCTGCCCGCCGGAATGGTGACCTTGGTGCCGTCGGTCAGGGTGAAGGTCAGGCCGTTGTGGCCGGTGACCGACAGGCCCTGGGCGTTGGTCAGGGTCACGGTGTAGGTGATCTGGCCGCCCTCGGAAACGGTGGTCTTGTCGGCGGACAAGGTGGCCACGACTTCACTGATGGTGTCGGTGATCTGCACGGTAGCGTTGCCGCCGAGCTCGAGGTTCTCGAAGGTCTTGCCGGTGACCGTGGCGTCGGTGATGCCGACGGTCAGCGAGCTGCCGTCCTTGAACACGTCGTCGCCTTGGGCGGCGGCCTTGTACTCGACCTGGGTCTGGCCGGCCGGAATGATTACCTTGGCGCCGTTGCTCAGGGTGACGGTCAGGTCCTGGTCGAGCTTCTGGCTGACCTTGACGGTGAACGATGGCTGCTGGGCTTCGTTGACATCGCCGTTGCCGACGATGGTGACCGAGACCTTGTCGCCCTGGTTGCCGGTGCCTGGGGTGCCCGAACCTGGTTCGTCGGTCACCGTGGTGGTCAGTGTGTTGCTGCCGAGGGTCAGCTTCTCGAAGTTGCCGCCACCGGTGACGGACTCGATCTTGTTGACGATGCTCGGCTGGCCGCCGACGAACACGTCGTCCTTGGCGGTGATGGTCACGGTGCCGGTGGCGCTGCCGGCCGGGATGGTGACCTTGGTGCCGTCGGACAGGGTGAAGGTCAGGCCGTTGTGGCCGGTGACCGACAGGCCCTGGGCGTTGGTCAGGGTCACGGTGTAGGTGAACTGGCCACCCTCGGCAACCGTGGTCTTGTCGGCGGACAGGGTCGCGACCACTTCGCTGATGGTGTCGGTGATCTGCACGGTGGCCGAACCGCCGAGCTCGAGGTTCTCGAAGGTCTTGCCGACCACGCTGGCATCGGTGATGCCGACGGTGAGTGGGCCGCCGTCCTTGAACACGTCATCGCCCTGGACCGGCGCCTTGTACTCGACCTGGGTCTGGCCGGCCGGGATCACTACCTTGGCGCCATTGCTCAGGGTGACGGTGAGGTCCTGGTCGAGCTTCTGACTGACCTTGACGGTGAACGACGGCTGCTGGGCTTCGTTGACATCGCCGTTGCCGACGATGGTGACCGAGACCTTGTCGCCCTGGTTGTCGGTGCCTGGGGTGCCCGAGCCCGGTTCGTCAGTGACCGAGGTCTTCACTTCATTCTGACCCAGGGTCAGTTTCTCGAAGTTGTCGGCACCGGTGACGCCGGTGATCTTGTTGCTGATGGTGGCCTGGCCGCCGACGAACACATCGTCCGGCGCGTTGATGGTGGCGGTGCCAGTGGCGCTGCCGGCCGGGATGGTGACCTTGGTGCCGTCGGAGAGGGTGAAGGTCAGGCCGTTATGACCGGTGACCGACAAGCCCTGGGCGTTGGTCAGGGTCACGGTGTAGGTGACCTGGCCGCCTTCGGTGACGGTGGTCTTGTCGGCGGACAAGGTGGCCACGACTTCACTGATGGTGTCGCTGATCTGCACGGTGGCGTTGCCGCCCAGTTCCAGATTCTCGAAGGTCTTGCCGGTGACCGTGGCATCGGTGATGCCGACGGTCAGCGAGCTGCCATCCTTGAATACGTCGTCGCCTTGGGCGGCGGCCTTGTATTCGACCTGGGTCTGGCCGGCCGGAATGATTACCTTGGCACCGTTGCTCAGGGTCACGGTCAGGTCCTGGTCGAGCTTCTGGCTGACCTTGACGGTGAACGACGGCTGCTGGTCTTCGGTGACGTTGCCGTTGCCGACGATGGTGACCGAGACCTTGTCGCCCTGGTTGCCGGTGCCCGGGGTACCCGAACCTGGTTCGTCGGTGACGGTAGTCTTCACTTCGTTCTGACCCAGGGTCAGTTTCTCGAAGTTGTCTGCGCCGGTGACGCCAGTGATCTTGTTGCTGATGGTCGGCTGACCACCGACGAATACATCGTCTGGAGCATTGATGGTGAAGGTTCCGGTGGCGCTGCCCGCCGGAATGGTGACCTTGGTGCCATCGGTCAGGGTGAAGGTCAGGCCGTTGTGGCCGGTGACCGACAGACCCTGGGCGTTGCTCAGGGTCACGGTGTAGGTGATCTGGCCGCCCTCGGAAACGGTGGCCTTGTCGGCGGACAAGGTGGCCACGACTTCACTGATGGTGTCGGTGATTTGCACGGTGGCGTTGCCACCCAGCTCGAGGTTCTCGAAGGTATGGCCCGGAACCGTGGCATCGGTGATACCGACGGTCAGCGAGCTGCCGTCCTTGAACACGTCGTCGCCCTGTGCGGCGGCTTTGTACTCGGTCTGGGTCTGACCTGCCGGGATCACCACCTTGTCGCCGTTGGACAGGGTGACGGTCAGGTCGTAGCCAAGCTTCTGGCTGACCTTGACGGTGAACGACGGCTGCTGGTCTTCGGTGACGTTGCCGTTGCCGACGATGGTGACGGACACCTTGTCGCCCTGGTTGTCGGTGCCTGGAGTTCCGGTGCCCGGCTCGTCGGTCACGGAAGTCTGCACTTCGTTCTGACCCAGGGTCAGTTTCTCGAAGTTGTCGGCACCGGTGACGCCGGTGATCTTGTTGCTGATGGTAGCCTGGCCGCCGACGAAGACGTCGTCAGGCGCCGTGATGATGGCGGTACCGCTGGCGCTGCCGGCCGGGATGGTGACCTTGGTGCCGTCGCTGAGGGTAAAGGTCAGGCCGTTGTGGCCGGTGACCGACAGGCCTTGGGCGTTGGTCAGGGTCACGGTGTAGGTGATCTGGCCGCCTTCGGACACGGTGGTCTTGTCGGCGGACAGGGTGGCGACCACTTCACTGATGGTGTCGGTGATCTGCACGGTGGCGTTGCCACCCAGCTCGAGGTTCTCGAAGGTCTTGCCGGTGACTGCGGCATCGGTGATGCCGACGGTCAGCGAGCTGCCATCCTTGAACACGTCGTCGCCCTGAGCTGCGGCTTTGTATTCGACCTGGGTCTGACCGGCCGGGATCACCACCTTGTCGCCATTGCTCAGGGTGACGGTCAGGTCCTGGCCAAGTTTCTGGCTGACCTTGACGGTGAACGACGGCTGCTGGTCTTCGGTGACGTTGCCGTTGCCGACGATGGTAACGGAGACCTTGTCGCCCTGGTTGTCAGTGCCTGGGGTGCCGGTACCCGGCTCATCGGTCACGCTCGTGGTGACGGTGTTGTCGCCCAGTGTGAGCTTCTCAAAGTTGTCCGCGCCACTGACACCCTCGATCTTGTTGACGATCGAAGGCTGGCCGCCGACGAAGACGTCGTCAGGCGCCGTGATGATGGCGGTACCGCTGGCGCTGCCGGCCGGGATGGTGACCTTGGTGCCGTCGCTGAGGGTAAAGGTCAGGCCGTTGTGGCCATTGACCGGCAGGCCCTGGGCGTTGGTCAGGGTCACGGTGTAGGTGATCTGGCCGCCTTCGGTGACGGTGGTCTTGTCTGCGGTGAGGGTGGCGACCACCTCGCTGACGGTGTCGGTGATCTGCACCGAGGCATTGCCACCCAGTTCCAGATTCTCGAAGGCCTTGCCATCGACGGCGGCATCGGTGATGCCGACGGTCAGGGTGTCGCCATCCTTGAAGACGTCATCACCTTGGGCTTTCGCTTTGTACTCGGCTTCGGTCTGACCGGCCGGAATAACGACTTTGTCGCCGTTCGACAGGGTCACGGTCAGGTCGTGGTCGAGTTTCTGGCTGACCTTGACGGTAAATGCAGGTTGCTGGTCTTCGGTGACATCGCCCTTGCCGACGATGGTGACGGTGACCTTGTCGCCCTGGTTGTCGGTACCTGGAGTGCCGGTACCCGGCTCGTCAGTCACACTCGTGGTGACGGTGTTGTCACCCAGTGTGAGCTTCTCGAAGTTGTCCGCACCACTGACACTCTCGATCTTGTTGACGATCGAAGGCTGGCCGCCGACGAATACGTCGTCAGGGGCGGTAATGGTGAAGGTACCGCTGGCGCTGCCGGCCGGAATGGTGACCTTGGTGCCATCGGTCAGGGTGAAGGTCAGACCATTGTGGCCGTTGACCGGCAGACCCTGGGCGTTGGTCAGGGTCACGGTGTAGGTGATCTGGCCGCCTTCGGTGACGGTGGTCTTGTCGGCAGTCAGGGTCGCGACCACTTCACTGACGGTGTCGGTGATCTGAACCGAGGCGTTGCCGCCCAGCTCCAGGTTCTCGAAGGACTTGCCGTCAACGGCGGCATCGGTGATGCCGACGGTCAGGGTATCGCCGTCCTTGAAGACGTCATCGCCTTGGGCCTTGGCCTTGTACTCGGCTTCGGTCTGGCCGGCTGGGATGACCACCTTGTCACCGTTGGACAGGGTGACGGTCAGGTCGTGGTCCAGCTTCTGGCTGACCTTGACGGTGAAGGCCGGCTGCTGGTCTTCGGTGACATCGCCTTTGCCGACGATGGTGACGGTGACCTTGTCGCCCTGGTTGTCGGTACCTGGAGTACCGGTGCCAGGCTCGTCAGTCACACTCGTGGTGACGGTGTTGTCACCCAGCGTGAGCTTCTCGAAGTTGTCCGCGCCGCTGACGCCTTCGATCTTGTTGACGATCGAAGGCTGGCCGCCGACGAATACGTCGTCAGGGGCGGTGATGGTGAAGGTGCCGCTGGCACTGCCGGCCGGAATGGTGACCTTGGTGCCGTCGGTGAGGGTGAAGGTCAGGCCGTTATGGCCATTCACCGGCAGACCCTGAGCGTTGGTCAGGCTGACGGTGTAGGTGATCTGGCCGCCTTCGGTGACGGTGGTCTTGTCGGCGGACAGGGTGGCCACGACTTCACTGATGGTGTCGGTGATCTGCACCGAGGCGTTGCCGCCCAGTTCCAGATTCTCGAAGGTCTTGCCATCAACGGCGGCATCGGTGATGCCGACGGTCAGGGTGTCGCCGTCCTTGAAGACGTCGTCGCCCTGGGCCTTGGCCTTGTACTCAGCCTCGGTCTGGCCGGCCGGAATTACGACCTTGTCGCCATTGGACAGAGTGACAGTCAGGTCATGGTCGAGCTTCTGGCTGACCTTGACGGTGAAGGCCGGCTGCTGGTCTTCGGTGACATCGCCCTTGCCGACGATGGTGACGGTGACCTTGTCACCCTGGTTGTCGGTGCCTGGAGTACCGGTGCCCGGCTCGTCGGTCACGGTCGTGGTGACAGTGTTGTCACCCAGAGTCAATTTCTCGAAGTTGTCGCCACCGGCAACCGATTCGATCTTGTTGACGATCGAAGGCTGGCCGCCGACGAACACGTCGTCAGGGGCGGTGATGGTGAAGGTGCCGCTGGCACTGCCGGCCGGAATGGTGACCTTGGTGCCATCGGTCAGGGTGAAGGTCAGGCCGTTATGGCCGTTGACCGGCAGCCCCTGGGCGTTGGTCAGCGTCACGGTGTAGGTGATCTGGCCACCTTCGGACACAGTGGTCTTGTCGGCGGTGAGGGTCGCGACGACTTCGCTGACGGAGTCGGTGATTTGGACCGAAGCGTTGCCGCCCAGCTCCAGATTCTCGAAGGCCTTGCCATCGACGGCAGCGTCGGTGATGCCAACGGTCAAGGTACCGCCGTCTTTGAAGACGTCATCACCTTGAGCCTTGGCCTTGTACTCGGCTTCGGTCTGACCAGCGGGGATGACCACCTTGTCGCCGTTCGACAGGGTCACGGTCAGGTCGTGGTTGAGTTTCTGGCTGACCTTGACGGTGAAGGCCGGTTGCTGGTCTTCGGTCACATCACCTTTGCCGACGATGGTGACGGTGACCTTATCGCCCTGGTTGTCGGTACCTGGAGTGCCAGTGCCCGGTTCGTCAGTGACGGAGGTCTTCACTTCGTCCTGACCCAGGGTCAGTTTTTCGAAGTTGTCGGCGCCGGTGACACCTTCCAGCTTGTTGGTGATGGTCGGTTGACCACCAACGAACACGTCGTCTGGAGCGGTGATGGTGAAGGTACCGCTGGCGCTACCGGCCGGAATGGTGACCTTGGTGCCATCGGTCAGGGTGAAGGTCAGGCCGTTATGGCCGTTGACCGGCAGCCCCTGGGCGTTGGTCAGCGTCACGGTGTAGGTGATCTGGCCGCCTTCGGTGACGGTGGTCTTGTCGGCGGTCAGGGTCGCGACGACCTCACTGACGGTATCGGTGATCTGCACGGTGGCGTTGCCGCCCAGTTCCAGATTCTCGAAGGTCTTGCCATCAACGACTGCATCAGTGATGCCGACGGTCAGCGAGCTGCCATCCTTGAAGACGTCGTCGCCCTGGGCATCCGCCTTGTACTCGACCTGGGTCTGGCCAGCCGGAATCACCACCTTGGCGCCATTGCTCAGGGTGATGGTGAGATCCTGGTCCAGCTTCTGGTTGACCTTGACGGTAAAGGACGGTTGCAGGTCCTCGGTGACATCGCCGTTGCTGACGATGGTGACGGATACCTTGTTGCCGGTATCCGGGTCATCAGTGACGGTGGTGGTGAGTGTTTCCTTGCCGAGGGTCAGCTTCTCGAAGTTGTCCGCGCCGCTGACACCTTCAAGCTTGTTCACGATAGAGGGCTGGCCGCCGACGAATACATCGCTCGGGGCGGTGATGGTGAAGGTGCCGCTGGCGCTGCCGGCTGGAACGGTGACCTTGGTGCCGTCGGTCAGAGTGAAGGTCAGGCCATTGTGGCCGTTGACCGGCAGACCCTGGGCGTTGGTCAGGGTCACGGTGTAGGTGATCTGGCCGCCTTCGGTGACGGTGGTCTTGTCGGCGGTGAGGGTCGCAACCACTTCACTGATGGTGTCGGTGATCTGCACCGAGGCGTTGCCGCCCAGCTCCAGGTTTTCGAAGGACTTGCCATCGACGGCGGCATCGGTGATGCCGACGGTCAGGGTATCACCGTCCTTGAAGACGTCATCGCCCTGAGCCTTGGCCTTGTACTCGGCCTCGGTCTGACCGGCTGGAATGACGACCTTGTCGCCGTTCGACAGGGTCACGGTCAGGTCGTGGTCGAGTTTCTGGCTGACCTTGACGGTGAAGGCCGGCTGTTGGTCTTCGGTGACATCGCCTTTGCCAACGATGGTGACGGTAACTTTGTCGCCCTGGTTGTCGGTGCCTGGAGTGCCAGTGCCCGGTTCGTCGGTCACGCTCGTGGTGACTGTGTTGTCGCCGAGGGTCAGCTTCTCGAAGTTGTCGCCACCAGCAACCGATTCGATTTTGTTGACGATGCTCGGCTGGCCGCCGACGAATACGTCGTCCGGCGCGGTGATGGTGAAGGTGCCGCTGGCACTGCCCGCGGGGATCGTCACCTTGGTGCCATCGGTCAGGGTGAAGGTCAGGCCATTGTGGCCATTGACCGGCAGACCTTGGGCATTGGTCAGCGTCACGGTATAGGTGATCTGGCCGCCTTCAGTGACCGTGGTCTTATCCGCAGTCAGGGTCGCAACGACCTCGCTGACGGTGTCGGTGATCTGGACCGAGGCGTTGCCGCCCAGTTCCAGGTTTTCGAAGGCCTTGCCATCGACGGCGGCATCGGTGATGCCGACGGTCAGGGTGTCGCCATCCTTGAAGACGTCGTCGCCCTGGGCCTTGGCTTTGTACTCGGCTTCGGTCTGACCGGCTGGAATGACAACTTTGTCGCCGTTCGACAGGGTCACGGTCAGGTCGTGGTCCAGTTTCTGGCTGACCTTGACGGTGAAGGCTGGTTGCTGGTCTTCGGTGACATCGCCTTTGCCGACGATGGTAACGGTGACCTTATCACCCTGGTTGTCAGTACCTGGGGTGCCAGTACCCGGCTCATCGGTCACGGTAGTAGTGACAGTGTTGTCACCCAGCGTGAGCTTCTCGAAG
>NZ_JAZDCT010000053.1:0-23410 GCF_036324045.1 Pseudomonas carassii | reverse complement strand
GGGCTGCTTCGCAGCCCATTCGCGGCACAAGGCCGCTCCTACAGGGGAATGCGCAGCATCAGAGATCGAAATCCCCTGCCGCCTCCGGCTGGTACTCGACCGCCAACAGTTCCAGCTTGAGGGTCTTGCCGCCCGGCGCCGGCCAGTCGATCTGGTCACCCACCGACAGGCCCAGCAAGGCACAACCGATCGGCGCGAGGATCGAGACATTGCCTTCGGGGCCGGCATCCTTCGGGTACACCAGGGTCAGGTGGTAATCCTTGCCGCTGGCACTCTCGCGGCAGTGCACCCGCGAATTCATGGTCACCACGCCGGCCGGCACCTCTTCATGCCCGACCACCTGCTCGGCACGGTCCAGCTCGTCCTGCAGGGCGAGCACACCCGGGGTGCTTTCATCGAGGTCGTCGAGCAGGCGCTCAAGACGCTGCACGTCCAAGCGGGTGAGGATGAGGGAAGGCTTGGTGCTCATGATCCAGTCAGACTCCTTTGAACAGGCAATTTTCAACAGGCAGATAAAGCAAAACCCCGCCCAAGGGCGGGGTTTGCGAAAGGCTGTGGCGTCATCGACGCAGACCCTGACACTACCACAGCGGGGCAAATACTCAAGCCCACACCTTCGTTGTGCCTATGCCGATGCCCGTGTTTTCAGGGCCAACGCCTCGCGGCAGATCTGCCGGCGCCGCTCGTCATCGGCCGAGCGCCACTCGCGGATATGCTCGACATGCCGGTGGCAGCCGGTGCAGACCTTGTGCTCATCCAGCCGACATATGCTGATACAAGGTGACGGCACCGCCGGGCTCACGTTGCTGTAGAGCGGCTTGGGTGGCCGGGGCAGGTCGCTCATCTCAGATCTCGTCGAAGTCCAGCTTCTCGCCGGCGCGTTCCCAGACGATGCGCTCGAGCATCTCGCCCAGCAGCTCTTCGCTCTTCTCGCAGACCCACTTGCCGCTCTCTTCGTCGTAGTCGAAGTGAAAGCCGCCGGACTTGTCCGCCAGCCACAGCTGGCGCAGCGGCTCCTGGCGGCTGAAGATCAGCTGGCTGCCGTTGTCGAACTTGACGGTGAGAACGCCGGCGGAGTTCTCCATGTCCAGGTCCATGCCGCTTTCATCGAACAGGTCTTCCAGGGCCTGTTGGGTCGCATCGACCAGGTCGTGGAAACGCGCTTCGCTCAAACTCATTGCAGGGACCTCGAAAAATGGCTGTACACACGCAAGCCGGGCACGATAAGGGCGAACGCCTCAAGCTACAAGCTAATCGCTGTAAGAAAAAGCCGCATGTCCTTCGGTCGCCCACGCCCGCCGAGCGGGGGCGCCCCTTGCATAGGCAATCAGGTGGGCGCTCGGTATACTCGGCCGCAATACTGCATATTTCCAAGGATTTCACCCATGAAACGCCTGATTTCCTCCCTCGCGGCGCTGGTCGCGGTTGCCTGCCTCGTTTCGGCCTGCGGTCAGAAAGGCCCCCTGTACCTGCCTGAAGACGGCAAGGACGGCAAAGGCCCGCGCAAATCGCACCAGCATGCCAAGCCTGTCCAGCCGCAACCGGTGCTGGTACAGCCGCAAGAGCAGCCAGAAGAGTCGCCCGCGCAGTAAGGAAATCCCATGGACGCATTCAACTACCGCGGCGGCGAGCTGTTCGCGGAAGGGGTGGCCCTGACGGCGATCGCCGAACGCTTCGGCACGCCCACCTACGTGTACTCGCGCGCCCATATCGAGGCCCAGTACCGCAGCTACACCGACGCCCTGCAAGGGGTCGAGCACCTGGTCTGCTTCGCGGTCAAGGCCAACTCCAACCTGGGCGTGCTGAACCTGCTGGCGCGCCTCGGCGCGGGCTTCGACATCGTCTCCGGCGGTGAGCTGGAGCGCGTCCTCGCCGCCGGCGGGCGCGCCGATCGCGTGGTGTTCTCCGGGGTCGGCAAGACCCGTGAAGACATGCGCCGCGCCCTGGAAGTGGGTGTGCACTGCTTCAATGTCGAGTCCACCGACGAGCTCGAGCGCCTCCAGGTCGTTGCCGCCGAAATGGGCAAGACAGCCCCGGTTTCGCTACGTGTGAACCCGGACGTCGACGCCGGCACCCACCCGTACATTTCCACCGGTCTCAAAGAGAACAAGTTCGGCATCGCCATCGCCGACGCCGAGGCGATCTACGTGCGTGCCGCGCAGCTGCCCAACCTGGACGTGGTCGGCGTCGACTGCCACATCGGCTCGCAGCTGACCACCGTCGAACCCTTCCTCGACGCCCTCGACCGCCTGCTGGTACTGGTCGACCGCCTGGCCGAGTGCGGCATCCACCTGCGCCACCTGGACCTCGGCGGCGGGGTCGGCGTGCGCTACCGCGACGAGCAGCCACCGCTGCTGGCCGACTACATCGCAGCCATTCGCGAGCGCGTCGGCGAGCGCGACCTGGCCCTGGTGTTCGAGCCGGGCCGCTACATCGTCGCCAACGGCGGCGTGCTGCTGACCCGTGTGGAATACCTCAAGCACACCGAGCACAAAGACTTCGCCATCATCGACGCGGCCATGAACGACCTGATCCGTCCCGCCTTGTACCAGGCCTGGATGGACGTCAGCGCGGTCAAGCCCCGCGAAGGTGAAGGCCGGGCCTATGACCTGGTCGGCCCGATCTGCGAGACCGGCGACTTCCTGGGCAAGGACCGCGTACTGAACCTGGCCGAGGGCGACCTGCTGGCCGTCCGCTCCGCGGGCGCCTATGGTTTCGTCATGAGCTCCAACTACAACACCCGTGGCCGTTGCGCCGAAGTGCTGGTCGATGGCGACCAGGCCTTCGAAGTACGTCGCCGCGAGACCGTCGCCGAATTGTTCGCCGGCGAAAGCCTGCTGCCGGAGTGAGCCCATGCTGCTGCGTTTCACCAAGATGCACGGGCTGGGCAACGACTTCATGGTCCTCGACCTGGTCAGCCAGCACGCGCACATCCAACCCAAGCACGCCAAGCAATGGGGCGATCGCAACACCGGCATCGGCTTCGACCAGCTGCTGATCGTCGAGGCGCCGAACAACCCGGATGTAGACTTCCGCTACCGGATCTTCAACGCCGACGGCTCCGAGGTCGAGCAGTGCGGCAACGGCGCGCGCTGCTTCGCCCGCTTCGTGCTGGACAAGCGCCTGACCGCCAAGAAGCGCATTCGCGTCGAGACCAAGGGCGGCATCATCGAGCTCGATGTGCGCAACGACGGCCAGATCTGCGTCGACATGGGTCCGCCACGCTTCACCCCGACCGAGATCCCGTTCATTGCCGACGAGCAGGCCAGCAGCTATACGCTGGAAGTCGATGGCCAGGTGCACCAGATCGCCGCTGTGTCCATGGGCAACCCGCATTCGGTGCTGCGCGTCGATGACGTGCGCACTGCGCCGGTCCATGAACTTGGCCCGAAGATCGAGCATCACCCGCGCTTCCCGCAGCGGGTCAATGCCGGCTTCATCCAGGTGGTCGACCGCCACCGCGCCAACCTGCGGGTCTGGGAACGTGGCGCCGGGGAGACCCAGGCCTGCGGCACCGGCGCCTGCGCCGCGGCCGTGGCGGCGATCAGCCAGGGCTGGATGGACTCACCGGTGACCATCGACCTGCCGGGTGGCCGTTTGAGCATCGAGTGGGCCGGCCCCGGCAAGCCGGTGCTGATGACCGGCCCCGCCGTCCGCGTGTTCGAAGGACAAGTTCGTCTCTAAGCGAGTATCCGCCATGACCGATCAGCCTAACGTTGCATCCCCGCAGGCCCGTGAGCTCGATGCCGAAGCGGTGGTCGCCTACCTGCGCGCCCACCCGACCTTCTTCGCCGAGCACGACGAGCTGCTGCTCGAACAGCGCATCCCCCACCAGCGCGGCGACAGCGTGTCGCTGGTGGAGCGCCAGCTCAAGCTGCTGCGCGACCGCAACATCGAGATGCGCCATCGCCTGTCGCAGCTGATGGACGTGGCCCGTGACAACGACCGGCTGTTCGACAAGACCCGCCGACTGATCCTCGACCTGCTCGACGCCGGCACCCTCGAAGAGGTGGTGATGGCAGTCGAGGACAGCCTGCGCCAAGAATTCCAGGTGCCCTTCGTCAGCCTGATCCTGTTCGGCGAGAACGCCGCCCCCGTGGGCCGCTGGGTCTCCGGTGCCGAAGCGCAGCAGGCCATCGGCGGGCTGATCGGCGGCGGCAAGACCATCAGCGGCAGCCTGCGCGAGCATGAACTGGCCTTCCTGTTCGGCGATGCCCAGCACAAGGAAGTCGGTTCCAGCGCCGTGGCCACCCTCGAGTACCAGGGCCTGCACGGCGTGCTGGCGATCGGCAGCCGTGACCCGCAGCACTACAAGAGCAGCGTCGGCACCCTGTTCCTCAGCTACATCGCCGAAGTGCTTGGCCGCGTGGTGCCGCGCTTTACCCAGACGCTGCGCTCGGTGCGCTGATGGAACGCCAGCTGGAGGCTTATTGCGCTCACCTGCGCAACGAGCGCCAGGTGTCCGAGCACACCCTGCTGGCCTACCGTCGCGACCTCGAGAAAGTCATCGAATTCTGCAACACCCAGGGCATCGCCGGCTGGGGCGCCCTGCAGGTCCAGCAGCTGCGCCAGCTGGTCGCCCGCCAGCACCACCACGGCCAGTCCTCGCGCAGCCTGGCGCGCCTGCTCTCGGCGGTACGCGGTCTGTACCGCTACCTCAACCGCGAAGGCCATTGCCAGCACGACCCGGCCAACGGCCTGGCGCCGCCCAAGGGTGAGCGGCGCCTGCCCAAGGTGCTGGACACCGACCGCGCCCTGCAACTGCTCGATGGCGGCGTCGACGACGAATTCATTGCCCGTCGCGACCAGGCGATCCTCGAACTGTTCTACTCGTCCGGCCTGCGCCTGTCGGAGCTGACCGGGCTCGACCTCGAACACCTGGACCTGGCCGCCGGGCTGGTGCAGGTGCACGGCAAGGGCGGCAAGAGCCGCGTGCTGCCGGTCGGCCGCAAGGCCCGCGAGGCGATGCAGGCGTGGCTCAAGCTGCGCGGCATCGCCGGCCCGCGGGACGGCGCGGTATTCCTCAGTCGCCAGGGCAAGCGCCTCGGCCCCCGCGCCATCCAGCTGCGGGTCAAGGCCGCCGGCGAGCGCGAGCTCGGCCAGCACCTGCACCCGCACATGCTTCGCCATTCCTTCGCCAGCCACCTGCTGGAATCGTCCCAGGACCTGCGCGCGGTGCAGGAGATGCTCGGCCACGCCGACATCAGCACCACGCAGATCTACACCCACCTGGACTTCCAGCACCTGGCCGCGGTGTACGACAGCGCCCACCCTCGGGCCAAACGCAGCAAGGACACGGACTCATGAGCATCAAGCTGATCACCTTCGACCTGGACGACACCCTCTGGGACACCGCGCCGGTCATCGCCAGCGCCGAAGTCGTCCTGCGCGACTGGCTCGAAGCCAACGCGCCGATCCTTGGCGGCGTGCCGGTGGAGCACCTGTTCGCCATCCGCGAGCGCCTGGTGCAGGCCGAGCCGGGCCTCAAGCACCGCATCAGCGCCCTGCGCCGGCGGGTGCTGTTCCACGCCCTGGAAGAGGTCGGCTACAGCGAGAAGCACGCCCAGGAGCTGGCCAATGAGGGCTTCGAGGTGTTCCTGCATGCCCGGCACCAGGTGGAGGTGTTCCCCGAGGTACAGCCGGTGCTGGAGATCCTGCGCCACCACTACACCCTCGGCGTGGTCACCAATGGCAATGCCGACGTGCGCCGCCTGGGACTGGCGGACTACTTCCGCTTCGCCCTGTGCGCCGAGGACCTGGGCATCGGCAAGCCGGACCCGGCACCGTTCCTCGAAGCGCTGAAGCGCGGCGAGGTGGACGCGGGGGCGGCGGTGCACGTCGGCGACCACCCGGGCGACGACATCGCCGGCGCCCAGCGCGCCGGGTTGCGCGCAGTGTGGTTCAACCCGCAGCACAAGCCCTGGAGCGGCGAGCAGGCGCCGGATGCCGAGATCCAGCGGCTGTCGCAGTTGCCCGACGTGCTGGCGCGCTGGCGCTGACCGGGCTGCGCTATCCCTGTAGGAGCGGCCTTGTGCCGCGAAAGGGCTGCGCAGCGGCCCTAGGATTTGAGTGTCGACAACGGCCCCGGGGCCGCTTTGCGGCCCTTTCGCGGCACAAGGCCGCTCCTACAGAGACCGTGCCAACCTGACAAGCACAAAAAAGCCCGCAGCGACGGCGGGCTTTTTTGCGTTCAGCCACTCAGATAGGGCGGCTGCCGTACTTGTTGTCCGGCTTCTTGGGCGGATCGGCGACCACGTTGGCCTCCACTTCCTGCACCTTGCCACCGCGCGAAAGGAACTCTTCCATCGCCTTGGCCAGCGCATCGCGCTCTTTCTGCTTGGCTTCCATGCTCGGCATCTCGTCTACCGAGACCGCCGCCTTGGACTTGCCCTTGGCCGCCGGAGCCGGGCTGCTGTCGTCGTCGCCGGAGTCTTCCGCGCCGTCGTCAGCCGCTGCCTCAAGGCCTTCATCAGCCTCGTCTTCGTCGCCTACCTCGAGGTCGTCATTTTCCAGATCGTCGTCGCTCATGTTCTACCTCATGACTTGCGAAAAGCAGGTTAGTTATAGACCGGTGCAGCCGTAGACCGGCAGCCACCAGTGAAAATTCAACTGGCCGTGGATTGGCCACTGCCCTGGGTGTCCACCCCCTCATGGGGGGCCCGGCACCCTGCAGGCCCTGCTCCTGGCAAGGCCTGACAAAAATTTTTGAGCCCTTGCTGGCCACAGGCTATTGGCAAGCCTAGCAAAGGGTAGCGAAGTGTGTGGACTACTCGTCCAGCTTCCTTCGGCGCGCATTCTAGCGCGCTCGCAGAAAAAGCAAAGCACCAGAAACACCCGATGGCTTGTAAGTTTTAACCCCGGGTCGCGATCAGCGCAGGGAAACCGTTTGCCCCAGGCCAAACGGTAAATTACAGGCAAAAAAATGCCCGGCGAACCGGGCAAGTTTTCCAGCATCGCGGTTACAGGTTGTAGCCGCGCTCGTTGTGTTGAGCCAGGTCGAGGCCGACCGACTCTTCTTCTTCGCTGACCCGCAGGCCCATCACCAGGTCGAGGACCTTGAGGATCACGTAGGTGACGATGGCGGTGTAGACCACGGTGAAGATCACGCCCTTGGCCTGGATCCAGAACTGCGCGGCGATGTCGGTGACCGCGCCGAAGCCGCCCAGGGCAGGCGCCGCAAACACACCGGTGAGCAGTGCACCGATGATGCCGCCGATGCCGTGCACGCCGAAGGCGTCCAGGGAGTCGTCATAGCCCAGCTTGCGCTTGAGGCTGGTGGCGCAGAAGTAGCAGACCACACCGGACACCAGGCCGATCACCAGGGCGCCCATCGGGCCGACGGTGCCGGCGGCCGGGGTGATGGCTACCAGGCCGGCGACCACGCCCGAAGCAATGCCCAGGGCGCTTGGCTTGCCGTGGAAGATCCACTCGGCGAACATCCAGCCCAGGGCGGCGGCGGCGGTGGCGATCTGGGTCACCAGCATGGCCATGCCGGCGGTGCCATTGGCCGCGGCGGCGGAACCTGCGTTGAAGCCGAACCAGCCGATCCACAGCATGGCCGCGCCCATCAGGGTGTAGCCCAGATTGTGCGGGGCCATCGGCGTGGTCGGGTAGCCCTTGCGCTTACCCAGCACCAGGCAGCAGACCAGGCCGGCGATACCGGCGTTGATGTGCACCACGGTGCCGCCAGCGAAGTCCAGCACGCCCCAGTCCCACATCAGCGCGCCGTCACCGCTCCAGACCATGTGCGCGATCGGCGCATAGACCAGGGTGAACCACACGCCCATGAAGATCAGCATCGCCGAGAACTTCATGCGTTCGGCGAAGGCTCCGACGATCAGCGCCGGGGTGATGATGGCGAAGGTCATCTGGAAGGTGATGAACACCGCCTCGGGGAACAGCGCGGCGGCCGAGGTAAGGCCCGACGGCGTGACGCCGTTGAGGAAGGCCTTGGAGAAGCCACCGATGAAGGAATTGAAGTTGAGCACGCCCTTTTCCATACCGGCGGTATCGAAAGCCAGGCTGTAGCCGTAGATGACCCACAGGATGCTGATCAACCCGGTGATGGCGAAACACTGCATCATCACCGACAGCACGTTCTTCGAGCGCACCATGCCGCCGTAGAACAGGGCCAGGCCCGGGATGGTCATGAACAGGACCAGTGCCGTCGAGGTGAGCATCCAGGCGGTGTCGCCGGAGTTCAGCACGGGGGCGGCAGTTTCCTCGGCCAGGGCCAGCCCTGGCATTACGAGGGACAATAGGGCTCCTAGCCCTGCGATCTTGCGCAGAGTCATGTTGTTTTCTCCTGGGGCGTTGGGTTTGGTGAGGCTTGGTTTGGCGCTTAGATCGCGTCGGTATCGGTTTCGCCGGTACGGATGCGGATCGCCTGCTCCAGATTGACCACGAAGATCTTGCCGTCGCCGATCTTGCCGGTGTTGGCCGCCTTGGTGATGGCTTCGATCACCCGATCGAGGTCCTTGTCGTCGATGGCGACATCGATCTTCACCTTGGGCAGGAAATCGACCACATATTCAGCGCCGCGATACAGCTCGGTGTGACCCTTCTGCCGGCCGAAGCCTTTGACTTCGGTCACGGTGATGCCCTGCACGCCGATTTCCGACAGCGACTCGCGCACGTCGTCCAGCTTGAACGGCTTGATGATGGCAGTGACTAGCTTCATGAAACTCTCTCCCGATTTGGTGGACTTGCCCCAGGAAAACAAACCCGTCTCAAGTCTAAGCGCAGCGCCTGGCTTTGTAACGCGTCGTCGGCTCCATCCTCCCCGCCGACGCACGATCCGGCTGTGACGAAGAACCTTCCGGCTCCGCCTGCGCACTGCCTGGTCACAAGGGACTGCATCAGTGCATGGCTCGCTCAGGTCTTTGCAGAAACCTTGCCAGTTGGCGCAAGTCACGGGAAAACAGATAGTTGCGTGAACCGGCAGGGATTGGCCAATCGCCAGCAGGGAAAAAGCGCACAAAATCGGTGCGCGACCTTTGGCCGCCCTGCGCGAAAAGCGTGCAACGCAAGTGGCCCGGAGCCCCGTGCTACACTGCTGCCCTTTCAGTGATCAGCGGATACCAGACATGCTCGCGCCCAAAGCCTTCCTCGATGCCCTGAGCGACCAGGCCTCGCGCCTGTTCAGCGGTGACACCGCCGCGCCCCGCGCCGAACTGGAAAGCCAGTTCAAGGTGCTGATGCAGGGTGCCTTCAGCAAGCTCGACCTGGTCAGCCGCGAGGAGTTCGACAGCCAGATGGTGGTGCTGGCCCGTACCCGCGCCCGCCTCGAAGCCCTCGAGCGGCAATTCGCCGAGCTGGAAGCACGGATCGCCCCGCCTACTCAGGAATAAGCCATGCAACCGTCCAGCGATTACCCAGTACTGCTGTTCTCCTACGGCACCTTGCAGGACAAGGCCGTACAACTGGCCAACTTCGGCCGTGAACTGACCGGCCAGGCCGACAGCATGCCGGGCTATCGCCAGGACTGGGTGCAGATCACCGACCCTGAAGTGCTGGCCACCAGCGGCAAGAGCCACCACCCCATCGTCTCCCCCAGCGAGCGGGCCGAAGACAGCGTCGCCGGCATGGTCTTCCAGATCAGCGAACAAGAGCTGGCCGCCGCCGACCGCTACGAAGTGGCGGACTACAAGCGTATCGCCGTCGGCCTCGCCTCGGGGCTGACCGCCTGGGTTTACGTACGCGCCTGAATGCCTCGGGCGTGGTGATTGATCACACGGAGTGCTTCCCCATGAAAGTCAGTGCACGCAATGTCTTCGAAGGTACCGTCAGCGCCGTCCAGCCTGGCGCGGTGAATGCCGAGGTCGAACTGACCCTCGGCGGCGGCGAGAAGCTGGTGGCGGTGGTCACCATGGCCAGCCTGCACAACCTCAACATCAACGTCGGCAAGCAGGCCGTGGCGCTGGTCAAGGCGCCCTGGGTGGTGCTGATGACCGATGCCGCCGGCTACAAGCTGTCTGCGCGCAACAGCCTGGAAGGCGAAGTGCTGCGGGTCGGCGACGGTGCGGTGAATGCCGAGGTGGTGCTGAAGCTGTCGGGCGGCACCGAGGTGTATGCCATCGTCACCCGCGAAGCGGTGCAGGAGCTCGGCCTGAAGCCAGGTGTGAAGGCCACCGCGCTGATCAAGGCGTCGCACATCATCCTGGGCGCCAAGCCCTGATCGAATGCCCGCTTCTGCCTTGACCAGGCAGGAGCGGGCTTGCCCCGCGATAACATTTGCGCAGGGTATTGCATTAATTTCCCTCCCAGCAGATGAAACATAGTTAAGTTACGCCTTCCCGGTTGACTTCCCCGCTATGCTTTGCATAAAGTTCACCCGCCCCAAAAAGCGGGCCTTTATTTCAACTCACGAAGAATTCAATGGACACAGTATCTAGTCGCTGTCTGGCAGCCTTTGGCCGCCAGGCACTTGAACCGGAACTCCGGGCCCGCCCCTAGGTCGGGCAAGCCGCGCCAGAGCCTGTTGCTCCGCCGTAGCTTGCCGCCCCGGGTGCCCGCCCGGTCGGAGGCAAGCTCATGAACCTCGATATCGCCACCCCTCGCCTGCGCACCTGTGCGCACAAGGCCCCGCTCCGTCCTGTCCTCGGCTGGGGCCTGTCCTCGTCCCTGGAACCGCCCAGTCGATAGCGCGCCCGTTACTGCCTGCAGTGACGCGCGCGATGCTGTCCGTTCGCTGAACTGACGCCATATAAATCGTCAGAAACTTCCGAACTTTAAATAATTAAAGTTCGTTGGAGTTCTATTGCCCGGTATTCAGCAAAGGGATTAACCGACCATGGAATCAGCCAGTCGAAAGTTCGCTGCCGATCTAATTTCCGGCATTCGCCAGCGAACACGTAAACGTCGGAAAAACCACGTTTTTCATTGTTTGAATCATTGCGACACGGGACACGTTCACTCACCTTCCCCACCGTGAGTCGACTGTGTGTCGTGCCGCCTCCTGCGGCAGGAGCACAGCCAAATGACCGTAAAAGACCGCAACACCCGCAGCAAAGCCGGCGAAGATACCCGCCTCTCCATGCGCGCAGCCCGCGAGGCACGCAACGGCCTGGCCGTGACCCTGGCCAACCTCGACGCCAGCGAGCTGGGCCTGACCGAGCACGAAGCCGCCAAGCGCCTGCAGCGCGACGGCGCCAACCAAGTCGCCCATGACAAGCCGCAACCGGCCCTGGTGCAACTGCTCAAGGCCCTGCACAACCCCTTCATCTACGTGCTGCTCACCCTCGCCGGCATCAGCTTCGTCACCGACTACTGGCTGCCGGTACGCGCAGGCGACCTGGAAGAAGCGGACCTGACCAAGGTCATCATCATCATGACCATGGTCAGCCTCAGCAGCCTGCTGCGCTTCTGGCAGGAGTACCGCTCGGGCAAGGCCGCCGATGCGCTCAAGGCCATGGTCCGTACCACCGCCACCGTGCTGCGCCGCGAGCGCCATGACCAGCCGGCGCGCCTGCGCGAAGTGCCGATGAACGAACTGGTGGCCGGCGATATCGTGCAACTGGCCGCCGGCGACATGATCCCCGCCGATATCCGCCTGATCGAGTCCCGCGACCTGTTCATCAGCCAGGCCGTGCTGACCGGCGAAGCGCTGCCGGTGGAGAAGTACGACACCCTCGGCCACGTCGCGCAGAAGTCCGCCGGAGGCAGCGCCAACGATGAAAGCGGCCTGCTGGATCTGCCCAACATCGGCTTCATGGGCACCAACGTGGTCAGCGGCCGCGCCCGCGCCGTGGTGGTGGCCACCGGCAAGCGCACCTACTTCGGTTCGCTGGCCAAGGCCATTGTCGGCTCGCGCAGCCAGACCGCCTTCGACCGTGGCGTGAACAGCGTCAGCCGCCTGTTGATCCGCTTCATGCTGGTGATGGTCCCGGTGGTGTTCATGCTCAACGGCGTGGTCAAGGGCGACTGGAGCGACGCCTTCCTGTTCGCCCTCGCCGTGGCCGTGGGCCTGACCCCGGAAATGCTGCCGATGATCGTCAGCGCCAACCTGGCCAAGGGCGCCGTGGCCATGGCCCGGCGCAAGGTGGTGGTCAAGCGCCTGAACGCCATCCAGAACTTCGGTTCGATGGACGTGCTGTGCACCGACAAGACCGGCACCCTGACCCAGGACCGCATCATCCTCGAGCACCACGTCGACCCCAGCGGCCACAAGGACCCGCGCCTGCTGGAACTGGCCTGGCTCAACAGCCACCACCAGAGCGGCGTGAAGAACCTGATGGACCAGGCCGTGCTGCGCTTTGCCGGCGAAGACCAGCGCTTCCAGCCTCCCTACGCCTACGCCAAGGTCGACGAGCTGCCCTTCGACTTCATCCGCCGGCGCCTGTCGGTGATCGTCAAGGATGCCCTGGGCGATCACCTGCTGGTGAGCAAGGGCGCCGTCGAGGAAATGCTGGCCATCGCCACCCATGTGGAAGAAGGCGGCCAGCGGGTCGTCCTGGACGCCGGGCGACGCCAGCAACTGCTGGCCACCGCCAGCGCCTACAACCAGGAAGGCTTTCGCGTGTTGCTGGTCGGGACCCGCGACATTCCGGCCGCCGCCGGCAAGCCCCAGTACCACACCGATGACGAGCGCGAGCTGGTGATCCGCGGCTTCCTGACCTTCCTCGATCCGCCCAAGGAAACCGCCGGCCCGGCCATCGCCGCCCTGCGCGAGATGGGGGTGAAGGTCAAGGTGCTGACCGGCGACAACCCGGTGGTCACCTGCAAGGTCTGCCGCGAAGTGGGGCTGGAACCCGGCCAGCCGTTGCTCGGCCAGGACATCGAGCGCCTGGACGACACCCAGCTCAAGGCGCTGGTCGAGGAACGCACCGTGTTCGCCAAGCTCACCCCGTTGCAGAAGTCGCGGGTGCTCAAGGCGCTGCAGGCCAACGGCCACACCGTGGGCTTCCTCGGCGACGGCATCAACGACGCCCCGGCGCTGCGCGATGCCGACGTGGGCATCTCGGTGGACAGCGGTACCGACATCGCCAAGGAGTCGGCCGACATCATCCTCCTGGAAAAGAGCCTGATGGTGCTGGAAGAAGGCGTGCTCAAGGGCCGCGAAACCTTCGGCAACATCATGAAGTACCTGTGCATGACCGCCAGCTCCAACTTCGGCAACGTGTTCTCGGTGCTGGTGGCCAGCGCGTTCATCCCGTTCATGCCGATGCTGGCGATCCACTTGCTGCTGCAGAACCTGATGTACGACTTCTCCCAGCTGTCGCTGCCGTGGGATCGCATGGACAAGGAATTCCTGCGCGAGCCACGCAAGTGGGATGCCCGCAACATCGGCCGTTTCATGCTGTGGATCGGTCCCACTTCGTCGATCTTCGACATCACCACCTTCGCCCTGATGTGGTACGTGTTCGCCGCCAACAGCGTGGAAATGCAGGCGCTGTTCCAGTCCGGCTGGTTCATCGAGGGGCTGCTGTCGCAAACGCTGGTGGTGCACATGCTGCGCACCCGCAAGGTGCCGTTCTTCCAGAGCACTGCGGCGCTGCCGGTGATCCTGGCCACCGGCCTGGTGATGTGCCTGGGCATCTACATCCCGTTCTCGCCGCTGGGGGCGATGGTCGGGCTGGTACCGCTGCCGTGGGAATACTTCCCTTGGCTGGCCGCCACCCTGCTGGGCTACTGCCTGGTGGCCCAGGGCATGAAGACCCTGTACATCCGCCGCTTCGGCCAGTGGTTCTGAGGGGGTGGGCATGCGCGTACTGATCTGCGCTGGGCGCAACTACGCCGACAGCCAACGCTGCCGCCAGGCGCTGGACACCCTCCAGCGCCAGCAACCGATCCGGGTGCTGATCCACGGCGGCAGCCAGCACCTGGGCGGCGAGATCGAAGGCTGGGCCCGCGAGCAGGGCGCCGACATCGTGCGCTACCCGCCCAACTGGCAGCTGCACGGCAAGCTGGCCGAGCGCCTGCGCAACGTTTTCATGCTGCGCGACAGCCGGCCCGACCTGGTGCTGGCGCTGCCAGGCGGCGACGACACCGAGGAGCTGCTGGCACGGGCGCGAGGGCAAGGGATCGCCGTGAGGTGTGCCAGGCAGCTGCGCCCAGCCACTGGAGACGAGTCGCGTCATCCTCCGTGAAACCGAAGGAATGGCGAGATGATGGCAAAAAAACACCCGCCGACACTAAAGTTATCCCAGACCAGTGCCGTTAAGTCTTTCATTGGAAAGCACTTTTTAGCTGGGCTTTGCGCAAGTCGGGCTATCCCATGGAAGGCATCGATGCAGAGTGACCGGAAAGGACATGCAGCCGCAACGACGCTGCAGACCGGGCATGGCGGACCACTGTCCGCCCTGCGACATACGTAATGTCAACACATGGAAAACCAACGCTATGCAACTGAAGAAACGGATCTTCATGGCCCTGGCCGCCACCTCCCTGCTCGCCGCCGGCGCGGCCCACGCGGGCCCTGCCGTGACGGTCACCGTCAAGAACCTAGGTACCGCCGACGCCAAGTACTCGATGGTGGGCAACGTCGAGGCCCTGACCAACGCCGGTGCCACGCCCAAGCCTGCGGACGTGATCCGCCCGAAGGAATCCAGCACCTTTGTGGTACGTGGCGCCCTCAGCCCTGACATGACCACCGCAGTCCTGCGCTACAAGATCGGCGCCAAGACCTGCGTATTCAAGACCGCCTTCGTCAACACCATCATCCCGGGCGGCCTGGGCAGCGGCACCATCCAAAAAGCGCCGAAATGGACCAAGGACGCCGAAAGCACCGGTGGCGCACGCTGCAACGCCAGCATCAGTGCGACCAGCCTGTCCGACTTCTCGTGGAAAGCTGAGTTCACCATCCAGTAAGCCGTAGTCCCGAGCCGCCCCGCAGGGCGGCCCGGGCCTTCTCACCACAAGCCAAGGACCGTGGCAGTGGATGCCTGAACCCCTTACCAACGCACTGATCCGCGTACAGGGCGTGACCCATGCCCATGGCACGCACACCGTGCTGCACAACGTCTCGCTCGCCATCGAGGCTGGGCAACGCTGCGCCATCGTCGGCACTTCCGGCTCCGGCAAGAGCAGCCTGCTCAACTTGATCGGCCTGCTCGACCAGCCCACCTGCGGGCATATCTTCCTGGCTGGCCGCGACATGACCGTGGCCAGCGCCGATGAGCGCGCGCAACGGCGCAACCGCCACATCGGCTTCGTCTTCCAGAGCTTCAACCTGCTGCCGCGCCTGGACGCGCTGGACAACGTCGCCCTGCCACTGTTCTACCGTGGCGTGCCGCGTCAGGCCGCGCGGGAAGCCGCGCACCGGCAGCTGCTGCGGGTCGGCCTTGGCCAGCGCCTGCACCATCGCCCGGCCCAGCTGTCCGGCGGTCAACGCCAGCGGGTCGCGATCGCCCGGGCGCTGGTCGGCGAACCAGCACTGCTGCTGGCCGATGAACCCACCGGCAACCTCGACAGCCAAACCGCCGAAGAGATCATCCAGTTGCTGCTGTCACTCAACCAACAGCACGGCGTGACACTGGTGATCGTCACCCATGACCCAGGCATCGCCCGGCGCATGCAGCGTTGCCTGCACGTGCACGACGGCCACGTGCAAGAAGCGGCCTATGAATGACAGCGAACGCTACGGCCCCTCACCCTGGCAACGGTTGGCCGAGCCCTTCGCCAGCCTGCATCGCCTTGGACGACGCGCACTACTGGCACTGCTGGGGATCGCGGTTGGTTGCGCGGCCGTGGTCGCCCTGCTGAACATCGGCTACAACGCCCAAGCCCAGGCCATGGCCGTGTTCAAAGGCATGGGCAGCGACCTGCTGGTGGCCAATGTACAACTGCCCGCCGGCACCGCGCCCGGCACCAGCGACAACTTGGACGTACTCGCGTTGCGCCAGCGGCTACCTGAGGTACAGGCGTTGAGCGCGCTGAGCCTGACATCGGTGCCGGCACGCCGCCAGGGGCGGGCCTTCGATGCCCTGCTGGCCGGTGTCGGCCCCGAGCTGGCCGAGGTGCTGGACTTGGCTCCCGAAGAAGGCCGATTCTTCAGCCCCTACGATGCCCACGCCACCCATGCGGTGCTCGGCGCACAGCTGGCGGTCGAGCTGGCAGGCCAGGGCTCGCCACCACGGCCAGGCGAGAGCGTGCAACTGGCCGGGTATGTCTTCCAGATCATCGGCATCCTCAGGCCCCATGGGCAGAACCCGTTGCTGCCGTTGTCCCTCGACGACAGCCTGTTGGTACCATTCGAAGGCATGCGCCGCCTGGTGTCGGCGCCGCAAATCGGCACCGTGCTGGCCCGCAGCCAGGCGAGCGTGGATACCGTGGCCCTGGCCCCCCGCTTGCAGGCGGCGCTGCAGGCCGGCCTGCCGGGACGCGACATCGATGTGCAGGTGCCTCGGCAGCTGCTGGACGGCATCGCCCGGCAAGCGCACCTGTTCACCTGGCTGCTCGGCGGCTTGGGCGGCATCGCACTGCTGGTCGGAGGGGTCGGCGTGATGAACGTGATGCTGATGAACGTCAGCGAACGCCGCCGCGAGATCGGCGTGCGCATGGCCCTCGGCGCCAGGCCCCGGGACATTGCCTGGTTGTTCCTGCTGGAGGCCGTGGCATTGGCGGTGGCCGGGGCATGCCTCGGTGCGTTGCTGGGGGTGGCGACAGGCTGGCTGTTCGCCTGGTTCTCCGGCTGGGGCGCATTCACCCTCGCGCCCCTGGCACTGCCGCTGGGCATGGGCGGCGCACTGCTGACCGGCCTGTTCTTCGGCCTCAGCCCAGCGCTGTCGGCAGCCCGCCTGCAACCGGTACAGGCACTGCGCGATGATTGAGCGCCTACTGCTTGCCCTGATCCTGTCGCTGGCCGGCTCTATAACGCTGGCCGAGCCGGCCCTGGCCCCCTCGCAGGCAACCCGGCCCGGCGCACCGTCGGCAGCCTTCGAAGGCCTTTCGCTCAAGGCCCGCAATATCGACCTCAGCCTCAGCGACGCCATCTACCTCGGGCTGCGTGACAACCGGGCCATCCGCAGCGCCTACCTCGACCGCATCGCCCAGAAATTCGACCTGCGCGTGGCCGAGGACCGCTTCACACCAAAGCTCGTGGTGCGCGGCAACTACCTGTCCAACCACAACCAGAGCGATCGCTACCGCCAAGGCGACATCGCACCGACCTCGACCTTGCTCACGCCTTACGGCACCCGGGTCAGCCTGGGCTGGACCTACCGCCACACCGCTGCCAACGTTGCAGGCCTGACCCGCAACGATGGCGCCAACATTACCGTCATCCAGCCGTTGCTGCGCGGCGCCGGGCGCGATGTCGCCGGCGCGCCGGTGCAGCTGGCGCGCCTGGGCGAGCAGGTCAACCGGCTGAACCTGAAGGACACCGTGGCCCAGAGCATCACCCGCATCATCACCGCCTACCGCGCCCTGCTGCAGAGCCAGGAGCAGTTGCAGATCGCCCGTGACGCCCTGGGCCGGGCGCGCCAGCTGCTCGAGGTGAACCAGGCGATGATCACCGCCGGGCGCATGGCCGCCTTCGAGATCGTCCAGACCGAGGCCGATGTGGCGACCCAGGAACTCGGCCTGGAAGATGCCCGCAACCAGCTGGAAGCGGCGCGCCTGGCCCTGCTGCAACTGCTGGCCCTGGACCTTGACACGCCGATCGTCGCAAGCGAGATCGCACAGGCCGAAGCCGTCGAGGTCGATGCCGGGCACGCCATGGTCCAGGCCGAAGCCTTGCAACCGACCTACCTGATCCAGCTGATCGCCAACCGACAAGCCGAGATCAACCTCACGGTGGCACGCAACGAGCGGCTGTGGGATGTGTCGCTGGTTGGCGGCGGCGGCCAGATGCGCGACCGCGGCAGCCACTCCGGTAGTTCGCGCAGCTGGGAGAACTATGTCGGCGTGCAAGTGGAGATTCCCATCGGCGACCTGAGCACGCGCCAGGCCGAGGTCCAGGCCCGGGTCGGCGTGGAGAACCAGCAGGTGCGCCTGCAGGAGGCGCGCCAGCAGTTGCAGCGTGACGTCACCAATGCAGTGCGCGACATCGGCGTGCGCTGGCGCCAGTACCAGATTGCCCTGCGCGCCCAGGACCTGTCGCAACGCAAGCTGCAGATCGAACGGGAGAAGCTCACGGTTGGCCGCTCGAGCAACTTTCAAGTGCTGAGCTTTGAAAACGACCTGCGCTCAGCGCAGAGCACGCGCCTGGCCGCCCTCATCAGTTACCTCAATGCCCAGGCCGCGCTCGACCAGGCGCTGGGTACCACCCTGGAAAGCTGGGATATCGCCCTCAATGACTAAGGCCATCATGCATCGTCGTCTCCTGTTGCTGGCGATACCCTTCACACTGATCGCCGCAGCACTGCGCTGGTACCCCGGACAAGCAGCCGACACCACACCGACCAACGGCCAATCGCACTGGGTGCGGGTCGAACCGCAGTACCTGGAAAGCCGCCTGGGTCTGGTGGGCCGCCTGCAGGCCGTGGATCAGGTCACTCTGGCCGCCCCTTTCGACGGCCTGCTCGCCGAAGTTCGGGTACAAGAAGGGCAACGGGTCGAGCAGGGCCAGGTTCTGCTGAGCCTGGACCCTGCGCAAGTCATGGTGCAGATGCGCCAGGCCAAGGCCGAACTGCTCAAGGCACAGCGCGAGGCGCAACGCCTGCAGCAGTGGAACAATGGGCCGGAGGTCGGCCGTGCCCGACGTGCCCTGGCCAACGCCCGGCAGGTGCTGGCCAGCAGCGAAGGCAACCTGCGCGACACCCGGGCACTGTTCGAGCGCGGCATCGTGGCACGGATGGAAGTCGAGTCGCAGGAAATGCAGGTCCGCAACCAACAGCAAGACCTCGCCGCCGCCAGCGACGAGCTGGCCACCACCCTGGCCCAGGGCCAGGGCGAGGCACGGCAGATCGCCGAGATGGAACTGGCCAATGCCCAGGCGCGCCATCAGGCGATCGAGGCGCTGTACGCACGCCGTGAAGTAACGGCACCACTGAGCGGCCATGTGGTGCGCCCGGCCATCGTCGACGGCAGCAAACCCGTGCTGGTGCAACCGGGTCTGGCGGTGACCCAGGGCATGCCCTTGATCGGCGTCATCGGCCAGGAGCGCTTCCAGGCCCTGACGCGAGTCGAGGAAACCGACCTGCACTTGCTGCGCGAAGGCATGCCAGTGCACATAACGGGTGACGGTTTTACCGCGCAATTGAGCGGGCGCATCCAGTCCATCGGGATTCAGAGCGATGCGACCGAGCTACAGGCAGTCGGTGCGCACTACGAGGTGAAGGTGTCGGTGGACCTGCCGGAAGGCGGGCTGGCACAACCATTGCGGGCGGGCATGAGCACGCAGCTGGCGGTGATCCTGTATCAGGATGCACAGGGTATGGCAGTACCGCCGCAGGCTCTGCGCCAAGGCACGGATGGGGCGACCTACGTAATGTATCGAGCGATGAATGAGGCCAGCCCGGAACACCGGGTGGTGATACCCGGGGTGCCTGTGGCGCAAGGGGTAACGGTGCAGGGGTTGGCTGCGGGTTTCGTCGAGGTGCCGGCTTCTTAGGCTTTTTATGAAAGTGCCCGCACGACATGGGCTGTTGATTGCAGCCTGGAAAAACCTCGACGCACTCTTCCCGGCGGCCAGGCCAGGAACACCGCTAAGCTTTGCCAAGCCGCAGGACGCGGCTTTCAAGCGAGCCCGGGGTAGCCGCGCCAATCAAGGCTCCAATCGCTCAGCTGGACGGGAGCCGTTCATTGTTCAAGATCCAGACCACTGCGCAATTTCGTACAGACTTCCAGCTGCAATTGCACAGAAGACCCGACATTGCCGCGTTCAAGGACGTCATCGTGCACCTGGAGCAGCAGCGTCCACTGCCACCCCGACACTGCGATGGTCAACTGGTAGGGGCGCCTGGTCGCTGGTGTTGTCTGATCAGCTTCGACTGGTGGCTGATCTACAAATGCGACATCGATGCCGGAACCATCACCTTGGAACAGACCGGCCCACACTGCTATCTGTTCGAGTAACCCCTGAGTCAGATCCCCAAGTCTTTGAACAACGCCTCGGCGCCATCATGGGACTGCACTTCCCGATCACGGTCCTGGGCCTCCATCACCTGACGCGCGCGTTGATTCAGTGTCAGCGCTTTCACTTCGAACGGCAACGCCTTCGTCTGTACAACCTGGACCAACATCATCCGGATAGCCTGCGAAACGGTGATGCCCATTTCGTCGAGGATCTTTGTCGCATTGGTCTTGAGCTCGCTGTCGATGCGCGTGCGAACGACTTCGGTATGGGCCATAGGCTCTCCACAAAGCATGTTGTAGCTACATTGTGACCACATTTTAGTCCCTAGCTGCCTTATGTCCAGCGTCATTGGTTAAACAATGTTCAGACGATAGGTAGCGTCACAAGCACGAAAAACCTCGTCGCACTCTTCCCGGCGGCCAGGCCAGGAACACCGCTAAGCTTTGCCGGGCCGCAGGACGCGGCCCCTTACACGCAAACACGGAGTGCCCATGTCCCTCGCCCTCGTCCACAGCCGCGCCCAGGTGGGCGTGCAGGCCCCCGCTGTCAGCGTCGAAACCCACCTGGCCAACGGCCTGCCCACGCTTACCCTGGTCGGCCTGCCGGAAACCACGGTCAAGGAGAGCAAGGACCGGGTACGCAGCGCCATCGTCAACTCCGGCCTGGACTACCCAGCCCGGCGCATCACCCAGAGCCTCGCCCCCGCCGACCTGCCCAAGGACGGAGGCCGCTACGACCTGGCGATCGCGCTGGGCATCCTGGCCGCCAATGGCCAGGTGCCGGTTGCCGCCCTCGACGCCATCGAATGCCTGGGTGAGCTGGCCCTGTCGGGCGCCTTGCGCCCGGTGCAGGGCGTGCTGCCCGCGGCATTGGCGGCCCGGGATGCGGGCCGGGCGCTGGTGGTGCCACGGGAGAATGCCGAGGAAGCCAGCCTGGCCAGCGGCCTGGTGGTGTATGCGATGGGGCACCTGCGCGAGCTGGTGGCCCACCTGAACGGCCAGCCCGCGCTGTCTCCCTACGCAGCCAATGGCTTGCTGCTGGAACAACGACCCTATCCGGACCTCAGCGAAGTCCAGGGCCAGATCGCGGCCAAGCGCGCCCTGCTGGTCGCCGCGGCCGGTGCGCACAACCTGCTGTTCACAGGTCCCCCGGGCACTGGCAAGACCTTGCTCGCCAGCCGCCTGCCCGGGCTGCTGCCGCCGCTGGACGAGCGCGAGGCACTGGAGGTGGCGGCGATCCGCTCGGTCAGTGGCCATGCACCGCTCGACAGCTGGCCGCAGAGGCCCTTTCGTCACCCCCATCATTCCGCATCCGGCCCGGCATTGGTGGGCGGTGGCAGCCGGCCGCAACCCGGCGAGATCACCCTGGCGCACCATGGCGTGCTGTTTCTCGACGAGCTGCCCGAATTCGAACGACGCGTGCTGGAGGTGCTGCGCGAACCGCTGGAGTCCGGCGAGATCGTGGTGGCCCGGGCCAAGGATCGGGTGCGTTTTCCAGCGCGCTTCCAGCTGGTGGCGGCCATGAACCCCTGCCCCTGCGGCTACCTGGGCGATCCCACCGGCCGCTGCCGGTGCAGCAGCGAACAAGTCCAGCGCTACCGCAACAAGCTGTCCGGCCCACTGCTCGACCGCATCGACCTGCACCTGACGGTGGCCCGGGAAAGTACCGTGCTGACCCACCAGCCCAGTGGCGAAACCAGCGCCAGCGTTGGCCAGAGGGTGGCCGAGGCACGAGCGCTGCAGCAGCGTAGGCAGGGCTGCGCCAACGCCTTCCTCGACCTCAAGGGGCTGCGCCGGCACTGCCCGCTGGAGCCGGTTGACCAGGCTTGGCTGGAGCAGGCCTGCGAACGGCTGACACTATCGTTGCGGGCGGCGCACCGGCTGCTGAAGGTCGCCCGCACGCTGGCGGACCTGGAGGGCGCGCAATCCATCGCCAGAGCGCACCTGGCGGAAGCGTTGCAGTACCGACCCAGCGCCTGAGGCTGCCCACCCGCTTCCACAAAAGCTGGCCAAGACGCACTCAATCAGCTTCATAGCGGAAATATATTTTGCGCGCTAAATATTAGCGCGCAATATTCACCTCAAGCAGCAAGCAGTCGCCAACCCCACTCAGCAGAATCCGGAGAACGATCATGACCCTTCGCAAAGCCTTCGCCCTCACCGTCACCACCCTGGCCCTCGGCACCAGCGCCGGCAGCTTCGCCAGCGAAGCCACCCCGTACCACTACGGCATGGACCTGGACATCGCCAAGGTCGTCAGCGTCGATGCACCCGCCAGCGTCCAAGGCCAGGCCAGCACCGCCACCCTGACCTACCGCGACAGCAGCGGCCAGCTTCGCGCCGTGAGCTACGTGCAACCCACCGTCCTCGCCAACCAGAACTGAGCCACCGCTCGAAACCTAAAGGAGCTAGAACATGAAACTGTCCCACACCCTGACCGCCGGCCTGCTTGCCCTCGCCGTGAACAGCGCCTTCGCCGCCGGCAGCCCCGGCGTCGAGCACACCACCCAGGGCTTCCTCGAGGCCCTGGCCGCCGGTGGCGGCAAGCCGCTTGAAACCCTCTCGCCCAAGGATGCCCGTGCGGTGCTGAGCGGTGCCCAGGCCGGGGTGAAGGTAGACCTGTCGGGGATCCGCGTCGAACGCCGGACCATCCAGGCCGACGGCCAGCCGCTGGAGATCCGCGTGGTGCGGCCCGAAGGCGCCAAGGGCGAGCTGCCGGTGTTCATGTTCTTCCACGGCGGCGGCTGGGTGCTGGGCGACTACCCCACCCATGAACGCCTGATCCGTGACCTGGTGGTGGGCTCCGGCGCCGCAGCGGTGTACGTCGACTACACGCCATCGCCGGAAGCCAGGTTCCCCACCGCGGTCAACCAAGCCTACGCCGCCACCCGCTGGGTCGCCGAGCACGGCAAGGAGATCGGTGTGGACGGCAGCCGCCTGGCGGTGGCCGGCAACAGCGTCGGTGGCAACATGGCCGCGGTGGTGGCGATCAAGGCCAAGGAGGCCGGCACGCCGAAGCTGCGCTTCCAGGCCCTGCTGTGGCCGGTGACCGACGCCAACTTCAACAACGCGTCGTATAACCAGTTCGCCGAAGGCCACTTCCTGACCCGCAACATGATGCAGTGGTTCTGGAACAACTACACCACCGACCCGCGCCAGCGCGACGACATCCACGCCTCGCCACTGCGCGCCAGCCTTGAGCAGTTGAAAGGCCTGCCGCCGGCCCTGGTGCAGACCGCCGAGATGGACGTGCTGCGCGACGAAGGCGAAGCCTATGCCCGCAAGCTGGACGCCGCCGGGGTACCGGTGACCGCCGTGCGCTACAACGGCCTGATCCATGACTACGGCCTGCTCAATGTGCTGAGCACCGTGCCCAGTGTGCGCAGTGCCATGGACCAGGCGGCGCAGGCGCTGAAAGCCCATCTGCAGTAAGCAGTTGATCGCGGGGCAAGCC
>NZ_JAZDCT010000052.1:0-26314 GCF_036324045.1 Pseudomonas carassii | reverse complement strand
GCCTGCGTTCGGCCTCCTGAAGTCGCGAAGTTACGGGTGGCGCCTGGAATAACGCAGCTGTCGCTAGTGGGCTGCGGTGTTAATCTTCTGATCGCCAAAGCCAAAGCCAAAGCCAAAGCCAAAGCCAAAGCCAAAGCCAAAGCCAAAGCCAAAGCCGGAAGCAGCAAGCGTCAAAGGGCGTCGTGGCGAGCCAGGGCCCACTTCACGTGCTCGCGTACCAACTCCGAAGGATCATCCCGCCGCGCGTTGAGCGCTTCCAAGACGGGAATGGTCGAAGGCGCATTCCCCAGCCCCACCGCCAGGTTACGCAAAAACCGCTCATACCCCGCCCGCCGCAAGGGCGAACCTTCGGTGCAGCCGAGAAAACGCTTTTCATCCCACAGGAACAGCTCGGCCAGCTCGATATTGTCCAGCCCCCGGCGGGGCATGAAGTCGTCTTCGGTAGTGGTCTTGGCGAAACGGTTCCAAGGACAGACGATCTGGCAATCGTCGCAACCGAACACCCGGTTCCCGATCAATGGCCGCAGTTCCAGTGGAATGGCACCGCGCAATTCGATGGTCAGGTACGAAATGCAACGCCGCGCATCGAGCTGGTAAGGCCCGACGAATGCCTGGGTCGGGCAGATGTCCAGGCACGCCTGGCAGCGCCCGCAATGATCGCTGCCCTGCACGCCGTCGATCGGCAGCGGCAGGTCGACGAACAGCTCGGCCAGGAAGAAATAGCTGCCGGCCTTGCGGTTGAGCAGCAAGGTGTTCTTGCCGATCCAGCCCAGGCCGGCCTCCTGCGCCAGAGCCTTCTCCAGCACCGGGGCGCTGTCGACGAAGGCACGGTAGCCAAAGGGACCGATGGCCTCCTGGATGCGGTCGGCGAAGTGCTGCACGCGCTTGCGCACCAGCTTGTGGTAATCGCGGCCCAGGGCGTAGCGCGAGATGTAGGCTTTTTCCGGCTCCGCCAGGCGCTTGGCCATCTGCGTGTCGCCGGGCAGGTAGTCCATGCGCAACGAAATCACCCGCAGCGTGCCGGGGATCAGCTCGGCAGGGCGCGAGCGCTTGTGGCCATGGTCACCCATGTACTCCATCTCACCGTTGTAGCCGGCGGCGAGCCAGCGCTGCAGGTGCTGTTCGTGTTCGCCAAGGTCGACGCCGGCGATGCCGACATGGGCAAAACCGAGTTCGCGGCCCCAATCCTTGATCGATTGGGCCAGTGTGGCGATGTCTGGAGTCGTGGCGGGCATGGATGGATAAGGCATTACAGGCACAGGTGCGTATAATTCTGCCAGACATCGGAGCCTTTGACCCCATGCCTCAGACCAAACACCCCCCATTGCTGCTCAGCAGCCTGACCTTGGCCGGGCTGCCACCCCGTGCCGCCGATGCCCACAAGGGCGATTTCGGCCATGTGCTGGTGATCGGCGGCGACCTGGGTACCGGCGGCGCGGTCATGCTCAGCAGCGAGGCGGCGCTGCGTTGCGGCGCCGGCCTGGTCAGCGTGGCGACCCGTGCCGAGCACGTCGCTGCCGGGCTGGCCCGTCTGCCGGAGGTGATGTGGCAGGGCGTGAGTTCGGCCAACCAGTTGCTCGGCCCGCTCGCACGGGCCACGGTGCTGGTGGTCGGCCCCGGCTTGGGCCAGGCGGCCTGGGGCCGCAGCCTGCTGTCGGCGGTGACCCCTGCGCATCTGCCGCAGGTATGGGATGCAGATGCCCTCAACCTGCTGGCCGCTGCGCCACTGGCGTTGCCCAGCGGCAGCATCCTCACCCCGCACCCGGGCGAGGCAGCGCGGCTGCTGGGCATCTCCACCGAGGCGGTGCAGGCCGACCGGCCGGGGGCCGCGCGCAAGCTGGCGCGGCGCTATGCCAGCGTCTGCGTGCTCAAGGGCGCGGGCACGCTGGTGGCCGACCCGGCCGGGCAGCTGGCGCAGTGCGGGCGAGGGCATCCGGCCATGGCCGGTGCCGGGCTGGGGGATGTGCTCAGTGGCGTGCTGGCGGCGTTGCTGGCTCAGGGGCTGGACGCCTGGCAGGCCGCGTGCCTGGGGGTGTGGCTGCATGCCTGCGCGGGCGAGCGCCTGGGTGTCAAAGGTAGAGGGCTGGCGGCCAGTGATCTGGTCCCGGTCATTAGAGCGTTATTGGAGGAGCATTCAGCGTGTCAGGTGTAACCCTGTTTCTGGCCGACGAGCCAGCCACCGTCGCCTTTGGCGCGAAGCTGGCCGAAGTGACCCAAGGTCATGGCGTGATCTTTCTCGAGGGCGACCTGGGCGCCGGCAAGACCACGCTGTCCCGTGGCCTGATCCGTGGCCTGGGCCACGACGGCCCTGTGAAAAGTCCGACCTTCACCGTGGTCGAGCCCTACGAGATCGGCGACATCCGCGCCTTCCATTTCGACCTCTATCGCCTGGTCGATCCGGAGGAGCTGGAGTTCATGGGCATTCGCGACTATTTCGAGGGCGATGCGCTGTGCCTGTTCGAATGGCCCGACAAAGGCGCGGGCGTTTTGCCAAAGCCCGACCTGACCATTACCATAAGCCCGCAAGCGGGCGGACGTTCGCTGAACCTGTCGCCGCAGGGGGCACGCGGCGAAGCCTGGTGTGCCGTTCTGGCCAAAGAATTCAAACAGTAAGTGGGGAAAGGTATGCGCATACGCGCACTGGTCGCCGTCGTTGGGCTGCTGCTGACCGCGGTGACCGTTGACGCTCTGGCCGTCACTCAAGTCAAGAGCATGCGCCTGTGGCGCGCTCCGGACAACACGCGGCTGGTCTTCGACCTGTCCGGGCCTGTGCAGCACAGCGTCTTCACCCTGACCGCACCCGATCGCCTGGTGATCGACATCAACGGCGCCACCCTGGGCGCGCCGCTGAACGTATCCACCTCGAACACGCCGATCACCAGCGTGCGCTCGGCCCAGCGCACGCCTACCGACCTGCGCGTAGTGGTCGACCTGAAGAAGGCCGTCTCGCCCAAAAGCTTCGTCCTGGCGCCGAACGCCCAGTACGGCAACCGTCTGGTGGTCGACCTGTACGACCAGGAAGCCGACGCCGTTGCCGCCAGCAACCCGACCCCGCCACCGACGCCGCAGCCACCGGCCACCACGCCGGCGGTGCCGGTCACCCCGGCGCAACCGGCGATCAAACTGCCGCCAGCCCCGGCCGGTAAGCGTGACATCGTGGTCGCCATCGACGCCGGCCACGGCGGCGAGGACCCGGGCGCATCCGGCTCGCGCGGCCAGCACGAAAAAGACATCGTGCTGGATATCGCCAAGGAGCTGCAGCGCCAGATCAACTCCGAGAAGGGTTACCGCGCCGAGCTGACCCGGACCGGCGACTACTTCATCCCGCTGCGCAAGCGCACCGAGATCGCCCGCAAGAAGGGCGCCGACCTGTTCGTCTCGATCCACGCCGACGCCGCGCCGTCGAAGGCCGCCTTTGGCGCCTCGGTGTTCGCCTTGTCTGACCGTGGCGCCACCTCCGAGACCGCTCGCTGGCTGGCCGACACGGAAAACCGCTCCGACTTGATCGGCGGTGCCGGCAACGTCAGCCTCGACGACAAGGACCGGATGCTGGCCGGTGTGCTGCTCGACCTGTCGATGACCGCCACCCTCAGCTCCAGCCTGAATGTCGGCCAGAAGGTGCTGGGCAACATGGGCCGGGTCACGCCGCTGCACAAGCAGCGTGTGGAACAGGCCGGGTTCATGGTGCTGAAATCGCCGGACATTCCGTCGATCCTGGTCGAGACCGGCTTCATCTCCAACGCCAACGAGGCCGCCAAGCTGGCGACCCGCAGTCACCAGCAGGCGCTGGCGCGCTCGATCCACACCGGCGTGCGCCAGTTCTTCCAGCAGAACCCGCCACCAGGCACCTACATCGCCTGGCTGCGTGACAGCGGCAAGATCGCCCAGGGGCCGCGTGAGCACACTGTGCGCCCCGGCGAGACCTTGGCGATGATCGCGGTGCGCTACCAGGTCAGCGTTGCCAGCCTGCGTAGCAGCAACAGCCTGAAGACCGACGAGCTCAAGGTCGGCCAACACCTGGACATCCCGACCACCGCCCTGGCGTCCCAGCAATGAGTGGCGGCTCGCGTATCCAGCTGCTCAGCCCGCGGCTGGCCAACCAGATCGCCGCAGGCGAGGTGGTCGAGCGCCCCGCGTCGGTAGCCAAGGAGCTGCTGGAAAACAGCCTCGACTCCGGTGCCCGGCGCATCGAGGTCGAGGTCGAGCAGGGTGGCGTGAAGCTGCTGCGGGTGCGCGACAACGGCAGCGGCATCGCCCCGGACGACCTGCCGCTGGCCCTGGCGCGTCACGCCACCAGCAAGATTCGCGAACTGGAGGACCTCGAAGGCGTGCTCAGCCTCGGTTTTCGCGGCGAGGCCCTGGCCTCGATCAGCTCGGTGGCACGCCTGACCCTGACCTCGCGCACCGCCGACGCCAGTGAAGCCTGGCAGGTGGAAACCGAAGGGCGCGAGATGACGCCGCGGGTACAGCCCGCCGCGCATCCGGTAGGCACCTCGGTCGAAGTGCGCGACCTGTTCTTCAACACCCCGGCCCGTCGCAAGTTCCTCAAGGCCGAGAAGACCGAGTTCGATCACCTGCAGGAAGTGATCCGGCGCCTGGCGCTGGCGCGCTTTGATGTCGGTTTCCACCTGCGCCACAACGGCAAGACCATCTTCAGCTTGCACGAAGCAGCCGACGAGATGGCCCGAGCCCGGCGTGTGGGCACCATCTGTGGTCCGGGCTTCCTCGAACAAGCGCTACCCATCGACGTCGAGCGCAACGGCCTGCGCCTGTGGGGCTGGGTCGGCCTGCCAACGTTCTCGCGCAGCCAGGCCGATCTGCAGTACTTCTTCGTCAATGGCCGCGCCGTGCGCGACAAGCTGGTCGCCCACGCGGTGCGCCAGGCCTATCGCGACGTGCTGTTCAATGGCCGCCACCCGACCTTCGTGCTGTTCCTGGAGTGCGACCCGACCGGGGTGGATGTCAACGTGCACCCGACCAAGCACGAAGTGCGCTTCCGCGAAGGGCGCACGGTCCACGATTTCCTTTATGGCACCCTGCACCGCGCCCTGGCCGATGTGCGCCCGGAGGACCAGCTCGCCGCGCCTGCCGCGACCAGCGAGATGCTTCGCCCGAGCGGCCTGCAGGCCGGCGAGTTCGGCCCGCAGGGCGAGATGCGCCTGGCTTCGCCGGTGCTCGAACAACCCCAGGGCGAGGCGCGGCCGGCCTTTTCCTCCGGTGGTGCTGGCGCCGGGTATCAGTACCAGTACACTCCGCGCCCCGCGCAGCCGGTCAACGTCGGCGAGGCCCAGGCGGTCTACCGCGAGTTCTACGCGCCGCTGGACAACGCCGCCGTCACGCCGAGCACGCTGCCGGAAAGCCAGGGCGACATCCCGCCGCTGGGCTACGCCCTGGCGCAGCTCAAGGGTATCTATATCCTCGCCGAGAACGCCGTGGGCCTGGTGCTGGTGGATATGCACGCCGCCCATGAGCGGATCATGTACGAGCGTCTGAAGGTGGCGATGGCCAGCGAAGGCCTGAGCGGCCAGCCGCTGCTGGTGCCCGAGTCGCTGGCGCTGAGCCAGCGCGAGGCCGATTGCGCCGAGGAGCACGCCCAGTGGTTCCAGCGCCTGGGCTTCGAGTTGCAGCGCCTGGGTCCGGAAACCCTGGCGATCCGCCAGATCCCGGCGCTGCTCAAGCAGGCCGAGGCCAACCGTCTGGTTCAGGACGTGCTGGCTGACCTCATGGAATACGGCACCAGCGACCGGATCCAGGCGCACCTGAACGAACTGCTCGGGACCATGGCCTGCCACGGCGCGGTGCGCGCCAACCGGCGCCTGGCCATCCCGGAGATGAACGCGCTGCTGCGCGACATGGAAAACACCGAGCGCAGCGGCCAGTGCAACCATGGCCGGCCGACCTGGACCCAGATGGGCCTGGACGACCTGGACAAGCTGTTCCTGCGGGGCCGATGAGATGAGTGCGAAACCCCCGGCGATATTCCTCATGGGGCCGACGGCGGCCGGCAAGACCGATCTTGCCATCGAGCTGACCAAGGTGCTGCCCTGCGAGCTGATCAGCGTCGACTCGGCGCTGGTCTATCGCGGCATGGACATTGGCACCGCGAAGCCCTCCAAAGAGGTGCTGGCGGCCCACCCGCACCGTTTGATCGACATCCTCGATCCCGCCGAAAGCTACTCGGCCAAGCGGTTCTGCACCGATGCCCTCGAGGCCATGGCCGAGATCACCGCGCGCGGCAAGATCCCGCTGCTGGTCGGCGGCACCATGCTTTATTACAAGGCGCTGATCGAGGGCCTGGCCGACATGCCGGCGGCGGACCCTGCGGTGCGCGCCGAACTCGAGGCCCAGGCCGCCACCCTGGGTTTGGCTGAACTGCACCGACAGCTGGCCGAGGTGGACCCGGAATCGGCGGCGCGCATCCATCCGAATGACCCGCAGCGACTGATCCGTGCGCTCGAAGTGTATCGGGTCAGCGGCCAGACCATGACCGCCCACCGTCAGCGTCAATTCGCGGAAAGTAGCGCTGCAGACGCAGGCGCGGGCGGGCATTTGCCCTATACTGTCGCGAGTTTGGCGATTGCTCCTACAGATCGTCACATTTTGCATCAGCGAATTGCGTTACGATTTTCGCAGATGCTGGAACAGGGCTTCGTCGACGAGGTCCGAACGCTGCGGGCCAGAAGTGACTTGCACGCGGAACTGCCGTCTATACGGGCAGTGGGCTATCGACAGGTCTGGGATTATCTCGACGGTCAGCTGACTGAGAATGAGATGCGAGAACGCGGTATCATTGCCACTCGCCAGCTGGCCAAGCGGCAGTTCACCTGGTTGCGCGGCTGGGAAGGCGTGCACTGGCTGGATAGCCTGGCCTGCGACAATCTGTCCCGCACCTTGAAATACCTGGGGACCGTCTCCATATTGAGCTGAGTCCCTGCCAAATGCCGTCTATTCTTGCGGACGGGCGGCATAATTTATCGATTTTCTTGATTTTCTACTATTGATCCTTACAGGAGTGCGGCATATGTCAAAAGGGCATTCGCTACAAGACCCTTACTTGAACACCTTGAGAAAAGAAAAAGTCCCGGTTTCGATCTATCTGGTCAACGGGATCAAGCTGCAGGGCCAGATCGAATCCTTCGACCAGTTCGTTGTGCTGCTGAAGAACACCGTCAGCCAGATGGTCTATAAGCACGCCATTTCGACTGTCGTACCTGCCCGTCCGGTTCGCCTGCCTAGCCCGTCCGATGCCGATCACGGCGACAGCGAGCAAGGCAACGCTTGAAAAAAGTAGGAGCCTGCATTGTTCTTTGAGCGCCACGGTGGTGGTGAGCGAGCGCTGCTCGTTCACTTGGAAGGTCAGAACCCTGAGGCGCGCGAAGACCCGCAGGAGTTTCAGGAGCTGGCGCTGTCGGCCGGCGCCGATATCGTCTCGCTGGTAACAGTGGCGCGGCATCAGCCCACCGCCAAGTTTCTGATCGGCAGCGGCAAGGTCGAGGAATTGCGCGACCTGGTCCAATCGGCCGAAGCCGACCTGGTGATTTTCAATCACACCCTCACGCCCAGCCAGGAACGTAACCTCGAGCGCGTCTTCGAGTGTCGCGTGCTGGACCGCACCGGGCTGATTCTCGACATCTTCGCCCAGCGGGCGCGTACTCACGAAGGCAAGCTGCAGGTCGAACTGGCCCAGCTCGAGCACATGAGCACGCGGCTGGTGCGCGGCTGGACCCACCTTGAGCGGCAGAAGGGCGGTATCGGCCTGCGCGGCCCGGGCGAGACCCAGCTGGAAACCGACCGCCGTCTGCTGCGGGTGCGCCTGCGTCAGATCAAGGCACGCCTGGAGAAGGTGCGCAGCCAGCGCGAGCAGGCCCGTCGCGGGCGCAAGCGCGCGGACATCCCGTCGGTGTCGCTGGTGGGCTACACCAACGCCGGCAAGTCGACCCTGTTCAACGCCCTGACCCAATCCGAGGTGTATGCCGCGGACCAGTTGTTCGCCACCCTCGACCCGACCTTGCGCCGGCTCGAACTGGCCGACCTGGGGCCGATCGTGCTGGCCGACACCGTGGGCTTCATCCGCCACCTGCCGCACAAGCTGGTCGAGGCATTTCGGGCTACGCTCGAAGAGTCGAGCAACTCCGACCTGCTGCTGCACGTGATCGACGCCCATGAGCCCGAGCGCATGGAGCAGATCGAGCAGGTGCTGGCGGTGCTGGGCGAGATCGGCGCCGAGAGCTTGCCGATCCTCGAGGTCTATAACAAACTCGACCTGCTTGAAGATGTCGAGCCGCAGATCCAGCGCGATGCCGATGGCAAGCCGCAGCGGGTCTGGGTATCGGCACGTGATGGACGCGGCCTGGAGCTGGTTGGCCAGGCAGTAGCCGAGTTGCTGGGGGACGACCTGTATGTCGGAACCCTGTGCCTGGAGCAACGGTTTGCCCGCCTGCGCGCGCAATTCTTTGCCCTGGGTGCCGTGCAGAGTGAAGAGCATGATGAAGAAGGGCGCAGCCTGCTGAGCGTGCGACTGCCCAGGGTCGAGTTGAATCGCCTGGTCAGCCGCGAAGGCATGGAGCCGCAAGTGTTTGTCGAGCAACACACTTTGCAATAAATGCCCGTCGAGGTCGTCGGGCAGCGGTGACAGGCATTCTGTAGCATTGGACGGCGCGCCGTGGGCGCGTCTTTGCTTTATCAGATGGAGAGCGCTATGGCTTGGAACGAGCCGGGTGGCAACTCGAACAATCAGGATCCCTGGGGCGGTCGCCGTAACGGCGGTGGCGGTGGTGGCGATAAGAAAGGTCCACCGGATCTCGACGAGGCCTTCCGCAAGCTGCAGGACAGCCTGAACGGCATGTTCGGCAGTGGCAAGAAACGCGGTGGCAGTGGCGACCGCAATATCGGCAAGAGTGGCGGCTATGGGCTGCTGGGCATCGGCCTGGCGGTGCTGGCGGCGATCTGGCTGTACAACGCCGTGTACGTGGTGGACGAGCAGGAGCAGGCCGTGGTGCTGCGCTTCGGCAAGTACTACGAGACCGTCGGTCCCGGCCTGAACATCTACTTCCCGCCGATCGACCGCAAGTACATGGAAAACGTGACCCGCGAGCGGGCCTACACCAAGCAGGGCCAGATGCTCACCGAAGACGAGAACATCGTCGAGGTGCCGCTGACCGTGCAGTACCGCATCAGCAACCTGCAGGACTTCGTGCTCAACGTCGACCAGCCGGAAGTCAGCCTGCAGCATGCCACCGACAGCGCTCTGCGCCACGTGGTGGGTTCCACCTCGATGGACCAGGTGCTGACCGAAGGCCGCGAGCAGATGGCCGTGGACATCCGCGAGCGTCTGCAGCGTTTCCTCGACACCTACCGCACCGGTATCACCGTCACCCAGGTCAACGTACAGAGCGCGGCAGCCCCGCGTGAAGTGCAGGAAGCCTTCGACGACGTGATCCGCGCCCGTGAAGACGAGCAGCGTGCGCGCAACCAGGCCGAGTCCTACGCCAACGGCGTGGTGCCCGAGGCCCGTGGTCAGGCGCAGCGCATCATCGAGGATGCCAACGGCTACCGCGATGAAGTCATCGCCCGCGCCAAGGGTGAGGCCGACCGCTTCAGCAAGATGGTCGTCGAGTACCGCAAGGCGCCGGAAGTCACTCGCCAGCGTCTGTACATCGACACCATGCAGGAGGTCTACAGCAACTCCAGCAAGGTCATGGTGGCTACCAAGGACGGGCAGAACAACCTGCTCTACCTGCCACTGGACAAGATGGTCGAAGGTAGCCGCAACAGCGCGTCGGCACCGGTCAGCAGCGTTTCGCCGTCGGTCAACGACGCCGCCGCGCGCGCCGCGCAGGACCTGCAACAACAACCGCCGCTGCGTTCCAGGGAGAGCCGCTGATGAGCAATAAATCGCTGTTCGCCCTGATTGGTGCCGTGGTCGTGGCGATCGCCGCCTGGAACTGCTTCTACATCGTCTCGCAGACCGAGCGCGCGGTATTGCTGCAGTTCGGTCGCGTGGTCAAGGCTGATGTCCAGCCGGGCCTGCACGTGAAGGTGCCGTACGTGAATCAGGTGCGCAAGTTCGACGCCCGCCTGATGACCCTCGACGCCCCGACCCAGCGTTTCCTGACGCTGGAGAAGAAAGCGGTGATGGTCGATGCCTACGCCAAGTGGCGGGTCAAGGACGCCGAGCGCTTCTACACCGCGACCTCGGGCATGAAGCAGATCGCCGACGAGCGCCTGTCGCGTCGTCTGGAAAGCGGCCTGCGTGACCAGTTCGGTAAGCGCACCCTGCACGAAGTGGTGTCCGGTGAACGTGACGCGCTGATGGCCGACATCACCGCCTCGCTGAACCGCATGGCCAGCAAGGAGCTGGGTATCGAAGTGGTCGACGTTCGCGTCAAGGCCATCGACCTGCCGAAGGAAGTCAACCGCAGCGTGTTCGACCGCATGAGCACCGAGCGTGAGCGTGAGGCCCGCGAGCACCGCGCCAAGGGTAACGAGCTGGCCGAAGGTATTCGTGCCGACGCCGACCGTCAGCGCCGCGTGCTGCTGGCCGAGGCGTATCGCGAAGCGGAAGAAACCCGTGGTGATGGTGACGCCCAGGCGGCTGCCATCTATTCCAAGGCCTACAGCCAGGACGCCGATTTCTACGCGTTCTACCGTAGCCTGCAGGCCTACCGCGAGAGCTTCTCGAGCAAGAGCGACGTACTGGTCCTGGATCCGAAGAACGAGTTCTTCCGTTACCTGGACAAGAGCAAGCCCTGAGGTTGCTCTCATGACGGGGCGCCCCGTCTGGCAGCTAAAATGCCAGGCGGGGTGCATCCTGAATGAAAAGGGGTGTATGATGCGGCAGCCGGGAAATTCCCGGCTTTTTTGCGTCTGCAAGGTTGATTGGCCCATGGCTTGTTGACGGTTTGGTCAGGACGCAAGGTAATTCGAGGGTATTGGGTACGGTGGTTGCGCTGGGATCAGTGCTGCCCGCTATTGTGCGCCAATGCCTGCTTCACTCACGGCTCGCCTGCGGGCAGGCCGCCCGGACCAGAGGGGAAATGGCGTAATGGCAACGGTAGACCGCTGGCTGCTGCCAGATGGCATCGAGGAAGTACTGCCACCTGAGGCGGCGCGCATCGAGATCGCGCGGCGTCAGGTGTTGGACCTGTTCCAGAGTTGGGGTTACGAACTGGTCGTCACGCCGCATATCGAGTACCTGGAGTCGCTGCTCACCGGCGCCGGCCAGGACCTGGACCAGCGCACCTTCAAGGTCGTCGACCCGCAGTCCGGTCGCCTGATGGGCTTCCGTGCCGACTTCACCCCGCAGGTGGCGCGCATCGACGCCCACACCCTGCGCCGTGAGGGCCCGAGCCGCCTGTGCTACGCCGGCAGCGTGCTGCACGCGCAACCGCGTGCCCTGTCCACCTCGCGCAGCCCGATCCAGCTGGGCGCCGAGCTGTACGGCGACGCCAGCCCCACCAGCGACGTCGAGGTCATCAGCCTGATGCTCGCCACGCTGCAGTTGACCGATGTGCCGGATGTGCACATGGACCTCGGCCATGTCGGTATCTACCGCGGCCTGGCCCGTGCCGCCAACCTGTCCGGCGACGTGGAGCAGCAGCTGTTCGACGCCCTGCAGCGCAAGGCGGTCGACGAAGTGCAGGCGCTCACCGCCGACCTGCCGAAGGACCTGGGCAACATGCTGCGTGCCCTGGTCGAGCTGTGCGGCGGCCGTGAAGTGCTGGCCGAAGCCCGAGTGCGCCTGGGCCGCGCCCCGGCCAGCGTGCTGGCGGCGCTGGACGACCTGCTGGCGATCGCCGATCGCCTGGCATCGCGCTACCCGGATCTGCCGTTGTACTTCGACCTCGGCGAGCTGCGCGGCTACAACTATCACACCGGCGTGGTGTTCGCGGTGTTCGTGCCGGGCGAAGGTCAGTCGATCGCCCAGGGCGGTCGCTACGACGACATCGGCGCCGATTTTGGCCGGGCGCGCCCGGCCACCGGATTCTCCACGGATTTGAAGACCCTGGTCACACTGGGGCGAGCGGAGGTCGTATTGCCTGCTGGCGGCATCTGGATGCCCGACAGCAGCGATGCGGCCCTCTGGCAGCAAGTCTGCCAGTTGCGCAACGAAGGCCAGCGTGTGGTCCAGGCCCTGCCTGGCCAGCCGTTGAGTGCTGCCTTCGAAGCGGATTGTGATCGGCAATTGATTCAGCAAGACGGGCGCTGGCAGGTTCTGCCGCTGACCCATTGAGATTCTTCGCCGGCAGTGGGCCGGCAACCAAGTTGCGTGAATGAGGACAAGTGTTATGGGTAAGAATGTCGTCGTCCTGGGCACCCAGTGGGGTGATGAGGGCAAAGGCAAGATCGTCGATCTGCTGACCGAACATGCTGCCGCCGTAGTGCGCTACCAAGGTGGCCACAACGCGGGCCACACCCTGGTGATCAACGGTGAGAAGACCGTTCTGCACCTGATTCCCTCGGGCATCCTGCGTGAAGGCGTGCAGTGCCTGATCGGCAATGGCGTGGTCGTTGCTCCCGACGCCCTGATGCGTGAAATCACCAAGCTGGAAGAGAAGGGCGTGCCAGTGCGCGAGCGCCTGCGCATCAGCCCGGCCGCCCCGCTGATCCTGTCGTACCACGTGGCCCTCGACCAGGCCCGCGAGAAGGCCCGTGGCGAAGCCAAGATCGGCACCACCGGCCGTGGCATCGGCCCGGCCTACGAAGACAAGGTGGCCCGTCGCGGCCTGCGCGTCGGCGATCTGTTCCACCGCGAGCGTTTCGCCGCCAAGCTCGGTGAGCTGCTGGACTACCACAACTTCCAGCTGGTGAACTACTACAAAGAGCCGGCCATCGACTTCCAGCAGACCCTGGACGAGTGCATGGCCTACGCCGAGCAGCTCAAGCCGATGATGCTCGACGTCACCGCCGAACTGCACAACCTGCGCCGCGCCGGCAAGGACATCATGTTCGAAGGCGCCCAGGGCTCGCTGCTGGACATCGACCACGGTACCTACCCGTACGTCACCAGCTCCAACACCACCGCCGGCGGCATCTCCACCGGTTCCGGCGTTGGCCCGATGTACCTGGACTACATCCTGGGCATCACCAAGGCCTACACCACTCGCGTCGGTTCCGGTCCGTTCCCGACCGAACTGTTCGACGAGACCGGCGCCACCCTGGCCAAGCGTGGCCACGAGTTCGGCTCGACCACCGGCCGTGCCCGTCGTTGCGGCTGGTTCGACGCCGTCATCCTGCGTCGCGCCATCGATGTCAACAGCATTTCGGGCATCTGCCTGACCAAGCTGGACGTGCTGGACGGCCTGGAAACCATCAACATCTGCGTTGGCTACAAGAACGAGAACGGTGCCGTCATCGACGCGCCGTCCGATGCCGACAGCTACATCGGCCTGGAGCCGGTGTACGAAGAGATGCCGGGCTGGAGCGAGTCGACCCTGGGCGTGAAAACCCTGGAAGAGCTGCCGCAAGCCGCGCGCAACTACATCAAGCGCATCGAGGAGCTGGTCGGCGCGCCGATCGACATCATCTCGACTGGCCCGGACCGCAACGAGACCATCGTGCTGCGTCATCCGTTCGCCTGATCGGCCGCTTCGGTAGCTGATTGAACGCCGCGTTCCCGCAAGGGAGCGCGGCGTTTTCATTTGTGTGGAAGGCAGTTTTGCACAAATGCCTTATCCCTCTGTGCTCATTGGCGTTTATACCTGCTGCCTCAGGCACAACCCTTGCTGTAAGAAGATTCTGTAGATGCCATCAAAGTAATGGCGCCAGAAACACGAGGGTTACAACGTGTCTGCCATCCTTTCACTGTTACGAAGCCGCCTCTTGCGGCCTGTGTTTGTTGCGCTTGGTATCGCTCTTCTGGTGCAGGTGCTGGTCGCCGTTGCACTGACACGGAGCACGGTCACCGCCCTGGAGGCCGATTTGGGGGCGCGCCTGGGTAATGACAGCCAGAAACTGGCCGCCGAACTGGAGCAGGCCGGGCAGGATGTCCGCGCCGGGCTCGACAGCCTGTCGACCAGTACCCGCCAGCGCCTCAGCGCCGGCCTCTCCGAGCGGCTGCAGGGCGAGCAGCAGCAACTGCGCGCCACCCTGGAGAAGAACCTCAAGGATTCGGCCAATGACATGGCCGAGCTGCTGGCCTCGGTCGCGCCGCGGGCGATCTGGGACAACGATGTGCCGACGCTGTCGGATTTCGCCCGTCGCGCCCAGCGCAACCCCAACGTGCTGTTTGTGATCTACGACGACGCCCAGGGTCAGCACCTGACCCGCTACCTGAACCGGCAGAACCCGATCAACCAGGCGTTGATGGACAAGGGGCAGGGCGAGCGGGCGCTGGACAAGGTGCTGGATGCCGCGCGCAAGGATCCGTCGGTGTATTACGTCGAGGCCTCGATCAACCCCAACGGTGCCGAGATCGGCAAGGTGCTGATGGGTGTCTCCACCGCGGGCGTCGACCAGGAGCTCAAGGCCCTCGACCAGCGCTTCGCCGCCCTGATTGCCAGCGGCGAACAACTGGTCGGCGACAGCCTGGTGGCTGCCGCCGCCGACAGCGGCAAGGCCCTGCGCGCGCGCCTGGAGACGGCGCAGAACAGTGCTACGGCGATGCAGGCCAATACCGCGCAGACCGTGCGCGATGCCGCTGCCGAGCTGCGCTGGCGCATCGGCCTGGGTCTGGTGCTGGTGGGTCTGGGCGTGCTGGTGGTGGTGGCCGTGGTGCTCGGGCGCCGGGTGCTGAGCAAGCTCGGCCTGCTGATCGCCGCGCTGAATGACCTGGCCGCGGGCGAAGGTGACCTGACCAAGCGGGTCAAGCTCGACAGCCGTGACGAGATCGGCGACATGGCGTCGGCGGTCAACCGCTTCGTCGACAAGCTCCAGCCCATCGTTCGCGAGGCCGGCGAGGTGGCGCAGCGCACAGGTGTCGAGATCGACAGCATGGCCCAGCGCAACGCGGGGGCCGATGCCGCCGCCGCGCTGCAGCGCGACGAAGTGGCGGCCAGCCTGCGCGACCTGTCGAGCATGGCCGACGAGGCCCAGGCCGAGAGCCACGCCATGCAGGCAGCGTTGCAGCAGGTGGTGGACATTCGCCAGGCCACCGACGAGAACAGCCGTGCCTCCACCCAACTGGCGCGGTTGATCGAGAACCTGGCCGGCGAGGTGCAGACCGGCTCCCAGGTGATCGAGCGGCTGGCCAAGCAAAGCGAGCAGATCGAGGTGGTGCTGACGGTGATCCATGGCATCGCCGAGCAGACCAACCTGCTGGCGCTGAACGCCGCCATCGAGGCGGCGCGGGCCGGGGAAACCGGGCGCGGCTTCGCCGTGGTGGCCGACGAGGTGCGGGCGCTGGCGAGCAAGACGCAGAGTTCGACCGGGGATATCCAGTCGCATATCGCCGCCCTGCAGCAGGGGGCCAAGGAGGCGGTGGCGACCATCAGCCAGGCCGGGCGCCAAGCCAGCGAAGGGCTGCTCGTGTTGCGCGACAACGAGCGTCGTCAGCAGTCGGTACAGGCGGCGGTGGAGCAGGTCCATGCGGCGATCGGCCTGGCCACCCGTGCGGCGGAGCAGCAGGCCAATGGTGCTCAGGCGGTACGTGGGCGGGTGGAGACCATCCATGCCCAGGCCGAGCGCTCGGCCGAGGTGGTGATGCAGACCACGGCCAGCAGCAAGGTGCTGGATGACCTGGCGGCGCAGTTGCGCGCCAGCCTGGGGCAGTTCAGGGCTTGAGGGTTGTGCGATCCCTGTAGGTGCGGTGTGGCCTGTCACGCCTTGTTCAGATACATCCGCGTAGTCAGCAGATATACCGGCAATCCCGACACCACGATCAGCAGCGCCGCATAAGGCGCCGCCGCCGCGAACTCGACGTTGGCGGTGTGCGCCCACACCTCGGTGGCCAGGGTGGTCATGCCGGTCGGGCTGAGCAGCAGGGTCGCGGTCAGCTCCTTCATCGCATCCAGGAACACCAGGGCGAACGCCGCCGCCATCGCCGGGAAGATGATCGGCAGGGTGACCCGGCAGAACGCCGCAAAACTGCTTGCGCCCAGGGTGCGTGCGGCTTCTTCCAGCGTTGGCGAGGCCTTGTTCAGCGCTGTGCGCACCGGCGACTGCGCCAGGGGCAGGAACAACAGGGCATAGGCCAGGATCAGCAGCGCGGTGGTCTGGTACAGCGCCGGCACGTAGTGCAGGGCGAAGAACACCAGGGTCAGGGCGATCACCAGCCCGGGGAGGGCGTGCAGCAGGTACGGCAGGCGCTCGGCCCAGATCGCCAGTCGTCCCTTGTAGCGCACCACCAGGAAGCTGATCGGCAGGGCCAGCAGTACGCAGAAGCCAGCGCCGCCCAGGGATACCGACAGCGAAGTGGCCAGGGCCTTGCCGATGGCCGCGACCGGGAAAGCCGCCGACGAACCGACGCTCAGCCAGTAGCCGAGCATTGCCAGCGGAATGCCGCTGCCCAATACCGCCAGGGCCAGACAGAACAACTGCCCCAGTGGCATCCAGGCGCGCAGGCGCAGCGGTTGCGCGCGGCGCGCCACGCCCTGGCCGATGCGCACATGGCGGGCCTTGCCGCGCACCCGCAGCTCCAGCCACAGCATCGCCAGGCACAGCACCAGCAGCACCGCCGAGAGCATGGCCGCGTTGGCGTTGCTGAACTCCAGTTCGAACTGCTGGTAGATCGCCGTGGTGAAGGTCTGCAAGCCGAGGATCGACAGGGCGCCGAACTCCACCAGCATGTGCAGGGCGATCAGCAGCGCGCCACCCAGCATCGAGGGCCAGAGCAGCGGTAGGGTGATCTTGTGGAACACGCCCCAGCGGCCGCAGCCCAGGGTGCGCGCCGATTCCTCCAGCGAGGTGTCGAGGTTGCGCAGGGTGGCGGCCACCGGCAGGAACACCAGCGGGTATTTTGACAGCGCCATCACCAGAATGGCCCCGCCCAGGCCCTCGAAGTCCGAACTCAGCGACACCCAGGTGAAGCTGCTGACGAACGACGGCACCGCGAACGGCAGGCACAGCACCACGCCCCACAGGCGCCGCCCCGGCAGGTCGCTGCGCTCCAGCAGCCAGGCCAGGGCCACGCCCACCACCAGGCACAGCACGGTGACGCCGACCATCAGCAGCAGGGTGTTGCGCAGCAGGCCCCAGACAAACGGACGCCAGAGCAGGCGCAGGGCTTCGTGCCAGCCGGCTTCCCAGGCCTTGAGCCCGACATAAAGCAGTGGCAACAGGCTCATCGCCACCAGGAACAACACGGGCAACACCACCCAGACGGAGGGTCGCTTGCGCTTCGGTACGAAGCGCGACAAGGCGGGCGAGGGCAGGGCGGCGGTCATCAGAGCAGGCCAACCTCACGTTCGAGCTCGATGGCTTCCTCGGCATTGCCAAGGTCCGCCGGCGAGATCTTCGGCGGGCGCAGTTCATCGAACGGCTTCAGGCCGCGATCAGAAACCATGCCCTTGTGCAGCGGGTACTCGGCGGTGGTCTGGGTGATCACCCGCTGGCCTTCTTCGCTGGCCATCCAGTTGAGCAGGGCCTGGGCTTCCTTGGGGTGCTTGCTGGCCTTGACCACCGCGGCGCCGGAAATGGTGACCAGGTTGCCGGCATCGCCATCGGCCAGGTAGTACAGCTTGGAGTCCAGCTTGCCGCGCTCGCGCTCAAGCGCATACCAGTAGTAGTTGTTCACCAGTACCGCGGCGACTTCGCCCTTTTCCACGGCCTTGAGGGCCACCATGTTGTTGGTGTAAGTCTTGCCGAAGGCTTTCAGGCCGGTCAGCCATTCTTCGGTGGCTTCGCGGCCATGCATCTTCAGGATGGCCACGGCCTGTTCCTGGAAGGCGCCGCTGGTGGGGACGTAGCCGACACGCCCTTCCCACTCGGGATTGGCGAAGTCCATGACCGTGGTCGGCAGGTCTTTCTCGTCGATCTTCTTCGGGTTGAATACCACGATGCGGGTGCGGGCGGTGATGCCCATCCAGGTGCCATTCGCACCTACGTACTCCTTGGGCATCATGTTCGCGGTGGCATCATCGATCTTCGCCAGCAGGCCCAGCTCGCCCAGGTTGTTCAGGGGCGGGGATTCCTCGGTGTAGATGATGTCGGCCGGCGAGCGTGCGCCTTCCTCGATGATCTGGCTGGCCAGCTGGTTGCTGCTGCCCTTGCGGATATTGATATGGATGCCGGTCTTGGCCTCGTAGGCCTTGGCGATGGCGTCGCCGATCTCCTTGTGCTGGCCGTTGTACATCGTCAGCGTGACCGGTTCGTCTGCCAGGGCGGCCGGAGCGCCGATCACCAGGCTCAGAACTGCGGCGGCCAGGGTGCGCATCAGCGGTTGCGGGCGGATCGTCATGCGGGTACTTCCTCGCTTACGGCTACATATTTGGAAACAATGGTAAACGAAATTGTTTCTCAAATGGGCGTATGACGGGAAATTCATGGGATCTGTGTAGGAGCGGCCTTGTGCCACGAAAGGGTCGCGCAGCGGCCCCGGCGATCTGAAACCAAGGGCCGCTGCGCGCAAGGCCGCTCCTACAGAGGAGGGCGCGCGATGGTTGCAAAAATCGCAGGCAAGAAAAAACCCACTAGCAAGCTAGTGGGTTTTTGTATGGTGCCCAGGAGAAGACTCGAACTTCCACGACCGTTAAGTCACTGATACCTGAAACCAGCGCGTCTACCAATTCCGCCACCTGGGCAAAGCTTTGCATCATCTGATGAAGGCGACTATCGTTCGCTTTCACACAGTAGTAACAGATCCTTGGTCATCTGTTACTTGAAAAATTTGGTGCCCAGGAGAAGACTCGAACTTCCACGGCCGTTAAGCCACTGATACCTGAAACCAGCGCGTCTACCAATTCCGCCACCTGGGCACACATTCGAGATTACAAGATGCTTTACAGCGTCGTTCATCTCTACTACAACTTCGGGGTTGTCCGTCGTTGTGGTGCGCACTATACGGACGCTCCTGATGCCTGTAAACCCCCCGAACGAAAAAAATTTCAAAAAATTCAACTTGTTGATTCCGCAGGCCTATTGCCGCACCACGGACACACTGCCGGGGCTGTCCAAGGCTGACATTTCCGGTTTCAATACGCCTATGCCAGAATTCCACTCTATATACCCCAAGGTGAATCCTTTCTGATGGCCGATTGGCAATCCCTCGATCCCGAGGCCGCTCGCGAAGCGGAAAAATACGACAACCCCATCCCCAGCCGTGAGCTGATCCTGCAGCGCCTCGCCGACCGTGGCGAACCGGCTGCCCGCGAACAGCTGGCCGAGGAGTTCGGTCTTTATGAAGAAGACCAGATCGAAGCCCTGCGCCGCCGCCTGCGTGCCATGGAACGCGATGGTCAGCTTATCTATACCCGGCGCGGCACCTATGCCCCGGTGGACAAGCTCGACCTGATCTGCGGCCGCGTATCCGGCCACCGTGATGGCTTCGGCTTCCTGATCCCCGACGACGGCAGCGAGGACCTGTTCCTCAGCCCGGCGCAGATGCGCCTGGTGTTCGACGGTGACCGCGGTCTGGCCCGGGTGTCCGGCGTCGACCGCCGTGGCCGCCGCGAAGGCGTGCTGGTCGAAGTCATTTCCCGCGCCCATGAAAGCGTGGTCGGCCGCTACTTCGAAGAAGGCGGCATCGGCTACGTGACCCCGGACAACCCGAAGATCCAGCAGGAAGTGCTGGTCACCGCCGGGCGCAACGGCGGTGCCAAGATCGGTCAGTTCGTCTCGATCAAGATCACTCACTGGCCAACTCCGCGCTTCCAGCCCCAGGGCGACGTGATCGAAGTGATCGGCAACTACATGGCGCCGGGCATGGAGATCGACATCGCCCTGCGCAGCTATGACATCCCGCATGTCTGGCCGCAGGACGTGATCAAGGAAGCGCGCAAGTTCCGCTCCGAAGTCGAGGAGAAGGACAAGGAGAAGCGCGTCGACCTGCGCCATCTGCCGTTCGTCACCATCGACGGCGAGGATGCCCGCGACTTCGACGACGCCGTCTATTGCGAACCGCTGGGCAAGCTGCGCCTGTTCTCCGGCGGCTGGCGCCTGTACGTGGCGATCGCCGACGTCTCCAGCTATGTGCGCCTGGGTTCGGCCCTGGACGTCGAGGCCCAGCAGCGCGGTAACTCGGTGTACTTCCCCGAGCGCGTGGTGCCGATGCTCCCCGAGGAGCTGTCCAACGGCCTGTGCTCGCTGAACCCGCACGTCGATCGCCTGGCCATGGTCTGCGAAATGACCATGAACAAGGCCGGCCAGATGGTCGACTACCAGTTCTACGAAGGGGTGATCCACTCCCATGCGCGCCTGACCTACAACAAGGTCAGCAGCATGCTCGAGCATGCCCGCACCCGCGAGGGCAAGGCGCTGCGCGAGGAGTACAAGGAAGTCTTGCCGGACCTGAAGAACCTGTACAACCTGTACAAGGTGCTGGTCGATGCCCGTCACACCCGCGGCGCGATCGACTTCGAAACCCAGGAAACCCGGATTATCTTCGGCGAAGACCGCAAGATCGACGAAATTCGTCCGACCGTGCGCAACGATGCCCACAAGCTGATCGAGGAATGCATGCTGGCGGCCAACGTCGCCACCGCCGAGTTCCTGCAGAAGCACAACGTGCCTGCGCTGTACCGCGTGCACGACGGTCCGCCGCCGGAGCGCCTGGAAAAACTGCGCGCCTTCCTCGGCGAGCTGGGCCTGACCCTGCACAAGGGCAAGGACCCATCACCCAAGGACTACCAACAACTGCTGGCGAGCATCGCTGGGCGTCCGGACTTCCACCTGATCCAGACCGTCATGCTGCGCTCGTTGAGCCAGGCGGTGTACAGCGTCGAGAACAACGGCCACTTCGGCCTGAACTACGAGGCCTACACTCACTTCACCTCGCCGATCCGCCGCTACCCGGACCTGCTGGTGCACCGTGCCATCCGCAGCGTGATCCGCTCCAAGGTCGATACCCCGCACGTCAAACGTGCCGGCGCCATGAGCATCCCCAAGGCGCGCATCTACCCGTACGACGAGAATACCCTCGACCAGATGGGCGAACAGTGCTCGATGACCGAGCGCCGCGCCGACGAGGCCACCCGCGACGTGGTCAACTGGCTCAAGTGCGAGTACATGCGTGACCGTGTCGGCGAGACCTTCCCCGGCGTGATCACCGCGGTGACCGGTTTCGGCCTGTTCATCGAGCTGACCGACATCTACGTCGAAGGCCTGGTGCATGTCAGCGCCCTGCCGGGCGACTACTACCACTTCGACCCGGTCCACCACCGCCTGTCGGGCGAGCGCAGCGGTCGCAGCTTCCGCCTGGGCGACACGGTCGAGGTCAAGGTCATGCGCGTCGACCTCGAACAGCGCAAGATCGATTTCGAGATGTCCGAGGCCACCGTCAACGCGCCGGTCGGCCGCAAGTCCGCCGCGCCTGCCGGCAAGGCCGCGCCGGAGCCGGCAGCGGCGCCCGAGGCGAAGATTTCGCCCAAGCCGCGCAGCCGCAAGAGCGAGACCGCCGAGGCGTACTTCCCGAAAGACGCGGTGCAGCGCAACGCCGAGGTGCGCAAGAGCCGCGAGATGAAGAAGGCGCTGATGAGCGACGCCAAGCACAGCGCTCACGCTGGCGGCAAGGCGGAGAAGGGTGCCAAGGCGTCGGGCAAGACCAAGCATCGCAAGGGGCCGTCGAAGTCCGGCGCGCCACGTAAGGGCAAGAGCAAGTCATGAGTCAGCTGGAAAAGATCTACGGTGTGCATGCCGTGCAGGCGCTGCTGCAGCACCATCCCAAGCGGGTCAAGCAGATCTGGCTGTCCGAGGGGCGCAGTGAGCCGCGTATCCAGGCCTTGCTGGCCCTGGCCGCGGAAAACCGCGTCCAGGTCGGCCAGGCCGAGCGTCGTGAGCTCGATGCCTGGGTCGAGGGCGTGCACCAGGGCGTGGTCGCCGAGGTGAGCCCGAGCCAGGTATGGGGCGAACTGATGCTCGAGGAGCTGCTCGAACGCACCGAGACGCCGCCGCTGATCCTGGTCCTGGACGGTGTCACCGACCCGCACAACCTCGGCGCCTGCCTGCGCACCGCCGATGCCGCCGGTGCCACGGCGGTGGTGGTGCCCAAGGACAAGTCGGCGACCCTCACGCCGGTGGTGCGCAAGGTGGCCTGCGGCGCCGCGGAAGTGATTCCGCTGGTGGCCGTGACCAACCTGTCCCGCACCCTGGAAAAACTCCAGCAGCGTGGCCTGTGGGTGGTCGGCACGGCCGGCGAGGCCGAGCAGGAGATCTACCAGCAGGACCTGACCGGCCCGCTGGTGATGATCATGGGCGCTGAAGGCAAGGGCATGCGCCGGCTGACCCGCGAGCACTGCGATTTCCTGGTCAAGCTGCCGATGGCGGGCAGCGTCAGCAGCCTGAACGTCTCGGTGGCGACCGGGGTGTGCCTGTTCGAGGCCGTGAGGCAGCGTCAGATCAAGCGCTGATTCATCGCCTGTACCTGCCTCTTCGCGGGCAAGCCCGCTCCCACAGGTCTACTGCTGCCCCTGGCATGCAGGCAACCTGTGGGAGCGGGCTTGCCCGCGAATGGGCTGAACAGTTTTCGAATATGTTTCCGGCTGTTCAAATATTCGCCAATCACCTTGCTTGTCCCCCCGGCCTTCTCTACAATTGCGCCCCTTGCCAGCTGGCCGGTGCGCATGCGCCTACACGCCGGGGCAAGACTTACAGTGTCATTCACTCCTTGTCTGACCAGATTCGCTGGCAGACTACTAACCCGTAAGGAGCATTCATGCGTCATTACGAAATCATCTTCCTGGTTCACCCGGACCAGAGCGAGCAAGTCGGCGGCATGGTTGAGCGTTACACCAAGCTGATCGAAGAAGACGGCGGCAAGATCCACCGTCTGGAAGACTGGGGCCGTCGTCAACTGGCCTACGCAATCAACAATGTTCACAAGGCTCACTACGTGATGCTGAACGTTGAGTGCACCGGCAAGGCCCTGGCCGAGCTGGAAGACAACTTCCGCTACAACGATGCCGTGATCCGTAACCTGGTCATCCGTCGTGACGAAGCCGTTACCGGCCCGTCCGAGATGCTCAAGGCCGAAGAGAACCGCAGCGAGCGCCGTGAGCGTCGCGAACGTCCTGAGCATGCTGATGGCGCCGAAGGCGACGACAGCAATGACAGCGACAACAGCGATAACGCTGACGAGTAATCCACGGACCTTTTGAGGAGCCAATCACATGGCACGTTTCTTCCGTCGTCGTAAATTCTGCCGCTTCACTGCTGAAGACGTGAAAGAGATCGACTTCAAAGATCTCAACACCCTGAAAGCTTACGTATCCGAAACCGGCAAGATCGTTCCAAGCCGCATCACCGGTACCAAAGCTCGTTATCAGCGTCAGCTGGCTACCGCTATCAAGCGCGCCCGCTTCCTGGCCCTGCTGCCCTACACCGACAGCCACGGCCGCTGAGACCGGGTCGTCGACTAAGTAGCAAGGGATAGGCATGCGAGCGTTGGCAAGTTTCATCATGCGCGGTCGTGTGCAGGCCACCCTGGTGGTGGTCATCAGCGCGGTACTGCCGCTGCTGTTCTGGTTGAGTGCCGCCGCCGGGAGCCTGGTGTTCCTGCGGCGCGGGTTCAAGGACGCGTCATCGATCATCGCCTGGGGCCTTTTGCCAGCGATGATCCTGGCGTACTTCGGCGAACTGAGCACCTTGCTGGTGCTGTTGGGAACGCTGAGTCTGGCCGCCTTGTTGCGGGCCGGGCATTCCTGGACCCGGGTGCTGCTGTCCAGTGTCGCATTAGGCTTGCTGTACAGCCTGATCCTGGACGCGGTGATGCGCGAAACCTTCGAGGTGCTGGCCAAGGCGCTTGAAAAAGCCCTGCCGCAGATCGAGGGCCAACCGGTACTACCTGGTGAGCTGATCGGCCCTTTGCTGGTCGCTTCCAGTGCGGTAATGCTGCAGCTGTTCAGCCTGCTGGCTCTGATGCTGGCGCGCTATTGGCAGGCGGCGTTGTACAACCCCGGCGGTTTCGGTCGCGAGTTTCGCGAGCTGAGGCTGCCACTGGTGCCGATGCTGGTGCTGGTGTCGTTGATGGTGCTCGGTCCGTTCCTCGGCTCGCAGTTCATCGTCCTCGCCACGGCGTCCAGCCTGGTGCTGCTGCTCGCTGGCATCGCCCTGATTCACGGGCTGGTGGCGCAGCGGCGACTGGCCGGGTTCTGGCTGGTGGGGATGTACGTGACGCTGCCGCTGCTCATGCAGCTGATGTATCCGTTGCTCGTGGTTTTGGCCATTGTCGACAGCCTGATTGATTTTCGCGGTCGCAAGTCCCCTTCACAGGGTGACGACTCCGCGAACGGTGAAGGTTAAAAGTTAAGAGGTTTTACCAAATGGAACTGATCCTGCTGGAAAAAGTCGCCAACCTGGGCAACCTGGGCGACATCGTTAAAGTCAAGTCCGGCTACGGCCGTAACTTCCTGCTGCCATTCGGCAAGGCCACCGTTGCCAACGCCGCCAACAAGGCCGCGTTCGAAGAGCGCCGCGCCGAGCTGGAAAAAGCCGCCGCAGAGAAGAAAGCTTCGGCTGAAAGCCGCGCTGCCCAACTGGCCGAGCTGGAAGTGACCATCACTGCCACCGCTGGCGACGAAGGCAAGCTGTTCGGTTCGATCGGCACCCACGACATCGCTGATGCCCTGACCGCCTCCGGCGTTGAAGTGGCCAAGGCTGAAGTTCGTCTGCCGAACGGCACCATCCGTCAGGTTGGCGAATACGACGTAGCCGTGCACCTGCACAGCGACGTTGAAGCCACCGTACGTGTGGTCGTCGTAGCTGCCTAAGCTGCGCTGACCGGCTGGCTCCCTGTGGGTCAGGCGGTTAACATCGGGCACGGTCCTGTGTTGAACAGGCCGTGCCCTTTGTCTTTTTCATCCCCCAGAATTCTTTCGTGGCCATGAACGAGATCACCACCCCCGAACAGCTCGACCTGCAAACCGCCGCCCTGAAGGTGCCGCCGCATTCCATCGAGGCCGAACAGGCCGTGCTCGGTGGCCTGATGCTGGACAACAACGCCTGGGAGCGGGTGCTGGACCAGGTGTCGGACGGCGATTTCTACCGGCATGACCACCGCCTGATCTTTCGCGCCATTCACAAGCTGGTGGACGCGAACCAGCCGTTCGACGTGGTGACCCTGCACGAGCAACTGGACAAGGAAGGCGTTTCCACCCAGGTCGGCGGCCTGGCGTACCTGGCCGAGCTGGCCAAGAACACCCCGTCGGTGGCCAACATCAAGGCCTACGCCGCGATCATCCGCGAGCGGGCCACGTTGCGTCAGCTGATCAGCATCAGCACCGACATCGCCGACAACGCCTTCAACCCCCAGGGGCGCAACGCCGAGGAGATCCTCGACGACGCCGAACGGCAGATCTTCCAGATCGCCGAGGCGCGGCCGAAGACCGGTGGCCCGGTGGGGGTCAACGAGCTGTTGACCATGGCCATCGACCGCATCGACACGCTGTTCAACTCCGACAGCGACATCACCGGCGTGTCCACCGGTTTCACCGACCTGGACGAGAAGACCAGCGGCCTGCAGGCAGCCGACCTGATCATCGTCGCCGGCCGTCCGTCGATGGGCAAGACCACCTTCGCCATGAACCTGGTGGAAAACGCCGTGTTGCGCAGCGACAAGGTGGTGCTGGTGTTCTCCCTCGAGATGCCCGGTGAATCGCTGATCATGCGTATGCTCTCGTCGCTCGGGCGGATCGACCAGACCAAGGTGCGTTCCGGCCAGCTGGATGACGATGACTGGCCGCGCCTGACCTCGGCGGTGAACCTGCTCAACGACCGCAAGCTGTTCATCGACGACACCGCCGGTATCAGCCCCTCGGAGATGCGTGCGCGTACCCGCCGGCTGGCCCGCGAGCATGGCGAGATCGCCATGATCATGGTCGACTACCTGCAGCTGATGCAGATTCCGGGTTCGGCCGGTGACAACCGGACCAACGAGATTTCCGAGATCTCCCGCTCGCTCAAGGCGCTGGCCAAGGAATTCAACTGCCCGGTGATTGCCCTGTCGCAGCTCAACCGCTCCCTGGAGCAGCGCCCCAACAAGCGTCCGGTCAACTCCGACCTTCGTGAATCGGGTGCGATCGAGCAGGACGCCGACGTGATCATGTTCGTCTACCGTGACGAGGTGTATCACCCCGAGACCGAGCACAAGGGCGTGGCCGAGATCATCATCGGCAAGCAGCGTAACGGCCCCATCGGCTTCGTGCGCCTGGCGTTCATCGGCAAGTACACCCGCTTCGAGAACCTCGCGCCGGGCATGTACAACTTCGACGACGACGAATAAGACCTG
>NZ_JAZDCT010000051.1:0-26420 GCF_036324045.1 Pseudomonas carassii | reverse complement strand
TACGTATGGGGAAGAGTCCATCTGGGCCTACATCTGCACTTACATGCAACAGGGTCTCGATGCTGTTTCACCTGCCCCACACAATGAAGATCACAACCTTCTCCTCTGGTATCAGTTCGCCAAGCGTCTGGGAGCAGAGGTCAAGTGGCCAGAAGCGATAGACCACGAATCGCGAACGGCTCCACAAACCGCTCCACTGGCTGAGTTGCAATGAAGTCTGTCGTCTTCGTCGATCATCGAGACTGGTGCCACACCAGGGAGACACGAGGAGCCTTGGCGGCGTCATGATAGAAGGTGATCCGGCCTGGCTAGTCGAGTCGCATCGAAGAAGCCCGCTCACCGTCAGCATTACTGGCTGCAACGCTGCCCCAGTTAAGCGGGACTACCTACCGTCAATCACAGAAAAGTAAACACCTCCGCCGCCGCCAACCGCGACTTGCTCAGCCCGGCATTGAAATCCTCCTCGCTGCGATAGCCCAGGCTCAGCAGCACCACGCTGGTGAAGCCCTGCTCGCGCAGGCCCAGTTCGGCGTCCAGGGCCTTGGCGTCGAAGCCTTCGATCGGCGTGGCGTCCAGGCCGTGGGCGGCGGCGCCCAGCAGTGCGGTGCCCAAGGCCAGGTAGACCTGCTTCTCCATCCAGTGCTGCAGGTCCTTGAAGTCATGGCGGTGCAGGTCGACGTAGCCGCGGCGGGTCTGGTCCTGGCCATCACGGGCCTGTTCGGTGCGGAAGCGCCCGTCAGCGGCCTCCTGCGCCAGCACCGCCTGCAGGTGGGCTTCAGTCATGTTGGTGCGGGCGGCGAACACGATCACATGGGAGGCGTCGCGCAGCTTCGGGCTGTTGTAGGCGAAACGCTCGTCGGTGGCCTTGGCCAGGCGCGCCTTGCCTTCGGCGCTGTCGGCCACGACGAAGTGCCAGGGCTGCGAGTTGACCGAGGACGGGCTGTGGCGCAACTGCTCAAGCAACGCATCGATGGTGGCCTGGGGAATCCTGCGGCTGGCGTCGTAGGCTTTGGTGGTGTAACGGCGTTTGGCGAGGGCAACGGTATCCATCTACGGCAATTCCTTAAAGGGATCGTGAATGAGCCGCATCTTATCTTCCCGGCGGCAAAGAAAAACCAGCACAATGCAGCAACACTTTCATCCCCGGAGTGAAAATGCTGCGCATCAACGACCTTGAACTGTTCGCCCGTGCCAGCGCCCTGGGCAGCTTTACCGCCGCGGCCCACGAGGCCGACCTGCTGCCCGGCCAGGTGGCGGCGGCGATCAAGCGCCTGGAACGCGAACTGGATGTGCGCCTGTTCGCCCGCACCACCCGCAGCCTGCGCCTGACCGCCGAGGGCGAGCTGTACCTGCCCACCGCCCAGCGCGTGCTCGATGCCCTGCGCCAGGGCCGCGAGGACCTGCACGGCAGCCACAGCTGCCTGCGCGGCGTGCTGCAGGTGGCGGCGCCGTCAGACATGGGGCGCAACCTGCTGCGGCCCTGGCTCAGCGCGTTTCGCCGCGAGCACCCAGGGCTCAACCTGCGCTTCTTTCTCTCCGACCAGTTGGCCGACCTCTACCGCGACCCGGTGGATGTCGCCATCCGCTACGGCCAGAACGAAGACGCCAACTACATCGCCTTGCCCCTGGCGCCGTGGAACCGTCGGGTGCTGGTGGCCTCGCCCGACTACCTGGCCCGCCATGGCCGGCCGGGCAGCCCCGACGACCTGCAGCAGCACGACTGCCTGCTGTACCTGCAGCAGAGCCGGGTCTACGACAAATGGCGGCTGGGCAACCGCACCGTGCAGGTGCGCGGGCCGCTGTTCAGCGACGACGCCGACGTGGTGCGGCGCTGGGCGCTGGAAGGCGAAGGCATCGTCTACAAGTCGTGGCTGGATGTCAGCGCCAATGTCGCCGCCGGCGAGCTGGAGGTCCTGCTGCCCGAACACCCCGGCGAGCTGACCCCGGTGACCCTGGTATGCCCGCACCGCAAGCAGCTCACCCCGGCGGTGGCCCAGTTGCACCTGTGGCTGCGCGAGCGCTTCGCCACGCTGCGCCCGGAGGGCATGTTGCAGCCGCTGTCGCCGGGCGTATAGTGCATCCACCCCCGACTGCAAGGAGCTGTCATTCATGCCGAGCCTGGAGTTTCTCGTTACCGCGCTGATCATCGTGCTGATTCCCGGCAGCGGGGTCATCCTCACCGTCTCCAGCGCCCTGGTGGCCGGGCGCCGCGCCTGCCTGTGGACCGCCAGCGGTTGCACCCTGGGTATCGTCCCGCACCTGCTGGCCTCGGTGCTGGGCCTCTCGGCCTTGCTGCACACCAGCGCCCTGGCCTTCCAGGGCCTGAAGTTCGCCGGCGTCGCCTACCTGCTGTACCTGGCCTATGCCACCTGGCGCGACCGCGCGGCCTTCACCGTGGACACCCAGGCCACCCCAGCCAGCGCCGGCCAGCTGGTGCTCAAGGCCTGCCTGCTGAACATCCTCAACCCCAAGCTGACGCTGTTCTTCCTCGCCTTCCTGCCGCAGTTCATCAGCCCCCAGGCCGGTTCCGCGACCGTGCAGATGCTCGGCCTGAGCGCGGTGTTCATGGCCATGACCTTCGTCGTCTTCGTGATCTACGGCCTGCTCGCCCACCTGTTCCGCCGCGCCGTGATCGACTCGCCCCAGGTGCAGGCCTGGCTACGGCGCAGCTTCGCCGCCTCGTTCGCCGGGCTTGGCATCAACCTGGCGTTCGCCCAGCGCTGACAGGGCTGCACAATCGTTCTAAACGCCCGGGCCGTTTCTGCGTTAAGGTCGTCTACCGCCCCCCGCACGGCCCACGCCCATGAACAACTGGATCGACCTCAGACAGGACGCCGACACCGGCATCGAGTCGGTCCGCGCCCATTTCACCGGCCATGCCTACGACCCGCACTGGCACGACAGCTTCCTGGTCGGGGTGACCGAACAGGGCGTACAGCAGTTCAACTGCCGTCGCCAACGCCACAACAGCACCCCCGGCCAGGTGTTCGTGCTCGAGCCGGGTGACCTGCACGACGGCCATGCGCCGACCGTGGAGGGGTTCACCTACTCGACCCTGTACCTGGATGCCAACTGGCTGGAAACCGAACTGCGCGCCCTGTTCGAACACGCGCCCTCGGGCGCCCTGCCCAGCTTCGGCACCCTGCTGCACCAGGATCCGCGTCTAGCCGTTGCCACCGCCCGGGCCTTCGAGACGGTGCATTACAACGACCTGCGCATCGTCCGCCAGACCGCCCTGGACGACCTGCTGGCCTGCCTCACCGGCCACCTGCACTGGCGCAAACGCCTGGACCCCGATCCGCGCTTGCCGCTGTGCGCCCAGGTCGCCCGCGATTACCTGTACGCGCACCTGGACCAGGACATCAGCCTGGTTGAGCTGGCGCAGGTGTGTGGCGTCGACCGCTTCCGCCTGACCCGGGCGTTCAAGGCGGCTTTCGGCCTGGCGCCCCATGCCTACCTGATCCAGCTGCGCCTGGCCCGTGCACGGCGGCGGCTGGCTCTGGGTGAAACGCCGGCCAGCGTCGCCACCTCCCTGGGCTTTGCCGACCAGAGCCATCTGGGCCGCTGGTTCCGCCGCGCCTACCGACTGACCCCGGCGGATTACCGCAAGCGCTGCTCAAACCTTCCAGACTGAACCCGCGCCCACCGCGACCATGACGCTTCGATCATCCGGAGCCTTGACCATGTCGCACACGCTATTGCCCTTCATTTTCTTCGCCCTGGCCGCCAGCATCAGCCCCGGGCCGACCAATCTGCTGATTCTCGCCCACGGAGCTCAACGCGGCCTGCGCGCCAGCCTGGCGCCGATCGTGACGGCCTGCTGCGCGGCGGCGGCAGTGGTGCTGCTGGTGGGCCTGGGGTTGGGCGAGTTGTTGCTGCGCTACCCGCTGGCGCAGCAGGTCATGAGTTGGGTGGGCGCCCTGTGGCTCAGCTGGCTGGCCTGGAAGATGCTGCGCAGTGCCGGTGCGCCGCTGCAGGCGGGCAGCGATAGCGGCCTGGGCCCGCTGAGCGCGGCGATCCTGCAGGTGGTCAATCCCAAGGTGTGGGTGACGGCGGTGGCAATGGTCGGCCTGTTCGCCGGCCCGGCACTGCCGATGTGGTGGTTGAGCCTGGTGTTCCTGCTGATCGCCCTGCCGAGCATGACCGCGTGGGCGTTGATGGGTATCGGCAGCGCCCGCTGGTTACACTCGCCCCAGGCGCTGCGGGTATTCAATCAGGGCCTGGCCGGACTGCTGCTGGTGTCGGCCTGGTCGGCCTTGCTGGTGTGACGTGGCGCGCATCGGCCTTCAGCGCGCGGTGGCCGCGCGCAGCCGCAACCCCAGCCGCGGCCCGAACACATTGATCAGCAGCCCGAGCATCACCAGCAGCGCGCCCCAGCCCTGGGCCTCGCTCAGGCGCTCGCCCAGCAACAGGGCCGAGGAGCTCAGGCCGACCACCGGCACCAGCAGCGAGAACGGCGCCACCTTGCCCGCCGGGTGGCGCGACAACAGGGTGCTCCAGAGGCTGTAGCCGACCATGGTGGCGACGAAGGCCAGGTAGGCCAGGGCCAGCACCGAGCTCCAACCGATGTTGGCCAAGGCATGGCCGATGCGCTCGGGCCCTTCCAGCCACCAGGACAGCGCCAGGAACGGCAACGGCGGGATCAGCCCGCCCCAGATCACCAGGGCGACCAGGTCGACCTTGCCGAAGCGCCGGGTGATGATGTTGCCCATGCCCCACATGGCGCCGCCGCACAGGGTCAGCACCAGTGCGAGCAACGGCACATGGCCACTGTCCTCGCTGCCGATCACTGCCAGGCCGCCGGCGGCCACCAGCAATCCCAGCACACTGGCCAGGCGCAGTCGCTCGCCAAGGAACAGCGCGGCAAAGCCCAGGGTGAAGAACGCCTGAGACTGCAGCACCAGCGAAGCCAGCCCCGGCGGCATGCCACTGGCCATGGCCTGGAACAGGAAGGCGAACTGGCCCAGGGAGATGGTCGCGCCGTAGGCGATCAACCAACCCCAGGGCAGGTTCGGGCGCTTGATGAGGAACACCGCCGGAAAGGCCACCAGCAGAAAGCGCAATGCCCCCAGCAGCATCGGCGGCAGGCCGTCGAGGCCGACCTTGATGACCACGAAATTGACGCCCCAGGCGATGATCACCACCAGGGCGATCAGCAAGTCCTTGAGTGGCATGGCACGCATTCCTTCTTCAGGCTTGTTATAGACATATTTGGTTACAGCATAAGGGCATCGCGCTGCCTTGGACCAGCACAGTTGCGCGCCAGCCTTGCGCAACAGTCGGCTGTGATGGCTGCGGAATAACCTCGAAAACCCTGCTCAAGCTTCACTTGACCAGACTTGTATATACATGCTCATATCGAATTTCGGCCATCCGCCCTGCGTCCCGCCGATAGCCGCCGCCCTTCACAAAAACAACGAAGCGGAGCCCTCCCCGATGCCCAGCAAACCCGTGATCGAGCGCCGCTCGATCGACTACATCCCCGAGTCTGAACGCCATGGACGCGTCTACAGTCAATTCACCCTGTGGCTGGGAGCCAACCTGCAGATCACCGCGATCGTCACCGGCGCCCTGGCCGTGGTGCTGGGCGGCGATGTGTTCTGGTCGTTGATCGGCCTGCTGCTCGGGCAACTGGTCGGTGGCGCGGTGATGGCCCTGCACGCCGCCCAGGGGCCGCGCCTGGGGCTGCCGCAGATGATTTCCAGCCGGGTGCAGTTCGGCGTATACGGCGCGGCCATCCCCATGGCCCTGGTGTGCCTGATGTACCTGGGCTTCACCGCCACCGGCACGGTGCTGTCCGGCCAGGCCATCGGCCAGTTGCTGAGCATCAGCGACAGCGCCGGCATTCTGATCTTCGCCGGGGTGATCGTGCTGGCGACCCTGGCCGGTTACCGGGTGATTCACTGGATCGGGCGTGTGGCCAGCGTGCTGGGGATCATCGCCTTCGTCTACCTGTTCAGCCGTATCCTGATGCTCGCCGACATCGGCCAGCTGCTCGACAACCGCCACTTCAGCTGGGCCAGTTTCCTGCTGGCGGTGTCGCTGGCGGCGTCCTGGCAGATCGCCTTCGGCCCGTACGTGGCCGACTACTCGCGCTATCTGCCCAGCCATACCTCGCCGCTCAAGACCTTCCTCGCCGCCGGCCTGGGCTCGGTGATCGGCGCCCAGGCCTCGATGATTCTCGGCGTGTTCGCAGCGGCCATCGCCGGCGGCCAGTTCTCCGGGCGCGAAGTGGCCTACATCGTCGGCCTGGGCGGCGCCGGCACCACGGCGGCGCTGCTGTACTTCAGCATCGCCTTCGGCAAGGTGACCATCTCCACCCTCAACAGCTACGGCAGCTTCATGTGCATCGCCACGATCATCAGCGGCTTCCGGGGCCACCTGCAGATCAGCCGAATCCAGCGCCTGGTATTCGTGCTCGGCATCGTCGGCGCCGCCACCCTGGTCGCCCTGCTCGGCCAACATTCGTTCCTCAGCGCGTTCAAGTCGTTCATCCTGTTCCTGCTGACCTTCTTCGTGCCGTGGAGCGCGGTGAACCTGGTGGATTACTACTTCATCACCAAGGAGCGCTACGACATCCCGGCGCTGGCCGACCCTGAAGGCCGCTACGGGCGCTGGAACTGGCCGGGCATCGGCGTGTACACCTTCGGCGTGCTGGTGCAGATGCCGTTCATCGACACCAAGCTGTACACAGGGCCCATGGTCGCGCACCTGGGCGGCGTGGACGTATCGTGGCTGATCGGCCTGGTGGTGCCGAGCGTGCTGTACTACTGCGTGGCCCGCCGCCGGGCGGCCGAGACGCCGGTCGGGATCATCGTGCCGGAGGGGCGCTGAGCTGGGTTGCAAGAAACTGGCAGCGCCTGCCAGGGCGCTGTCATCTTTCGGTCAAGCAACTGTCGTAATCTGCGGCGCAACTCTGTGCCATAGGTCTCCGGCATGCCTCGCCTGCTTCTCCTTCTGCTGTGCCTGCTCCCGGGCCTGGCCTGCGCCGGGCCCGCGCTGCTGCGTATCCAGGGCTCCAACACCATCGGCGCGGCCCTTGCCCCCGCCCTGGTGCAGGGCCTGCTGCAGGCCCAGGGCGCAAGCGCCATCGAGCGCCACCCCGGCGCCACGACCAACGAGACCGAAGTCCACGCCGTCGGTTCAGACGGCCAGCCCGTGCGCATCGACATCGCCGCCCACGGCACCAGCACCGGCTTTGCCGCGCTGGCCCGGGGCGAGGCCGACCTGGCCGCGGCCTCGCGGCCGATCAGCGACAGCGAGGCACAACAGTTGCAGGCCCTGGGCAACCTGCGCGGCGCAGGCTCGGAACAGGTGATCGGCCTGGATGGCGTGGCGGTGATCGTTCACCCGGACAACCCGCTCACGCAACTGACCACCGAGCAACTGGCCCAGGTGTTCTCCGGCCAGTTGCAGCGCTGGGAACAGCTGGGCGTGCCCGGCGGGGCGATCCACCTGTATGCCCGCGATGATCGCTCCGGCACCTTCGAAACCTTCAAGGCCCTGGTGCTTACCCCTCAGCAAGCGACACTGGCCTCCCAGGCGCGGCGCTTCGAGTCCGCCGACGAACTGGCCGCCCAGGTCATGGCCGACCGCCAGGCCATCGGCTTCAGCGGCCTGGCCACGGTCCACCGGGCCAAGCCGCTGGCCGTGGCCGAGGGTGACGCCCCGGCGCTGCCACCCAGCCGTGCCCTGGTGGCCAGTGAAGACTACCCGCTGTCGCGGCGCCTGTTCTTCTACCTCCCCGCCCACCCCACGGCACAAGCCAGGGCCCTCGCCGAATTCGCCCAGAGCCCCGGCGGCCAGGCCATCGTCGCCGAACAGGGCTTCGTTTCCCAGCAGATCAAGCCACAGCAGGTCGCGGCCCAGGCCGACATGCCACCGCGCTATCGGGCGCTGGCCGGCGAGGCCCAGCGCCTGAGCGTGAACTTCCGCTTTCAGGAGGGCAGCGCCGGCCTCGACAACAAGGCCCTGCGCGATGTGCAGCGGGTCGGCGACTACCTGCGCCAGGCCGGCAAGTTGCAGGGCAAGGTGGTGCTGGTGGGCTTCGGCGACCCCAAGGAAACCCCGGGCCGCGCCGCGCTGCTGTCGCGCCTGCGGGCCATGGCAGTGCGCCGCGAGCTGGCCCGGGCCGGGGTGCAAGTCAGAGACGTGGCGGGCATGGGCGACGAACTGCCAGTAGCCGGCAACGACCTGGAGCAAGGGCGCCTGCGCAACCGCCGGGTCGAGGTCTGGGTGTACTGACCCGCTCAACCGCCATCGGGCAGTTCGACCCGCGCCACCAGCCCACCGCCAACGCGATTGCGCAAGGTCAGCTCGCCGCCCTGCTCGCGCACGCTGGCACGGGCGGCCGAGAGGCCGAGGCCGACACCGCCGGTATCGCGGTTGCGCGAGCCCTCCAGCCGGTAGAACGGCTCGAACACCTGCTGCAAGGCCTCCTCGGGAATACCTGGCCCACTGTCGCGAACCTCGATGACGATCAGGTGAGCCGTGCGGCGCAGCGTTATCTGCGGGTCACGGGCATACTTCATGGCATTTTCCAGCAGGTTGACGATCACCCGCTTGGTCGCCAAGGGACGACCTTCATGCACCAGATGCGCCGGTCCCTTGAAGGCGACGTCCATGTGCTGGTCACGATAGTCGTCGACCAGGGTCTGCAACAGCTCTGAGAGGTCGTAGGCCGTGCGCTGCTCCAACTGCGTGCCTTCGCGGAAAAACGCCAGGGCCTCGTTGATCATCGTCTGCATCTCGTCGACGTCGCGGATCAGCTTGCGCTGGTGGTCCAGATCCTCCATGAACTCGCTGCGCAGACGCATGCGCGTCAATGGCGCGCGCAGGTCGTGAGAGATGGCCGCGAGCATGTGGGTGCGCTCGCGGATAAAGTGTTGGATCTGTGCCTGCATGGTATTGAAGGCAATGATCGCCTGGCGGATTTCCTCGGGGCCCTCGATGGCAATGGGCGGCGCCTGCAGGTCGCCACCAAAGCGCCGCGCCGCGCTGGCGAAGCGTTGCAGTGGCGCGGCCAGCTGGCGGGTGGCGAGCCAGGCCACCAGCAGGGTCGCCACCAGCCCCAGGCCGATGACCACCGCCAGGCGCGCCGTCACGCTCAGGCCCCAGCTGCGCTCCGGCGGCACGAACAGCAGCCAGCTGTCATCGGCCAGCGCGACCAGCGCCACATAGTGCGCCTCGGCGCTGCCCGCGGGCCAATCGTCCGGGTTGTACACTTCGATCGGCCGCGAAGGCCCCAGCAGCTGGGCCATCGTCGGCACCTGCCCGGCATTGAGCATGGTGCCCGGGCCAGGCAGGCCAAAGTCGTCTCGCCGGGTGCTCCAGGTCACCCGCAGCGTTGGCGTGCTCGCCGCCTCGGCCAGCCGCCCGCGCAGCGTCGCCGGCGCGGTCTCGATCACCCGGGTGGTCACGGCGATCTGTTCGAGCAGGCCGGTGCGGTCGATGGGCGGGCGTGCCCAACTGCCGGCGACCTGGACGAACAGGGCATTGAACGCCAGCGAGGCGAGCAATGCGCTGAAGATGGTCAGGGCGATGCGCTTGCGCAGGGTATCGCGGCCCAGCAGGCGACGGATCACGAGCGGGTCACCGTGGCGCTGAACAGGTAGCCGCCATTGCGCACCGTGCGGATCAGGTCCGGGCGCTTGCTGTCGGGCTCGATCTTGCGCCGCAGGCGGCTGACCTGCACGTCGATGCTGCGGTCGAAGGCGTCATGACCGTGACCACGGGTCAGGTCGATCAATTGCTCGCGGGTAAGGATGCGCTGCGGGTGCTCGAGAAACACCACCAGCAAATCGAACTCGGCACCGGACAGCGGCACCATCACCCGCTCGGGCGAGCGCAGTTCGCGACAGGTGATATCCAGCTGCCAACCGGCGAAACCGATCACCGGCCGCGCCGCCTCGCCACGCGGTGGCTGCTCTCCGACCCGGCGCTGCACGGCGCGCAGGCGGGCCAGCAGTTCACGTGGATCGAACGGCTTGGTCAGGTAGTCGTCGGCGCCCAGTTCCAGGCCAATGATGCGGTCGCTCAGCTCGGCCATGGCGGTGAGCATGATGACCGGTACCCCAAGCTGCGCACGCAGCTTCTGGCACAGGCCCAGGCCGCTTTCGCCGGGCAGCATCAGGTCGAGGATGATCGCATCCGGGCGCTGCCGGGCGATGGCGGCCCACATCGCCTGCCCCTCGGCGGCCAGGTCCACCTCGTAACCGTGCTGGACGAAGAACTGCTTCAGCAAGGCGAGGATTTCCACGTCGTCATCGACGATCAACAGTCTGCTCACGGTCATACCGGTCCGAAAAAAGGCGTATCTAAAACCATTGCGCCACGCGGGTCATTTATTTCAATCGCGCAATATTTCGTCATGCCCGACACAAAGCAGACATCACCTGGCAACGATGGCCCTTCACCCTGCTGGCCTTCCACTACCGAGGGTTCCCCATGAAGATAGTCGACAGCCGCAACAGCACCGATGGGCATGAGGGTTCCACGTCCCTGATCCTCAGTCAGCGCAACACCCAGCGCGGACAAACGGGCTCCCTGATCGTGCAGCAGGAAAGCCTGGAGCTGGCAAACGAACAGGGCTACGTCACCCTGCGCCGATATTTCGAACACTATGACCCGGCTTTTGGCGAATGGGTCGAGTACAGCCACACCGTTCCCGTCCGTGACCTCGTGCACTGGCTGATGGCGCGCGGGCAGTTGCGCATCCAGACATCGCAGGACGTGCCCCACCTGCAAGCGGCCCTCCCGACCCGGCGCGAGGTTCGCCACCCATGAGTCGGCGTCACCTTCTGGCACTGGTGCTGACGTCCACGCTGGGCCTGTCCGCGTGTGGCAGCAACAAGCCGGCCCCCACCGGTTATCTCAAGGACTATGGCCTGCTCACCCCGCACCAGGCACCTTCAGGCGGGACGGTGCTCAGCTGGGCCGACCCGAAATGGCCACGGGGCCGCTATATCGAGGTGTACCTGGCACCCAGCCGGTTCTACCCGACACCCGAGCCAAGCACGCGCATTCCCCAGGCCACCCTCGCCAGCATCACCCACTACTACGACGCGGTACTGCGCAACGAACTGGGCAAGGTCATGACCGTGGTAGACAGGCCCGGCCCGAACACCCTGGTGGTCAGGCCGGCCATCACCCGCATCAGCGCCGACACCCAGGGCCTACGGTTCTACGAGTGGCTGCCGATCACCCTGGTCGCGGCCGGGGTGAGCAGCGCCGCGGGCATTCGCGACCGGGACAGCGCGATCGCCAGCGAGCTGTCGTTCGAGGCGGGCACCAGCGGCAAGGTGGTCGGCGAGGCGATGCTCGCAGGTAACGGCGTACCGCTGGATAACGACCGCCAGGTGATGACGGCCGACAACGTCAAGGCCGTGCTCGACGGCTGGGCCGTGGACCTGCGCCAGGGCTACGCGGCGCCGCTCAGGTAGCGCAGGACGCTGCGCTACTGTCGCAGGACCATCGCCACGATGGTCGCCTGCAGCTCGCGCTTGGCGGCTTCAGCACCCAGCTCTCCGGCCGCCGCCGCCAGGGACAAGGCATCCGCCGCACCCACCAGCACCCGCAGCCCGGCCACGCCGATATCGCCACCCGGCGCGAACGGCAACAGCGCTTCGCGGCACTTGTCCATGAACGGCCCGTCATAGCCGCGCTTGAGCGCCTCCAGCTCCGGCGAGCCGGCCAGCGCGGCGCTGACCCCGGGGATCTCCCGACCCTGGGTCGCCACGCAGTCCACATAGGCCTCGGCAATCACCCTGGCCCGCTCCGGCAGGCCCGCCGGGCAGCCGGCCAAGGCCTTGTCGAGCATGGCCGTCTGGCGGGCGTCGTACTCCTGGTACAGCGCCAACAACAAGCCGTTGCGGGTTTCGAAGTGGTCGTACACCACCGGCTTGGTCACCCCGGCCTGCTCGGCCAGGCGCCCCAGGCTCAGGGCATCGGTGCCCTCCTCGCGTACCAGCCGCCAGGCCACGTCCAGCAACTGGCGCCGGCGCTCCTCGCGGGACAGGCGTTTGCGTGGCGCGGTCTTTTCCTCGCTTGACATCGCTTACCTACCAAAAGTAACTTACTAAACGTAACTTACCTCGAGTATATAACGCTCCCGGTGTCCCTGCATCCTGATTCTGGAGATTCCTACCATGCATGCCCTGATCGTCATCGGTCACCACGACCCCGACTCCCTCACCCACGCCCTCGCCCAGCAGATCGCCGAGGGCCTGCGCGCCGTCGGCCATACCAGCGAGTTCGCCGACCTGGCCAGCGAAGGCTTCGACCCACGCTTCGGCCTGGCCGACCACGCCGTGCACCGTCGCCTTGGCAAGCCACCGGCCGATGTACTGGCCGAACAGGCGCGCATCGAGCGGGCCGACACCGTGGTCATGGTCTACCCCATCTACTGGTGGTCGCTGCCGGCCCTGCTCAAAGGCTGGGTCGAGCGGGTGTTCAGCAACGGCTGGGCCTTCGACCAGGCCGCCGACGGCACCACCACCAAACTGCTGCACGGTATGACCGCGCACCTGGTCGGCGTGGCCGGCGCCGATGCCGGCACCTTCGAGCGCCATGGCTATGGCGAGGCCATGCGCGTGCAGATCGAGCACGGCATTTTCGACTACTGCGGTGCCCGGGTCAGCAGTTCGACCCTGTTCACCGACAGTGAAGGCGCAGCCCCCGCCACCCTCCTGCCACAAGCCCGCCAACTGGGGCTGACCCTGTTCGCAGGCCAGGAAGCTGCGGCCTGATGCGGCAGCGCGCGCCGCTGCGCAGGCAGCGGCAGCGGCGCGAATTGTTGTGCCATGCCCCATTGCGAGACGACGAACCTCCCGGCTACCATTGAGAACGATTCACACTCACAACTGGATAGCCACCGTTGGACAGCACCTCGACCCGCAAGCTGGGCTTCTTCTTCAGCGACCATCATCGCTGGCTGCTCCAACACATCCACAAACGCCTGCGCAACCGCGCCGACGCCGAGGACACCGCCGCCGAGGCGTTCTGCCAGATGCTCGGTGCCCAGGTCGATCCGGACAGCATCCAGCAACCTCGCGCCTACCTGTCGACCATTGCCCGGCGGCTGATCTTCGATCGCCACCGTCGCCGTCAACTGGAACTGGCCTACCTCGAGCGCCTGGCGCTGCTGCCTGAACAAGTCGCCCCATCGGCCGAAGAGCAATTGCTGCTGATCGAAGCGCTGGTGACCATCGACCAGGTGCTGGACGGCCTGCCAGCCATGGTCAAGGCCGCTTTCCTCTACAGCCAGCTCGACGGCATGAGCTATGTCGAGATCGCTGCCCGCCTGCAGATCTGCGAACGTACCGTCAGCCGCTACATGAAGCAGGCCCTGCGCCAATGCTACCTGTGCGAAGTGCATCCATGAGCGCCCGCAGCCTGGACCCGATCGGCGAGCAGGCCATCGACTGGATGGTGGCGCTCAATGCCCGCACACCGGACGATGCGCTGTTGCGCCAGCTGGAGCAGTGGCTGCGCCAGGACCCGGCGCACCAGCAGGCCTGGGACCGGCTGCAACAGCGTCTGGGCAAACCCTGCGCGGCCCTGCGCGCCCTCGAACAACGGGCCCCCGGGCAGGCCGCCGAGGCGCGCCGGGTGCTGCTGCAACCGACCCATTCACGTCGCGAAGTGCTGGGCGCCCTGGCCAGCCTCGGCCTGCTCGGCGGAGCGCTCTGGGGCGGCTGGCGCAGCGACGCCACCCAGGGCTGGCTGGCCGACCTGCACACCGCCAGCGGCCAGCGGCGCAGCTTCACCCTGGCCGACGGCAGCCGGCTGAGCCTCAACAGCGCCAGCGCCGTGGACCTGCGTTTCGATGCCAGCCAACGCCTGGTGCTGCTGCGCCACGGCGAGCTGGTCATCCAGGTCGCCGCCGACGCCGCACGACCCTTGCGCGTGCGTACCGCGCAGGGCCAAGTGCAGGCCCTCGGCACGCGCTTCCTGGTCCGCCAGGAAGACACCGCCACCCGCGTGGTGGTGCTCGAACACAGCGTGCGCCTGAGCCTGCCCGACGGTCGCTGGCAAGACCTGCAACAAGGCCAGGCGGCGCTGCTGCGCAGCAACGGCATCGAGCGCCTGGGCAGCGAGCAACAACAGCGCGCGGCCTGGGTGGAGGGCCGCCTGGAAGTGCTCGACGAACCGCTGCATGTGGTGGTCGACGCCCTGCGCCCCTACCAGCGCGGCTACATGCGCCTGGCTCCGGCGGTGCGTGACCTGCGGGTACAGGGCGTGTTCCCGCTCGACCAGCCGCAACAAGCCCTGTCGGCACTGGCCGAAACCCTGCCGGTCAGCATCGAGCACTTCGGCCCGTGGCTGACCTTGATAGGCCCCAAAACGGCCGCGTGAGATTTTTTTTGAAAATCATTCGCAAAGGTGTCCGGTTTTCATTTCTCGGCCCACCTATCTCCTGACAACTCACAAAATCCGGGAGATTTCCGTGCGCAACCCCTGGCCCATTGCCGCCGTCCTGACCAGCTTCAGCCTGTTCGCCCAGGCACAGCCCCTGTCGTTCGACCTGCCCGCCGCGAGCCTGGCAACCACCCTCAACCGCATCGCCAGCCAGAGCGGCACCATCATCGCCCTGGAACCTGGGCTGGTACGCGGCAAGCAGGCCCCCGCGGTGGTCGGCCAGATGAGCGCCGAGCAAGCCATGCAGGCCGCGCTGGCCGGCAGTGGCCTGCAATTGCGCATCACTGGCAGCGGCCACTTCAGCGTGGCCCCTGCTAGCCAGGGCGGTCAGGCGCTGGAGCTGGGCAGCACCAGCATCACCGACAACTACCTGGACGCCACCAGCGAAGGCAGTGGCTCCTACGCGGCGCGGGCGGTGACCCTGGGCAAGGGCGTACATACTCTCAAAGAGATTCCCCAGTCGGTGACGGTGATCACCCGCAAGCAGCTGGACGACCAGGGCATCACCGACCTGCAGGATGCGCTCAACCACACCACCGGCCTGGTCGGCGCCCAGGGTATCGGCCCGGGCGTGGTCGTGACCTCGCGGGGTTTCCAGATCGACGACTGGCAATACGACGGCGTGCCGATCCCGCGCAACAACTACTCGCTGGGCAACTGGGCGACCCAGGACCTGGTGTTCTTCGACCGGGTGGAAATCCTGCGCGGCGCCTCCGGCCTGCTGCAAGGTACCGGCAGCCCGGGCGGGGTGATCAACCTGGTGCGCAAGCGTGGCCAGGCCGCGCCGACCGTCACCGTCACCGGCAAGGCCGGCTCCTGGGACCACTATGGCCTGCAACTGGATGCCGGCGGCCCGCTGACCGCCGATGGCCGGGTACGCGGGCGGATGGTCGCCGACGAGGACCAGAGCGACAGCTTCATCGACTATGCCTGGAGCAAGTCGCACTCCCTGTACGGCGCGCTGGATATCGACCTGAACGACGACACCACCGTCGGCGCCGGCATCAGCTACAACCGCCAGCAGTCGCGGCCAATGCTGCGCGGTATCCCCCGCTACGCCAACGGCAAGGCAGTCGACCTGCCCCGCTCGACCTTCACCGGTGCGCGCTGGAGCCGTGCGCAAACCGATATCACCACCTACTACCTGGACCTCGAACACCGCTTCGACGACGACTGGACGTTCAAGGCCGCCGCCGTGCGCATGGACGAAACCAACACCTCCACCCACCAGCGCGTGCAGACCACCGGCCAAGGCCTGGCGCCGGACGGCACCGGGATCACCTACGCCGACTGGATCACCGATTTCCACAACACCAAGCTGGGCCTGGACATGAACCTGGTGGGGCACTTCGACACCGGCGCCGTGGCCCACGAGGTGACCGTCGGCGGCAACTACTCCAAGCTGACCTCGGACGATGCCTACTGGCGAAACTTCGCCGCCGATGCCGACGACAGCATCTTCGACATCGATCACAACCGACCGGAACCTAGCCGCGACAGCCTGCTCGCCTCAAGCAACGCACGCGCCAACCGCGCCAGCTACGATATCCGCCAGAAGGGCCTGTATGGCGCCTGGCGCGTCAAGCCGGTCGAGGACCTGACGCTGATACTCGGCAGCCGGGTCAGCTGGTTCGACTACAGCTGGGATTCGATCGACTTCAGCAGCCCGACCGACCCCGGCAACCGCTACCCGACCAGCCGCATGACCGAGACCGGGCAAGTCACGCCCTATGCCGGATTCGTCTACGACCTGACTCGCGAATGGGCCTGGTACGCAAGCTACACCGATGTCTTCGTCCCGCAGACCGAACGCGCCGTGGGTAACGCCGCGCTCAAGCCGGTGCTGGGCAGCAACTATGAAACCGGCCTGAAAGGCGAACTGCTCGATGGCCGCGTCAACGCCTCGCTGGCGGTGTTCCGCTACGACCAAAAAAACCGTGCCGTCACTGATGTCGCCTCGGGCTTCGCCTGCGACGACTGGTACTGCTCCAAGGCGGCGGGCAAGGTGCGCAGCCAGGGGGTCGAAGCCGAGATCAGCGGCGAGGTGCTCAGCGGCCTGCAACTGTTCGCCGGCTACACCTACAACACCACCAAGTTCCTCGACGATCCGGAAAACGAGGGACGGGTGTTCAGCCAATGGACCCCCAAGCACATGCTGCGCGCCTGGGCCGACTACACCTTGCCCGTGGACGGCCAGCGCTGGAGCACCGGGCTGGGCTTTACCAGCCAGAGCCACACCCTGGGTTACGAGCGCACCTATGAGGTGCCCGGCTACACCGTGTGGAATGCCCGCCTGGCCTACCAGCTGACGCCGGAGGTAAGCCTGGCGGTCAACGCCTACAACCTGTTCGACAAGAAGTACTGGGTGGCAGGCTTCAACCAGCTCAACGGCAGCAACAACTTCGGCGAGCCGCGCAACGTGATGTTCTCGGTCAAGTACACGCCTGAGTTCTGATCGCCGCTCACGCGCTCAACGGCCATTGCGCCAAGGGCCAGTAACGGCCCTTGCGCGATTCGTAAAGCGTGAAGTGCCGGGCGGCAAGGAAGAATTCCGGTGCCGTGCCGGCCTCCGGTGGCTGGCCGCGAAAGCCCCTAGCCAGGGTCAGGTGCGGGCGGTACTCACGGCTTGCCGCCTCCACGCCCAGGGGCAACAGCGCCTGCTGCAGCCCATACACCAGTTGCAGCAGCGCCGCAGGCGCCTGCTGCGCCTCCAGCACCAGCGCACCGGCCCGCGGCCAGACCTGCAGGCGGTCGAGCAGCAAGCGTGGCGGTGCGACCGGCCGCCTGAGCTGATCGACCGCCGCGCAGATCGCCGGCACCTGCTCGGCGTCCACGTCACCGAGAAACAGCAAGGTGACGTGGAAATTCTCCGCAGGCACCGGTTTGCCGCTGCGCAGGTTCAGCCCTCGACGCCACTGCGCCAGGGCACGGCATTGTTGGTCGCTGACCGGCAAGGCGAAGAACAGCCGTTTGAACGGCGCGCCGCTGGGGCGTGGATCCTGGACCATGCGAGTCTCCCTGGTAACGGTTCGCGTCATCGAGTGTAGCGTTCTGCCCATGCATAACAGCGACATAAGCTGTTGAATCGTTTGCGCAACCTGTCAGCTATTGCACCTAAGTCGGTCAGACAAGACGTAACAATAAGTACAAACCCGCGCCACGATTGTTTATGCTGGCGGGCTTACGCCATGGCGCATGGCCATTTTTCGACAAGTAAACGTCCATGAAAATTGCACTCGTACTGATCTTCGTCCTCTCGATCGCCTATGTTCACCTGCGCGGTCGGGTTCGTCACAAGCTGACCCGCCAGCTGGGCGATCACTCCAGCTTCCTGGCCCCGGTCAACGCCTTCCTGTACCTGTTCTCCAAGCATCCGGCCAAGCCGTACCTGCCAGTCAGCGCCTTTCCCGAGCTGCAGGTGCTGCAGGACCACTGGCAGGAGATCCGCGAGGAAGGCCAGCAGCTGCTGCAGGCCGGCGAGATCAAGAAGTCCGACAACTACGACGACGTCGGTTTCAACTCGTTCTTCAAGACCGGCTGGAAGCGCTTCTACCTGAAGTGGTACGGCGAGAGCCACCCCTCGGCGATGACCCTGTGCCCGCGCACCACCGAACTGCTCGCCGGCATCGGCACGGTCAAGGCGGCGATGTTCGCCACCCTGCCGCCGGGCGCCAAGCTGGTGCGCCACCGCGACCCGTACGCCGGCTCCTACCGCTACCACCTGGGCCTGGACACGCCCAACGACGATGGCTGCTATATCGACGTGGACGGCGAGAAGTACTCCTGGCGAGACGGCGAGGGCGTGGTGTTCGACGAGACCTACATCCACTACGCGGCCAACACCACCGAGCACAACCGCATCATCCTGTTCTGCGACGTCGAGCGCCCGCTCAAGTACCGCTGGGCCGAGGCGTTCAACCGCTGGTTCAGCCGCAACGTCATGGCCGCCGCCGCCGCGCCCAACGATGCCAGCGACAAGACCGGTGGCATCAACCGTCTGTTCACCCGCATCTACAAGATCCGCGAACGCGGCAAGGCGATGAAGAAACGCAACCGCACCCGCTACTACCTGGAGAAGTGGGCGGTGGTCGCGGCGCTGGTGCTGGTGTTCATCTACATCTGATCCACTCACACATATCCCTGTAGGAGCGGCCTCGTGCCGCGAAAGGGCCGCAAAGCGGCCCCAGGTAATCTGTGTTGTTGCTGAAATTGCCGGGGCCGCTTTGCGGCCCTTTCGCGGCGCAAGGCCGCTCCTACAAACCAAACATCGACTAGCCTGATAGCTCCTGTTGCCAACCTGACAAGGTGAAGACGATGAGCATGATGGACTGGGACGCCTACCGTAAGCAGTTGATGGCCGGCATCGGCGATCTCAAGCAACTCTCTCCCGATACCGTGGCCGGCTACATGACCGCCAGCGGCGCCGGGGCCAAGACCAACCACCTGGACGCCAAGACCCGTGAACTGATCTCCCTGGCCGTGGCCGTCACCACCCGGTGCGACGGCTGCATCGCCGTGCATTCGCAGCAGGCGGTCAAGCACGGCGCCACCCGCGAGGAGATCGCCGAGGCCCTGGGCGTGGCGGTGGCGATGAACGCCGGCGCCGCGCTGGTCTACTCGGCCAGAGCGCTGGATGCCGTGGGCAAAGCCGACGCCTGAGCAGGTCGCGGCGCCGGCGCCCTTGCGCGCAGGCGCCGCGACACCCAGACTTGGCGCCTCAGCCCGTGCAGGAACCGCCATGATCCAGATCCGCCCCATGACCCCGGAAGACTTCGAGCGCTTCTGGCCGACCTTCCAGACCATCGTCCAAGCCCGCCAGACCTACGCCTTCGACCCCGCCCTGGACGTCGACCAGGCACGCCGGCTGTGGCTGGACACCCCTCTGCGCACACTGGTGGCCGAAGAAGACGGCGTGCTGCTTGGCTCCTATTTCCTCAAGGCCAATGCCGCCGGCCCCGGGGGACATGTCGGTAACTGCGGCTACATGGTCTGCGCGCATGCCCGCGGCCGGGGCGTGGCCAGGCTGATGTGCGAGCACTCGCAGAAGCTCGCGCGACAGGAAGGCTTTCTGGCCCTGCAGTTCAACTCGGTGGTGGCCAGCAACGAGGTGGCCGTGGCGCTGTGGCACAAGCTCGGCTTCGAGACCGTCGGGCGCTTGCCCAAGGCGTACCGCCATGCCGAACTGGGCCTGGTGGACTGCCTGGTAATGTACAAGTGGCTGGCCGACGAACCGGTGGTGGAAAAACCGGCGCTGCTGATCGGGCGCAAGAACATCGAAGCGCGGGTGTCGCGTCGGCGCGGGCGCTGAACCCATCGCGGGGCAAGCCCGCTCCCACGCCCCACGATCACCTGATAGCGCAATTGCATCTAAACCATTGCCCTAGCAGATATTTTTCCTGCCACCCAAGCGATTGACTCGCCACCCGTTCGATGGTCAGATGCGCGCCAGTTTCAGGTGTCCTGCGCCGCCGCGCGCAGGGTGAAACGGGAAGCCGGTGCGTCGTTGTCACGACAAGTCCGGCGCTGCCCCCGCAACGGTAAGCGAGCGAATCCTTCGACAGACCACTGTGCACACGCATGGGAAGGTGAAGGCTTCACGCCCCTCGCAAGCCCGGAGACCGGCCTGAAGCCTTACTTGGCAACCCGCGGTGGGCGGGCGCAGGCCGGTATCCGCGTGCGCGCCTGCGTGCGCGCTTCGCCGTTGCGTGTTTTCCACCGGGATCCATTCTTTCCTGCAGCAGTGGAACGACATGTCCCGATTCAACAAGCTTCACACCCTGGCGGCCTGCCTGGCCGTGTCCTTGCCGGCGCTGGCCGACGATCATGAAGTGGCGCCCCTCACCCTGCCCTCCACGGCGATCACCGACACCCGCGAGACACAGGCCATCGACCTGGCCACGCCAACCCTAGCCGGTTCGCGCCTGAACCTCAGTGCCCTGGACACCCCGGCCAGCACCAGCAGCCTGACCGAGGTGCAGATCCAGCAGCGCAACAACCTCACCGTGCAAGACGCCGTGACCCGCTCGCCGGGCCTCACCTTCATCGGCACCCCGGGCGACGGCGGCACCGGCCTGTCGGCCCGGGGCTTCACCGGGCAGAGTTCGGTGATGACCCTGTTCGACGGCTCGCGCCTGTACGCCGGCGCCGGCACCCTGACCTTCCCGGTCGATCCGTGGATGGTCGAGCGCATCGACGTGATCCGCGGCCCCGCCTCGGTGCTGTACGGCGAAGGCGCCACCGGCGCGGTGGTCAACGTGGTGCCGAAGAAGCCGTTCGCCGGCGAGATCCGCAACCACCTGCGCCTGGGCTACGGCTCCTGGGACCGCCAGCAGCTCGGCCTGGACAGCGGCGGCAGCCTGAGCGAGCGCCTGAGCTACCGCGTCACGCTGAACCAGCAGGCCGGCAACGGTTGGGTCGACCGCACCGACTCGCGCAGCCTGGCCCTCAGCGCCGCCCTGCGCTTCGATGCCAGTGACGACCTGAGCTTCACCCTCGCCCACGAACGCGGCGATGCGCAACCGGCCAACTACTACGGCACCCCGCTGATCGACGGGCACCTGCGCGGCAGCGTGCGCCGCAAGAACTACAACGTCGGCAACGACGAGCAGCGCTACCACGACGAGTGGACGCGCCTGACCAGCGACTGGACCCTCAGCGACAGCGTCAGCGCCAGCAACCAGCTGTACTACATCAAGAGCCGCCGCCAGTGGCGCAACGCCGAGTCCTACAGCTGGGACGCCGCCAACGGCGTGATCCAGCGCGGCAGCTTCTTCGAGATTCGCCATAACCAGGAGCAGCTCGGCGATCGCCAGAGCTTCACCTTCGACCATGGGCTGTTCGGCCTGGCCAGCAAGACCGTGGTCGGCGCCGAGTACAACCGGATCCGCTTCAACGTCGACAGCAACTCGCCCTACTTCGATGGCAGCAAGGACCCGCTCGATCCATGGCATCCGACGCCGGGCGACTTCCACAGCCTCAGCCCGACCCGGGCGCAGACACTGTCCAAGGTCGACACCTTCGCCCTCTTCGCAGAAAACCGCACCCAGCTGACCGACCGCCTGGCGCTGGTCACCGGCATCCGCCGCGACCAGAACCACATCGACCGCGACGATCTGGTCAACAACAGCCGCAGCGACCGCAGCCTGCAAGGCGGCAACTGGCGCGCCGGGCTGGTGTTCGCCCTCAGCGAAGACCTGTCGCTGTACGGGCAGTACTCCACCAGCGAGGACGGCGTCGGCGACCTGCTCACCCAGCGGCCGGGCAAGCGCCTGGAGCTGACCGAAGCGAAGCAGACCGAGATCGGCCTCAAGCAACGGTTCTGGGATGCACGTGGCGAGTGGACGCTGGCGGCCTATCACATCGTCAAGAAAAAGCTGCCGGTGTACAACCCGCTCACCCACGACAGCCAGCAGGCCGGCCAGCAGACCTCCGACGGCCTGGAGGCAAGCCTGGAATTGGCGCTGGGCTACCAGTGGCAGCTCTCGGCCAATGCCGCGCTGGTTCGGGCCAAGTACGACGATTTTCTCGAGGAAGGTAACAACGGCACGGTCCTCGACCGCGCCGGCAACCGCCCGCAGGATGTGCCACGGCGCACCGCCAACCTGTGGCTGAGCAAGGGCTTCGGCCAGGCCGTGGATGCCGGTATCGGCCTTCGCTATGTGGATGAGCGCTACGCCAGCGCGACCAACGACCAGCGCGTGCCGGGCTACACGGTGGTCGATGCCAACCTGGGCTGGCAGGTGCTGCCCGATGTGCGCCTGGGCCTGCAGTTGAACAACCTGTTCGACCGCCAGTACGCCCAGTCCAGCTTCAGCGGCGAGCAATGGCTGCTGGGCGCGCCGCGCTCGTATTTCGCCACGATCGACTACAGCTTCTGAGGCGGACTCCAGCGTTCGTCGCACGGTGCTTGATCAGCACCGTGCCACCTGCTCGACTAAGACCTACGCCTTCGTCACAAGCAGCGCGCCATGACCGACATCCCGCAGATCCCCACCCCGCCCGTGCACGCCCTGGATCAGCCGCGCACCCTGCTGTTCCTCGCCTACCCGCAGATGGGCCTGCTCGACCTCACCGGCGCGCAGACGGTGTTCTGGGCGGCGACCAAGGCCCGCGCCGCCCGCGGCCTGCCGGGTTACCGCCTGGTCACCGCCAGCCTTGAGGGCGGCCTGGTGCCCACCGCCGAGGGTCTGGCGGTAGGTACCGAGCCGCTGGCGCCCTGGCTCCACGAGCCGTTCGACACCCTGGTGGTGCCCGGCGCGCCGGAGATCGTCCGCACCCTCCCCGATCACGCCGAGCTGGTCGCCTGGCTGGCCCAGGCCGCCCAACGCGCCCGACGCACCGCCTCGGTGTGCAGCGGTACCTTCCTGCTGGCCGCCGCCGGGCTGCTCGACGGACGCCGGGCCGCCACCCACTGGGCAATGTGCGATGCCCTGCACCGGCGCTTTCCGGCCATCGAGGTCGACGCCGAGTCGATCTTCGTGCAACAGGACCAGGTATGGACCTCGGCCGGGGTCAGCGCCGGCATCGACCTCGCGCTCGCGCTGGTCGAGGCCGACTGCGGCCGCGAAGTGGCCATGCAGGTGGCCCGCGAGCTGGTGGTGTTCCTCAAGCGCCCCGGCGGCCAGGCGCAGTTCAGCGAACTGCTCAAGGCCCAGGGCGAGGACAGTGCCGCCTTCGAGGCCCTGCACCTGTGGCTCAACGAGCACCTGGGCGACCCGCGCCTGACGGTCGAGCGGCTGGCCGAGCAGGCACGCATGAGCCTGCGCAACTTCACCCGGGTGTACAAGCACAAGACCGGCCGCACCCCGGCCAAGGCCATCGAGGTGTTCCGCCTGGAGGCGGCGCGTCGCTTGCTGGAGAACTCCGACCAGCACATCGAGCAGATCGCCCGCCACTGCGGCTTCGGCAGCGAGGAGCGCATGCGCCTGGCATTCCAGCGTCACCTGGCGGTGACCCCGCGGGACTACCGGGCGCGCTTCGCCCGCAGCGTGCCGCTGGCCGAAATCCAGGGTTCTTTGGCCTAGGGGCAAACGGGGCGCGCCCTTAGCATCTGCAGCACGCCTGTCGGGCCAAGGTCCAGGTCCTCCGGCAAGGCGTACCCTTTTCCCACTGCCGCAGCGACAACATCGATAATCGCGGCATCCAGGAGCACCCCATGAAACAGATCCTGATCATTGGCGCAGGCTTCGCCGGGCTGTGGAGCGCCCTCGGCGCCGCCCGCCTGCTAGACCAGCACAAACGCGACGACGTGCTGATCACCGTGCTCGCGCCCCAGGCGGAACTGCACATCCGCCCACGCTTCTACGAACCCGATGTGCACACCATGGCCGCGCCGTTGCAGGCACTGTTCGACGCGGTCAACGTGCGCTTCGTCAAGGGCAGCGCCTACCACATCGACCAGGCCAGCCGTGAAGTGGCGTACCGCCAGCCCGGCGGCATCGAGGCCAGGCTTGGCTACGACCGCCTGATCATGGCCTGCGGCAGCCTGCTCAACCGCCCGGCGCTGGAAGGCTTTGACCTTCATGCCTTCGACGTCGACAAGATCGAGTCGGCCACCCGCCTGGAAGAACACCTCAAGTCCCTGGCCGCCCGTCCCGACAGCCCGGCGCGCAACACCGTGGTGGTGGCTGGCGGCGGTTTCACCGGCATAGAGACCGCCACCGAGCTGCCCAGCCGGCTGCGGGCGATCCTCGGTGACAAGGTCACGCCGCGCATCGTCGTGGTCGACCGCGGGACGAAGATCGGCGCCGCCCTGGGCGACGGCATCCGCCCGGCCATTGAACAGGCATCGGCGGCGTTGGGTATCGAATGGGTCTGCGGCGCCACGGTGGCCTCGGTGGATGCCGGCGGCGTGCTGCTCGATAACGGCGAACACATCGCCGCCAACACGGTAGTCTGGACCGTCGGCTTCAAGGCCAATCCGCTGACCGAGCAGATCACCGGTGAGCGCGACCGCCAGGGCCGTCTGCATGTGGACGGCCAGCTCAAGGTCATCGGCAACCCGGATGTGTATGCCGCGGGCGATGTGGCCTACGCGGCCTGCGACGAGGTCGGCAACTTTGCCGTGATGTCCTGCCAGCACGCCATCCCCCTGGGCCGCTACGCCGGCAACAACGCCGCCGCCGAGCTGATCGGCGTGGCACCGATGACCTACAGCCAGCCCAAGTACGTCACCTGCCTCGACCTCGGCGCCTGGGGCGCGGTGTACACCGAGGGTTGGGAGCGCACCGTCTCGCCACCGACGGACAAGGCCGAGGCCAAGCAGCTCAAGCAGCAGATCAACTCGGTATGGATCTATCCGCCGGCTGCGGATCGGGCGACGGCGCTGGCGGCAGCCGATCCACTGATTCCGGTGGCCTGACAGGCCCCCTGTTGCCTCGGCGGGTGCCGACGATGATGCCCTGCCCACGCAACTGGCGCAGCAGCTCCAGCCCCGCCTGCTGATGCTGCTCGCCCAGCGCGCGCAGGCGCTCGCGCCCGCTGCCTGGCAGGCCCACCAACAATTGCCAGGCCAGCGGCGCCAGGCGGGCGAAACGCACCTGCAGGTCGGCGTCACGGTACACCAGCAACAGGGTGGGTTGCGCCGGCGCCTCTCCCGGCTGGTGCTCCGGGCCGATACGCTCCACCGGCCAACGGTAGGCCAGCACCCGCGCCACGCACGACAACAGCGGCTCGCCTTCGAGCAGGTCGCCGTCCGGGTCGTGCGGCGGGTCCTCGGCGTCACTCAGGTACAGCTGTGCCTCGATCCATTCATAGTGCGCCAGTTCCAGCTGCCAAGGGGCATCGGGCTCGATGCCCTGCAGGTAGTCGATGAACGCCTCGGCGACCTCGGTGAACAGCGGTGTCTGGCTGCGGTAATGGGCGTAGAAATCGCGCACCCGCGCATGCCAGCGCTGATCGCCCAAGGTCCGGCGCAGCACCGGGAAGCTGCCGGCCAGCAGCCCTTCGATGGCGCCGTAGAACAGCTCGCGATAGATTTTCAGGCGCCGAACCTCGATGCCGGGTGGCGGCGGATTGGCGGCCGGGTCGCGCAGGTGGCGCGCCAGGGTGAACTGCTGGGTGCGCAGGGTCTCAGTCATGGCCTGGCACTCCATGGGCATGTTGCAGGCTGCGGATCCGCGCCGTCTCGGCCAGCAGTTCGGCCAGCGGCGGGTAGTTGAAGTCGCGCTCGAGCACCGTGGGCTGCGCCCCGAAGCGCCGGCAGGCGTCGGCGAACAGCGCCCAGACATCCTCCTTGACCGGCGCACCGTGGGTGTCGACCTTCAGGTCCGGCGCCTCGTCGTAATGGCCGGCCACATGCATGCCCACCACCCGCTCGCGGGGTATGCCGGCGAGGAAGGCATGGGCGTCGTAGCGGTGGTTGCAGGCATTGACGAAGACATTGTTCACATCCAGCAGCAGGTCGCAGTCGGCCTCGTCGAGCACGGCGCGGACGAAGTCCAGTTCGGGCATCGCCTGGTACGGCGCGGCGTAGTAGCTGATGTTCTCCACGGCGATGCGCCGGCCAAGCACGTCCTGGGCCTGGCGGATGCGTGCGGACACATGGTGGACAGCCTCTTCGGTGAAGGGAATCGGCATCAGGTCGTAGAGGTGGCCATCGTCGCTGCAATAGCTCAGGTGCTCGCTGTACATCCGCACCTGGTGGCGGTCGAGGAACTGGCGGGTGCGCTCAAGGAACCCGTGGTCCAGCGGCGCGGTGCCGCCCAGTGACAGCGACAGGCCGTGGCAGGCGATGGGAAAGCGTTCGGCCAGGCTTGCCAGGCCCTGGCCGAAGGCGCCGCCGACGCCGATCCAGTTTTCCGGGGCGCACTCGAGAAAGTCCACCGCGCCCGCCTCCATCGTCAGCAAGTCGGGCAGCAGGCCACGGCGCAGGCCGAGGCCGGTGTGCAATTTGGGTTGGGACATGATTGCAGGCTCTCTGGGGCGTTGAACGGCAGCGCGGGGGGGGCGCCCCCCCCCCCCCCCCCCGCCGGGGGGGGGGGGGGGCCCCCCCCCCCCGCCGG
>NZ_JAZDCT010000050.1:0-27992 GCF_036324045.1 Pseudomonas carassii | reverse complement strand
AGTATTGAAGCGACAGGGAAAGCGATCGAGATATTGCGACCTGCCCGGGTCGGCGTGACAGCGGGCTCGACACTGATGCAGGGGACGCAGCTTGTCAGGTACGGTGGTGCCATTGCTGCTGTCGCTGGTATTGCAGATGGAACTAATTATTTACTAGCGGCTCAACGGACAGCGTCCCAAGGAGACTCATCATCTAGAACCTCCTACTATATAGCTGGAGCACTCTCACTCTCTTCTGCTTTCGTAGGGATGAGCACACTAGTATTGGGAACTGCTTTCTTAGGACCTGTAGGGATAGCACTAGTACTTGCACTTTCGGCCTACACGTTTGCTACGATCGCAAAAAAAAGCGAATCGTCTCCACTGGAAATCTGGGCTCGCCAGTCCAGATGGGGACTACCAGCGTCACATCGTGAATGGCAGGTCGCAGAAGACAATGACAACGCTATAGGTGCTCTCAATGCAGCCCTATTGGGCATCACTGCTCACGCCTCAATAGATATAACATTCAAAGAAACACACCCTCCGAAAACGATAGAGCCGTTCGTCACGCTGAGGGACAGCTTCTCGGTCCCACTCGAAACACGCCTGAACTACACAATCACCATTCCTAATTTTACTCACGGACAGGCAAGATACGAATGGACACTGGTGGTTTATTCACCGGGTAGAAACACTGTACCGACTGTCTATTCAGGAGACAGCGACAAGGCAAAAAACGAGTCATATGAGAGCACCGGCATTCCAGAGGATAGTTCCCTCCGAGGAAAGCCCCTAAGAATAGAAGGAAGCACACCAACTGCAGACTTCAAAACTATCGACGCTTTTGAGTTAACAGTCTGTTATTGGCCCGACAAGGACGACTCTACAAACCTCGCCAGACTAGTAAAAAAACAAGACAAACTGGACGTGAGAAACTAAGAATGAAAAGACCTGCCCTGATTCCTCCATGCCCAGGCTGGAAAGAGGATTTCAACCTTCCAAATGACCATCCCAATGTCGAACCATCACCCGCATTAATTAATGCAAACCATCAAGATGAGATATATCTAGAAACCTTTAGGAGTTCACTCAACCTACGATGGCTGTTACTCCCATGCCTGCTAGGCAGCACCTTTCCTCTTGCTATAATTATAATCTTGACGATAGAAAGCATAACAAAAAGTGAATACAGCCTCTTCCTGGCAGAGCTTGTTGTATTCTTTATAACCATATGGCAGACAACGTTGTTTTTCCGCCTAGTTTTTCTAACACCTAGAGATGAGCCTATACGTTTCAACCGTGCCCGACAAAAAATCTACGCTTACAACTTTACGTTCTGTTGGTGGAACCCCTTCATTCCATGGCCAGTAAAAACAGTCAGCTACGAATGGAGAGATGTACGCGCTGAGCGCTGGAAAAAACAGGGCGTCACGCATCAGGGTTCGCACGTCGTAAAAGTCGGGATCATGCTGTCAATCGTGAAGCCGGGCACAAACACAGTCATCGACCGATTCCCTTTGACCAACCTGGTGGGTGAAGAGTCAGTTTGGGCCTATATATGTACTTACATGCAACATGGCCTCTCCGCTGTTCCACCAGTCCCTCTCAATAGAGATCACAACGATCTCCTCTGGTGCCAATTCGCCATGCGTCTGGCACCAGAGGTCAAGTGGCCAGAAGCAATAGACCACGAATCACGAACGGCCCCACAAACCGCTCCACTTCCACAGGTAGAGTCGCCATGAAGCCTGTCGTCCTCATCGGCCATCGCCACCTTTGTCCTCTCCACGGGGAAGGCACTGTCATCAGTGGCGCGGCCAATGCCACAGTGAATGGTCGTGCAATTGCACGCATGGGGGATGAGCTCAGCTGCGGTGCGGTCATCGAGACCGGTGCCGCGCATACGCTAATTGAGGGCAGCCCTGCGGCGCGCCAGGGAGACAAGACCAGCCATGGCGGTGTTCTGATCGAAGGCGACCCTGCCTGGCTGATCGAATAAGGATCGGCAGGATTGCAACAAGCCGCCCTGCAGTCATCTCAAACCCGGCAACCGTCCCATCCAAGGTATGAACGCGCCTTGGCTGGACGGTGGAACAGACCTCACTCGCTCCGTTGCAGCACCAACGTGGCCATCAACGCCACCACCGCAAACCCACAGGCCACATACCCCAGCGCAGCCAGACCAAGCCCCTGGATCGCCGCGCCCCCCAGCGCGGCACCGGCGGCGATACCCGCGTTGGCCGCCGACACATTGAGGGTCCCGGCCAGGGCCTGGGCCTTGGCGCCGGCCCGCATCACCCGCACCTGGCACACCGGGAACAGCGCCGTGTAGGCGATGCCCCACAGGGCCAGGGCGCCCACCAGCAGCACCGGGTTGCCGATCACCGGGGTGACCAGGCCCATGCCCAAGGCCAGCATCGCCAACAGCAGCAGCGTGGCCCGCAGCGGGCTGCGATCGACGATCCGTCCGGCCAGGGCGTTGCCGAGCATGCCCACCAGGCCAAAGCCCATCAGCCACCAACCGACCGCGTTGGCCGGCACGGCGGCGAGCTGCTCGAGGATCTCGGCCAGGTAGGTGTAGGCAGTGAACATGGCGGTGAACACCAGCGCCGAAAGCAGCACATGGGCGATAAAACGACGGTCCTTGAGAATCACCGTCTGCCGCTCCCCTGCGACGCGGGCCGGAACCTTCGGCAGAGGCGGCAGCCAGACCCACATCAGCAGCGCCACCAACAGGCACAGCCCGGCGAGCAACCAGAAGCTGCCGCGCCAGCCGACCAGCCCGGCGGCCAGGGTGCCCAGCGGGATACCGAAGACGAATGCCGCGGTGATCCCCAGGTAGACCCGCGCCACCGCCCAGCCCTCGCGCCCCTGGCCGGCCAGTTGCCCGGCGCTTTCGCTGGCGGTGCCCCAGTACACCGGCAGGGCAAGTGCGGCGAGGAACCGCGCCAGGGCCAGTACCCAGACGTTCGGCGCCAGCGCCGACAGCGCATTGGAAGCGGCGAACAGCAGCAGGATGGCGATGAACAGCCCCTTGCGTGGCAGGGCCGACAGCCAGGCGGTGAGCGGTGGCCCGAACAGCATCACGGTCACCGCGAACAGGGTGACCAACTGGCCCGCGCCCGCGACCGACAGTCCAAGGTCGCGGGCCAGCGCAGGCAGCAGGCCAAGAATCAGGAACTCGGTGGTCAGCACCGCGAAGCCGCCGACGGCGAACAGGCCGATCGACAGCCCCACGCGCGGTGCCGGCCGCGTCAAGGTGGCATGGGTCAAGCTGGAGGTGGACATCTACTGCAATCCTCGATGAATGGCAGGCCAGCTTAATCTGGAATCTTGTTCCGATTACTGGTAGATATTCCCTTATCAAGTGAACCATATTCAGTAATCGCGAGCCCCCGCCATGTCCGCCTCGGAACGCCTGAAAGACATCGACTTCTTCGTCAGCGTGGCTAACGCCGGCAGTTTCATCGCCGCCGCCGAGCGCATGAGCCTCACCAGCTCCGCCGTGAGCAAGGGCGTGACCCGCCTGGAGAAACGCCTGCAGGTGCGCCTGTTCGAGCGCACCACCCGACGCTTGGCCCTGACCGACAGCGGCGCCGACTACTACCGCACCTGCACCCGCGTGCTGGCGGAAATCGAAGAGGCCGAACTGGCCCTCAACGACGAGCACAAGACCCCCTGCGGCAAGCTGCGCATCGACCTGCCGGCCACCTTCGGCCGCCTGCATGGGCTGCCCGCCGTGCTCGACTTCGCCGCCTTGCATCCGCGCTTGCAACCGCACATCACCCTCTCCGACCGCTTCGTCGACCTGGCCGAGGACGGCATCGACATCGTCGTGCGCATCGGTGGGCCACAGACTTGGCAGCCGGGCATCGAGCACCGCTACCTGGGCAGCCAGCGCCTGGTGTTCTGCGCAGCACCCGCCTACCTCGCCCGCCACGGCATGCCCCGCGACCTGCAACAGTTGCAGGCCCAGGGCTGTGTGCTCTACGCCTGCGCTGACGGCAGCACGCCGGCCCTGCATTTCGCCGGCGCCCGTCCGGGCCTGGCGCAGCTGCGGCCGATGCCCGGCCGCCTGGCCATCGGCGATGCCGAGGGGCAGGCCCTGGCCATCAGCGCCGGGCACGGCATCGCCCAGCTGCCGACCTGGCTGGTGCAGCGCCAGCTCGACGCCGGGACCTTGCAGCAGGTGTTGCCGGAGTACGCGATGGAGGGGTTGCCGATCAACCTAGCCTGGCGCCGCAACCGCGGGCATCTGCCCAAGGTAAGCGCGACGGTCCAGGCCCTGGCCGAGCGGCTGGGGCCGCTGATTCAGGGCTGATTCAAGTGGAGTGCCAGCGCATGCCTGTATCCAGGCACAAACAAATGAAATAAAATAACATTTCATTTGAATGTTATTCCTGCCTGCGACCCGCCTCGATGACCAGCCTCCCGACAGCCCTCCCCAGCCAACGCCTGCACAGCATCGACGCCCTGCGCGGCCTGGTGATCCTGTTCATGCTGCTGGACCACGTGCGCGAAACCTTCTTCCTGCACCGCCAGGTCAGCGACCCGATGACCATCGACGCGATCGACGCCACCGACCCCAGCCTGTTCGTCAGCCGCACCCTGGCGCACCTGTGCGCGCCGGTGTTCGTGCTGCTCACCGGGTTGTCGGCCTGGCTCTATGGCGAAAAGCACCAGGGCCGGGGCGATGTAGCGGCGTTCCTGTTCAAGCGCGGCCTGTTCCTGGTGCTGCTGGAGCTCACCTTGGTCAACTTCGCCTGGACCTTCCAGTTGCCGCCGGGCGTGATCTACCTGCAGGTGATCTGGGCCATCGGCCTGAGCATGATCGCCCTGTCGCTGCTGGTGTGGCTGCCACGCCCGCTGCTGCTCGCCCTGGGCGCGCTGATCGTCGCTGGCCACAACCTGCTCGATGGCCTGCACTTCGCGCCGCACTCGGCGCTGCATGTGCCCTGGGCGATCCTGCACGAGCGCAGCTGGCTGGAGCTGTCCGACAGCCTGCGCCTGCGCACCTCCTACCCGGTGCTGCCGTGGGTCGGCGTGATCGCCCTGGGCTATGGGCTCGGCCCCTGGTTCAGCCGCAGCAGCGATGCCGGCGAGCGACAGCAGCGCCTGCTGCTGGGCGGCGTGATGCTGCTGCTCGGCTTTGTCGTGTTGCGCCTGCTCAACGGCTACGGCGAGGCGCCGTGGGCCTTCTACTCCAGCGTCGGGCAAACGCTGATGAGCTTCTTCAACATCACCAAGTACCCGCCGTCGCTGCTGTTCCTGGCCATTACCCTGGGCGTCGGCCTGTTGCTGCTGCGCGGTTTCGAGCGGGCCGGCGAGGCCCGCTGGATCGGCCCGCTGACGGTGTTCGGCGCCGCGCCGATGTTCTTCTACCTGCTGCACCTGTATGTGCTCAAGCTGCTGTATGTGGCCTGCGTGGCGCTGTTCGGCCTGAACCAGGGCAGCCATTTCGGCTTCGACGGCATCGGCGCGGTGTGGCTGGTCGCGGTGCTGCTGGCAGTCGCCCTGTACCTGCCGGTGCGCGGCTTCGCCCGGCTCAAGGCGCGGCGGCGCGACATCGCCTGGCTCAAGTACCTGTAAAAGCGTTTTCAGCCGATGGCCCGATGGTCTACCATGCCGCCCGCCGGTTTCCACACGGAATCAAAAGGGAATCCCGGGCGCGCCGAGGGCGGGCCAAAGGGAACTGCCCCCGCAACTGTAGGTGCCGAGCCTGCGCCATCGATGCCACTGGGTCTGCCGACCCGGGAAGGCCGGCGCCGGCCAGGACGCACCAGTCAGGAGACCTGCCGGCACGCATTCACCAACCGGCGGGGTGTCCGGGATGGTCATCCGCCCCTGGCCGCGTGCTTGCCGCACGACGCCTGGCGATGCCTGTCCGTGGGCCATTCCGTGCACCACCCGACAGGAGATCGCCCCACCATGCCGTACCGCCTCGCCACCCTGCTCGCTGGCCTGTCACTGGCGGGCCTGGCCCACGCCGACGCCACCCGCTACCCGCTGACCGTCGACAACTGCGGCCTGCCGCAGACCTTCGCCCAGGCCCCGCAGCGCGCAGTGACCATCGGCCAGGCCGGCACCGAGCTGCTCTATGCCCTGGGCCTGGGCGAGCGGCTGGCGGGCACTTCGCTGTGGTTCAACAACGTGCTGCCCGAGTTCAAGGCGCAGAACGACAAGGTCGAGCGCCTGGCCGACAACGAACCGGGCTTCGAGGCGGTGGTCGGCAAGCGCCCGCAGCTGGTGACGGCGCAGTTCGAATGGATGGTCGGCCCCCAGGGCGCGGTCGGCACCCGTGAACAGTTCGCGGAACTGGGCATTCCCACCTACCTGCTACCCTCGGACTGCGAAGGCAAGGACAACCTGGTGGGCGCCGACGGTACCCGCCTGCAACCGTTCAGGATCGACACCATCTACAAGAGCGTCAGCCAACTGGCCGAGATCTTCGACGTGCAGGATCGCGGCGAACGCCTCAATGCCGAGCTCAAGGGCCAGCTGGACCAGGCCCGGCAACGCTTGGCTGGCCAGGACCTGAGCCACACCAGCGCGCTGTTCTGGTTCTCCAGCGCCGACCTCAAGGTCGATCCCTATGTTGCCGGTCGCCAGGGCGTGGCCGACTTCATGCTGCAGACCCTTGGCGTACGCAACGTGGTGGAGTCCAGCGAAGAATGGCCGGCGGTGGGCTGGGAGACCCTGGCCAGGGCCAACCCCACCTGGTTGATCGTCGCGCGCATGGACCGCCGCCGCTACCCCGCCGACGACTACCGGAAAAAGCTCGAGTTCCTGCGCAGTGACCCGGTGACCCGCAACATGGACGCGGTCAAGCAAGGCCGGATCATCGTCCTCGACGCCGACGCCATGCAGGCCGGCATCCGCCTGTTCCGTGGCCTGGAGGTGCTGTCCAGCGCCTTTGCCAGCGGTAAAGCGCCACAACCATGAGCCGCTTGCTGCCCATCAGCGCCTTCGCGCTGTTCGCCCTGTGCCTGGCCATGCTCGCCGGGGTCGCCATCGGCGAGACGCGGATCAGCGCCGAGGTGGTCTGGCAGGTGCTGGCCAACCAGCTGTGGCAGGCCGGTCATGCGCTCGACCCGATTGACGCCGGCATCGTCTGGAACTACCGCCTGCCGCGCACCCTGGTGGCCGCCGCCTGCGGCGCGGGGCTGGCGACCTGCGGGGTGATCCTCCAGGCGCTGCTGCGCAATCCGCTGGCCGAGCCGTACCTGCTGGGCCTGTCGGCGGGGGCCTCGACCGGCGCCGTGGCGGTGGGGCTGTTCGGCCTCGGTGGCGCGGTGCTGTCGCTGTCGGCCGGTGCCTTCATCGGCGCGCTGGCCGCGTTCGCCCTGGTGCTGGTGCTGTCGCGGGCCAGCGGCAGCCGACACGACAATGCGCAGGTGATCCTCGCCGGCATCGCCGGCTCGCAGCTGTTCAACGCGCTGACGGCCTTTCTCATCACCAAGTCGGCTACCGCCGAACAGGCCCGGGGCATCCTGTTCTGGCTGCTGGGCAATCTCAGCGGCGTGCGCTGGCCAGCAGTATGGCTGGCGCTGCCGGTGGCCCTGATCGGGCTGGCAGTGTGCCTGTGGCACCGCCGGGCGCTGGACGCCTTCACCTTCGGCGCCGACTCGGCGGCCTCGCTGGGCGTGCCGGTGCGGCACACGCAATGGTTGCTGATCAGCTGCACTGCACTGGTGACCGCGGTGATGGTCTCGATCGTCGGCGCCATCGGTTTCGTCGGCCTGGTCATCCCCCATGCCTTGCGCCTGCTGTTTGGCCCTGGGCACAGCCGCCTGCTGCCGGCCAGCGCCCTGGGCGGCGCGTTGTTCCTGATCGTCGCCGACATCCTCTCGCGCACGCTGATCGCCGGCCAGGTGATCCCGGTGGGCGTGGTCACCGCCTTGATCGGCGCGCCGGTGTTCGCGTTGATCCTGGTCAGCCGCCGGGGGCGTCCATGAACGTGATGGCCACCCTCGCCGACGCCCCACTCGCTTGCGAGGGCCTGGGCCTGCGGCTGGGCGACCGCGAAGTGCTGCAAGACATCGACCTGAGCGTAATGCCCGGCGAAACCCTCGGCGTGGTCGGCCCCAACGGCTCGGGCAAGTCCACCCTGCTCAAGCTGCTCGCCGGCCTGCGCACGCCCAGCAGTGGCAGCGTGCGTTTGCTGGGCGAGGCGCTGGAGCGCATGCCGCGTCGCCGGGTTGCGCAAAGCCTGGCGCTGGTCGAACAGCAGGCCGACACCCTGGACGCCATCAGCGTCTACGACGCCGTGGCCCTCGGCCGCACACCCTGGCTGTCGGCCCTGGCGCCGTTCGGCGCGGATGACCGTGCGATCGTCGAGCAGGCCCTGGCCGACGCCGACGCCGGCCACCTGCGTCGGCGCTTGTGGGGCGAGTTGTCCGGCGGCGAACGCCAGCGCGTGCACATCGCCCGGGCCCTGGCCCAGCGACCGAAGGTGCTGCTGCTGGACGAGCCGACCAATCATCTTGATATCCAGCATCAGCTGAGCCTGTTGCGACAGGTTCAAGCGCTGCCGGTGACTACCCTGGTGGCCTTGCATGATCTGAACCAGGCGTTGACCTGTGACCGCTTGGCTGTCCTGGACCAAGGGCGGTTGGTGGCCCTGGGGAAGCCTGAAGCGGTGCTGACGCCGGATCGGTTACTGGGGACGTTTGGGGTTCAGGCTCATTACCTGGTCGATCCGTATGATGGGGCGCGGGTGCTGCGGTTTCGTGCCACCTGAATCAGCATCTTGTGCTGTATACCTCCCCTCCTACCGCTCTCGGCCACCGCGCACCAATTCGAAAACCAGTGGCAAATAGCCATCTACCGATATAGGATCCAACCCACACTGGGCTGACTCGATCTGCCCCACGGACTATACGCAAGATGGATATGTAAGGCGCACACTTATGCTTATTGGATGCTTGGTTCGAGGCTACAAAACCTATTCAAATGTTAACTTTATCCCACTAATAAAAGAAAAGCCTCACAAACTATCCATATTTATCGGCGACAACGGAGCAGGGAAATCCTCGATTCTTGAGGCGATAGATGTCTGCTTCAACGACAGAGACTGGAATTTCAATATTGGGTCCAAAAGATCAGAAGCCTTCATATGCCCGATCTTTATACTAAAAAAAGACGAATGTAAAATAAGCAACAAAGCCCTACAATACATCAGCGACTTCTTTTGGAGCTACCAACTCCCTTCCAACTCCAGCGTAGTCACTTACGACGGAATGGAGAAATTTGTTTCGTTCCGCGAACAGATAAAAGCATGGGCCAACCCGGCTGACTATTACCTGATCTGCGTTGGCGTCGATTCCGACAAAGAGACCTATTTCACATCAACCTTAGACTCGGCAATCAGAAACAAGTTACGCCCAAAAGGCGTATCATACTCCGACCTTGACAATCTCAAAAAAAACATACTGAATCTCTACAAGTACATATATATCCCAGTCGAAGTAACCACGAAAGATGTACTAAGCATAGAGTCTCTAGAACTTCAGGGGCTTATGGATAAAAATCTCATCAGTGAGATTGAAAACATACTCAAAGAAACACGCAACAATACAAGTATCGTGGAAGAAATCAACACAAAGCTTGATGTATTCCTCAGAAACATAAATGACACCCTGGGCAAAGACAACTACAACTACTCCACCCCAGTAATCGGACAAAAGAAACTCCACGCTTCCGATATCGTGTCCCCAATCATAGAAAGCTACTTCGCAAACCGAACCCTCCAAAAAGACAAAAAGCCAATTTCCGCCCTTAGTTCTGGTGAACAACGCCGAGCGCTTATAGACGTCGCACATGCATTTGTTACAAATAGCCAGTCCCGTCAAAAAGAGCTTATTGTAGCAATCGACGAGCCCGAGGCATCACTTGCAAATCGAGCAAGCTATGAACAATTCAGAAAAATCTTCGCCATCGCAGAACAACGTAACTGCCAAGCAATCATATCGACTCACTGGTATGGACTCCTAATAACTTCCCAGAATGCTGCACTCCACCACATTCATAACGACTCATCCAAAACTGAGATCAATAGCTTCGACTTGTCTAACGTCCATGAATCTCGACGAGCTTTTCCAGACTCCATCGCGATGAAAAGCTTCTTTGACCTTATCTCATCGATTCTTTCAATACTTAAGAACAGCAACGAGAACTGGATTATCTGCGAAGGTTCAGATGATAAGAACTACCTTTCAAAGCTAATCAACGGATCCATCCCGAATCTCACCATTCTCCCTGTTGGCGGAATCGCCAACGTCATAAAAATCTTTAACTATCTAAAAATTGCCGTACAGGACACATCTGAACGCAAGCTCATTCAAGGAAAAATTTTTTGCATTATAGACACGGACAATGTTCGCACAGAAGTAAATCCTTGCATCAAATCCGAAGAGCGCTCAATACTGCAAATCAAAAGATTCCAACTAGAGGACGGCAACGCCAAACTCATCGACCCCACAAGCAATGGATACTATTCCAGAACAGTCCTTGAGGATTGCCTGCCCGCCTCCGACTATGCAGAAGCATGCAAACGAACTCGCAGCACCTTGAAAAAGTCATTTGCAATCGAAAGCAACCCAAACGCCACTTACGCCATGATCAACTACAACATGGCCTTCTTGGAGACGGATAGTCTTAAGCATAGAGAAACAGTCAAAGACTTTGTATCAGACTCTCACAACAAGTACTTAATATCTGAAAACTACATCAGCCTACGAAGCCCCGAATGGATGAGAACCATTATAGACTTTTTCTGTCCACCGACTAAGCCGAGTGAAGTTTCCAAAAAAAGTGACACAACCGTCGTAGGGTGATGGATTCATGCCTAGTTGCTTGAAGCACATGTAAAATTCGGATATCTTAAGAAGGTCGCCATATCAGGCGACCCAGGCTTGGCGGCTTGGAACGAAGGCGCAAAGCGCCCATACCACTTCGCAGGCGCTTTTTTTGTGCCTGCGAAGATGCTCTATGGCGGGCTGCGCATGGACTTCTTCGGGAGTGCCGGTTCCCTTCGTACCGGTCCGCCAACCTTGCGTAGTCCGTCACCCTTACCTGCTTGGCGGCAGGCAGTGGCGGATTTCCTTATCTACGAAGGGAGCTCTGCTATGTCCAAAGGATTACCCGATCCTCCTCAACCACCCTGCTGTGCCCACTACACCTTCGGCACCTGCAACAACCATCACGCCCCGCTCTTCACCGTCCGCCCCGGCGTCTTCGCCGAGGATGCGCTGGTCCACGCCATTCAACTCGTGCAGCAGGCCTACCAGGCCACCACCCTCGCCCGTGAGGACGTGCAGGGCGATGCCCGGCGCTTGCTGGGGGGATCGCAATTGTCGCTGGAGATGGTCGAAGCCTTGCTGAACAAAGTGCTGGATAGGTTGGTGCTGCTGCCGAGCAATCCACCTGCGCCTGATCGGCCAGGGCGACTGGAAAAGCCGATCAGACGAGAGGATTTCAGCTAGCAGTGGGATACGTGTCTGGCTGGCAGGTCTGTCGCCAGACGCTTTGAAGTGATTGCTTCGAGGTTTGGTGATTGGATTTTTCTCACAGCTCCCTGGGATCTGCATGGGGCCTGAGACGGTAGAGCATCGCCGGCAAGCCGGCTCCCACAGGTACTCGCTAGTGTTTTGCAACTGCATGGCACCGGCGACGCCGGTGATCGCGGGGCAAGCCCGCTCCCACGTTGACCTGGTAGCGTTGCTTCCTGCGCGACAGCGCAAATGAGCAGGACGCGTACTCTAGCGCCGATGCGCTCAGGCCGGGCGCTCACCCAGCCGTTGCGCCAGCCTCAGCAGATAACCATCCGGGTCCTGGACCAGAAACTGACGCAGCCCCACCTCGATGGCGTCGGCGCGATACCAGACGTCCTCGCACGCCTGGAACAACGGCCAGCGATGGCGCTCGAGCCGCTCGACCAGCGGCGCGACCGCCGCGACGTCGATCTGCAGATTGATCCCCCGCCCCAAGGGTTTTTCCAGGGGACCGGTGAGCCAGTGATCCTCGGCGTCAAACTCCTCGAGCATGACCTGCGCGCCCTGCAGGTCGAGGTAGGCAAAGCGCTGCTCCGGGCGCTGGTAGGCGATCTCGAACCCCAACAACGAAACCCAGAAATCCAGGCTGCGATCGAGGTCGCTGACAATCAGTTCGGGCACCATCTTGTTGCGCTGCAGCATCCAATCGTCCTTGAGCGGCATAGGAAAGTGGCGCACATGATATCCCTTACTCAATCTCAGGTCGTGCACCAAGGCGGGCAACCATGGCCTGACAGGTTCGGCACGTTGCAATAGATGTGGGAGCGGCCTTGCGTCGCGATGCGCCGCGCAGGCGGCGCTCGATCTCACAGGCGCAGCAAGGCCCTCGCCGAACACCTGTCAGCCTCCCCCACTCCCAACCATCACCCCACCTTCCACCAACGCGGCCGACAAGCCCGAAACGAATGCGAGGTCGGCCGCAGTGCCTGGTCACCCTTGGCATCGAAGCAGCCCAGCAGCAAGGCCACCGTCGGCGCATCGTCAATGGCCCCGAGGGAACTGCCGCAGGTGGCACAGAACGCACGGCTGGAACCTTCGGACGAGCGATATAGCGCAGGCAATCCACCCTCCCCGGTCCAGGCGACCGCCGCCTTGTCGAACTCCACCCAGCACAGGGTCAGGCTGCCGGAATGTCGCTGGCACAGCCCGCACGAGCAGGTATGCGGAAAACGCGGCTCACCGCTGGCGGCGAAACGGATACGGCCGCACAGGCAGCCACCTTTGTAGAGGGTCATGGGGTTACCTTCCTTGGCTGCCGGGATTGCCGCACAATAGCCAACCTGACGCCCAACGGCGGCGCAAAAGTGTTACGCCGTGTGGCATGCCGACCTGCGCTGCCTGCGCCACCTGCTACAGTGCGCCCCGCGGCCCTTCCGGCCCCTGCAATGATGGAAACCTGCTGATGGAAAGAATGATCCAGTTCGTGGCCGTGGTGGTGGTCTGCACCCTCATCGGCGTCGCCTGCGAACACTACGAAGTGAACCGCTACCTGAAATGGCTGCTGATGGCCCTGCCGGCAATCCTCTGGGTGCGCCTGCGCAATCCACTGCAACGCTGATTCCCCCGCCACGGGTTTGCAGTACACTCCCAAGCCTTACCGTGCCCAAGGCCCCGCCATGCCCCGCCTGCCTCGTCTACTGCTCCCCATGTTGCTGCTCGGTGCCCTCGCCGCCTGCGACCAGAAACCCAGCCGCGAGGAAAAGATCCTCGCCAACCTGCCCCTGCAGGAAGCCTACGACCACAACATCGAGCGCATGGCCGGGCTGCTGGCCATGACCCATGGGCAGGTGCCCGAGGACAAGATCAAGGACGTGCTGCGCAAGCACCTGACCGTCGACGACCAGCGCCAGGACCTGTTCAGGTTGTACAGCGAGGAGCACTTCAGCGATGCCGAGTTCGACCTTATCGTCCAGGCCACCCGCGATCCGGCCAAGGCCAGGGAGCTTGGCCAGAGCGAGGAAGGCAAGCGCCTGAGCGAGAAGCTCACCACGCTGATGCGCGAAAGCGCCAGTGACGTCAAGGTCCAGGCCCTGGTGCAGGAGCGCATGCAACAGGTCGAGGATGACCTGCGAGCGCTGGAGCAGACTGCGCCCTGAGCCTGGATAACAAGGGCGGATAATTCCGCGAGCTCCGTGGGAAACCGGAACCCCCTTTGTGCTCCAACCCTGCAATTGCGCTCAAGCATGGTCCACCTTGCGCCAAGCGCGTAAGGTGCGTTTTCCGCTGTATCCGACGAGGCCAAGGATTGCGATATTTCACCCCGCACGGACTGCGCCCCGACCTGCGCACGCTCATACTCGCCCTGTGCGCCACCACGGCCCTGGTCATGCTGCTGGCCAGCTACTTCGCCAGTTACCGGGTGCAACGGCAACTGCTGATCGACAGCGCCCTGGAAGCCAACCGGGCCTATGCCGCCAAGCTGGCCGCGGTGACCGAGACCACCCTGGTCAATGCCCTGCAGCAACTGGCCTACAGCGCCAGGCAATGTGGCCTGCACCCGGACGACGACAGCCTGGTGCAGGGTGAGATCGACCGCCTGCAGCAGCAGGGCAACCTGTTCAACTCCACCTTGAGGATCGACGCCCAGGGGACCTTGCGCGCGCTCTCGCCCGCCCCGCTGCAACACCTGGCCGGGACCCAGGCGTCCTCACCCGGCGCCCTGGAGGCGCTGCGCGCACGTCGCACGCTGATCTCCACGCCGTTCCTGTCGGCGGCCGACAACCTGCTGGTGATCCTGTCGCAACCGATCTTCGATGCCGACGGCCACTACCACGGCTATATCGGCGGCAGCCTGTACCTGCGCGAACGCAACCTGCTCAACAGCCTGCTGGGCACGCACTTCTACCAGAACGGCTCGTACCTGTACGTGGTCGACCGCAATCGCCGGCTGCTGTTTCACCCTGACGGCAAGCGGGTCGGCACCCTGGTGGACGACAACCCGCTGCTCGACGAACTGCCGACCCTCGATCACGGTACCCGTCGCCTGGTCAACAGCCAGGGCGTGGAGATGCTCGCCGGCTTCGCCACGGTGCCCAGCGCCGGCTGGACCATCGTCGCCCAGCAGCCACTGCGCCAGACCGTGGCACCGCTGCGCCAGCTGATCCTCAATGTGGTGGCCATTTCCGCGCCGCTGGCCCTGCTTGGCTGCCTGCTGCTCTACTGGCTCACGCAGGTCATCGCCCACCCGTTGCGGCAGTTGACCAGTGTCGCCCGAGGCATGGGCCAGCAGCAGACCACCGAGCGCATCCACCAGGTCCGCGCCTGGTACGCCGAGGCCGCGGAGCTCAAGCGCGCCTTGCTGTTTGGCGTGAACCTGCTGCAGGAGCGTATCGGCCGGCTCAACCGCGATGCCCAGACCGACCCGCTGACCGGGCTGGTCAACCGTCGCGGGCTGCAGCAGGCGCTGCGCGTGCAGCAGGCCGAGCTGCGCGGGTTTGCCGTGGTGGTGCTGGACATCGACCACTTCAAGCGGATCAACGACAGCCATGGCCACGATGCCGGCGACCGGGTGCTGCAGCAACTGGCCGGGCTGATGCGCGGTACCTGCCGCGAAGGCGACGTGCTGTGCCGTACCGGCGGCGAGGAATTCCTCATGCTGCTGCCGGGGGCCGGCCTGGAGGTGGCGACAGCCGTCGCCGGGCACCTGCGCCTGACGGTCGAGCACACCCCGGTCGCGCCGATCGGCGTACTGACCATCTCCCTGGGCGTGGCCAGCTGGCAGCCCCACGACGCCGACACACCCGCCGATGCCCTGGCCAGGGCGGACAAGGCGCTTTACCAGGCCAAGAAGAAGGGGCGCAACCGCGTCTGCATCGACAGCCCGGCCTGACATCTACACAGCGTCGGCCGTCCACACCGCCAGCTCATAGCCGTCCGGGTCGATGAAATGGAAACGCCGTCCACCAGGAAACGCGAACACCTGTCGGCTGATTCGCGCGCCGGCCGCCTCGATGCGCTGCTGGACCTGCGCCAGGTCAGCGGCATACAGGATGATCAGCGGCCCGCCCGGGCATACCGGTTCGCCCGTGGTGAAACCACCCGTGAGGCGACCATCGCTGAACTCGGTGTAGGTAGGGCCGTAGTCGGTGAAGGTCCAGCCGAACACCTGGCCATAAAAAGCCTTGCTGCGGGCGATATCGCCCACGTTGAACTCGATGTTGTCGATTTGCCGGTCGTTGCCGCGCACACCCATGATGAGCCTCCTTGCAGTGATTGGAGGCGGTAGCTTAATGCAAGCGCCACACGCGCACAGGGCCGTTCCCACAAATCATGCTTGACCTTCCAGAGTGCTGTAAGATCCCGCGCCTTTGTGCTGCCCCGAGTCGCTCAAGGACCTGCACGCATCGCACTACCCACTCGTTGCGATCAGGAGTGACCGCAACCTGTTCCTCTGAAGATCATCACCCCGGCCTCGTTCATCCAGCGGACCTACCGTTTTTCCAACCCGGTACACGAAAGTACCGAAGCTCCCAACCAAGGACGTTCCCGTGTCACAGAACCACCGCCTCACCCTGCTGCCCCTCGCCGCCCTCAGCCTGGCGACCCTCATGGCCTGCAGTGCCACTCCCCAGGCCAGCACGAAAGTCGACCCCATCACCATGGCCAGCTTCACGGCAGCCATGCAGAGCGCGCTCATCAACCGGATCGCTGCCGCCAACCAGGGCACCCTGGTTGGCGTGGTCACGCTCAAGCTGACCCTGGACCGAAACAACCAACCCACCGCCTGCAAGGCCATGCGCAGCTCCCCCGCCGTGCAAAGCCGGCTGCCCCCGCTGACGGTAACCTCCGACTTCAAACAGCTGGCGCAACTGGTCGAGCGCCAATGCTGGCAAACCACCTACCCGCCCGTACCCGAGGGCTTGTTCGAGAACAACGAGGTCGAGGTGATCGCCCCCCTGGTACTGATGCCTCACGTGCCGAGATCGCTTGTGCGGCCATGAGGTCGAGGGGGCGGTGCTAACGGATATCCGGAGGTCGCCCCCGACAAAGCCTCCTCGCCCTGCCGCTTGTCTACTGGTCGCAGAACAACGACGGCGCGCCCCGAGCGCGCCGCATCCGCCCAGGCTGCCCAGTGCAACGGAGAGCATCCATGTCCATCCCCCATGAGGTCCCGCCCGCCACCTTGCGGCGGGTGATCGCCGCCTCGGCCATCGGCAACTTCGTCGAATGGTTCGACTTCGCCGTCTACGGTTTTCTCGCCACCCTGATCGCCAGCCAGTTCTTCGCCAGCGAGGACGCCAGCGTCGCCCTGCTCAAGACTTTCGCCGTGTTCGCCGTGGCCTTCGCCCTGCGCCCGCTGGGCGGTATCGTGTTCGGCGCGCTGGGCGACCGGCTCGGACGCAAGCGCATCCTGTCGCTGACCATCCTGCTGATGGCCGGCTCCACCACCCTGATCGGCCTGCTGCCGACCTACGCCAGCATCGGCGTGCTGGCCCCGGTCCTGCTCACCCTCGCCCGCTGCCTGCAGGGGTTTTCCGCGGGCGGCGAGTATGCCGGCGCCTGCGCCTACCTGATGGAGCACGCGCCACGGGGCCGGCGGGCGTTCTACGGCAGCTTCGTGCCGGTCTCGACATTCAGCGCCTTCGCCTGCGCGGCGGTCATCGCCTACGGCCTGGAAGCCAGCCTCACGCCCGAGGCGATGAATGCCTGGGGCTGGCGCGTGCCGTTCCTGGTGGCCGCGCCCCTGGGCCTGGTGGGCCTGTACCTGCGCTGGCGCATGGAGGAAACCCCGGCGTTTCGCCAGGCGCTGGCCGAAGGCAAGGCCCACGCGCACTCACCGCTGGGTGATACCCTGCGCCACCACGGCCGCACCATCCGCAACCTCGGCGCGTTCATCTCGCTGACAGCGCTGTCGTTCTACATGTTCACCACCTACTTCGCCACCTACCTGCAGACGGTCGGCCACCTCAGCCGCGCCCAGGCGCTGCTGGTCTCGACCGTGGCCCTGTTGTTCGCTGCCGCCGGCTGCCCGCTGGCGGGTGCCTTCAGCGACCGCGTCGGCCGGCGCCGGACCATCGGCTTCACCTGCCTGTGGGTGATGCTCGCGGTGTTCCCCGCCTACTGGCTGGCCAGTTCCGGTTCACTGTCAGGAGCCTTGCTGGGGGTGATCCTGCTGGCCATCGGCGCACTGATGAGCGGCGTAGTCACCGCCGCGCTGCTGTCGGAATGCTTCCCTACCCGCAGCCGCTACACGGCCTCGGCGATCACCTACAACGTCGCCTACACCCTGTTCGGCGGCACCGCGCCGCTGGTGGCGACCTGGCTGATCGAACAGAGCGGCAGCCGGCTGGCGCCGGCGTTCTATCTGGTGGTGATTGCCTTGCTGGCGTTGGTGGGCGGGTTGGCCTTGCCGGAGACCTCGCAGGCGTCATTGCATGAGGACACCCCAGGCAACGATCAGCCTGGGGTATCCCAAGACCTGTAGGTGATAGCCCTGGGGCTTCTCGTGGGAGCGGGCTTGCCCCGCGATGATGGCCATCAACCGTTCAGGCCTCATCGCGGGGCAAGCCCGCTCCCACAAACTTCTCCCACGCCTTTCCTCAGGTCAGGTCGAACCTGTCCAGTTCCATGACCTTCACCCACGCCGCCACGAAGTCCTTGACGAACTTGTCCTTGGCATCGCTGCTGCCATACACCTCGCTCAGGGCACGCAACTGCGCATGGGAGCCGAACACCAGGTCGACCCGGCTGGCGGTCCATTTCACCTGACCGGTCTTGCGGTCACGGCCTTCGAACGCCTCGTTGTCGGCCGAGGTCGGCTTCCACTCCACGCCCATGTCCAGCAGGTTGCGGAAGAAGTCGTTGCTGAGCACGCCGACCTTGTCGGTGAACACGCCGTCCTTGCTGCCGCCATGGTTGGCGCCGAGCACCCGCAGGCCGCCGATCAGCACGGTCAGCTCCGGTGCGGTGAGCGTCAGCAGCTGGGCCTTGTCCAGCAGCAGCTTCTCGGCCTTGACGCTGTATCGCGCCTTGCTGAAATTGCGGAAACCGTCGGCCAGCGGCTCGAGCACGGCGAACGATTCGACATCGGTCTGCTCCTGCGAGGCATCCACGCGCCCCGGATGGAACTGCACGCTGATGTTGTGCCCGGCATCCTTGGCGGCCTTCTCCACCGCCACGCTGCCGGCCAGCACGATCAGGTCGGCCAGGGAGATCTTGTTACCGCCCTCGCTGCGGATCTTCTCCAGTGCCGTCAGCACCTTGTCCAGGCCCTGGTTCGCCGTCCAGCCGTTCTGCGGAGCCAGGCGCAACCGCGCACCGTTGGCGCCACCGCGCTTGTCGGAACCGCGGAAGGTCGAGGCCGAGGCCCAGGCGGCGGAGACCAGTTCCGGAACACTCAGCCCCGAAGCCAGCACCTTGGCCTTGAGCGCGGCGATATCGGCGTCGCTCGGTTGCGGTCCTGATTTGGGCAGCGGATCCTGCCACAGCAGCTCCTCGTTGGGCATTTCCGGCCCGAGGTAGCGGGCCAGCGGGCCCATGTCGCGGTGGATCAGCTTGTACCAGGCGCGGGCGAAAGCGTCGGCGAGCTGGTCAGGGTTGTCTTTGAAACGCCGGGCGATGGGTTCGTAGATAGGGTCGAAACGCAGCGCCAGGTCAGAGGTGAGCATCGATGGCGCGTGCTTCTTGCCGGGGTCATGGGCATCGGGCACGGTCCCTGCCCCCTTGCCATCCTTCGGCCGCCACTGGTGGGCACCGGCCGGGCTCTTGGTCAGCTCCCACTCGAAGTTGAACAGGTTGTTGAGGTACTCGTTGCTCCACTTCGTCGGGGTCGAGGTCCAGATCACTTCCAGGCCACTGGTGATGGTGTCGCCGCCCTTGCCGGTACCGAACTTGTTGTGCCAGCCAAAACCTTGCTGCTCCAGGCCCGCCGCTTCCGGCTCGGCGCCGACATTGTCGGCAGGGCCGGCGCCGTGGGTCTTGCCGAAGGCGTGGCCACCGGCGATCAGCGCCACGGTCTCTTCATCGTTCATGGCCATGCGGCCGAAGGTCTCGCGGATGTCCTTGCCCGAGGCGACCGGATCGGGGTTGCCCTCCGGCCCTTCCGGGTTCACATAGATCAGGCCCATCTGCACGGCGGCCAGCGGGTTCTCCAGGTTGCGCTCACCCGCCAGGTCACGGCCCTGTTCTTCCGGGCGCTTGGCCGGCTCGGCCACCAGGTCGCCCTTGCCCGGGGCCTCGGCCTTGCCGTAGCGGGTGTCCCCGCCGAGCCAGACTTTTTCCGAGCCCCAGTACACGTCTTCGTCCGGCTCCCACACATCGGCGCGACCACCGGAGAAGCCGAAGGTCTTGAAGCCCATGGATTCGAGAGCGACGTTGCCGGTGAGCACGATCAGGTCGGCCCAGGAGATCTTGTTGCCGTACTTCTGCTTGATCGGCCACAGCAGGCGCCGGGCCTTGTCCAGGCTGACGTTGTCCGGCCAGCTGTTGAGCGGGGCGAAGCGCTGCTGGCCGGAGCCGGCGCCGCCACGGCCGTCACCGATACGGTAGGTGCCGGCGCTGTGCCAGGCCATGCGAATGAACAGCGGGCCATAGTGGCCGAAGTCGGCCGGCCACCAGTCCTGTGAGTCAGTCATCAAGGCGGTCAGGTCTTTTTTCAGGGCCTGGAAGTCGAGGCTCTTGAACGCCTTGGCGTAGTCGAAGTCCGGGTCCATGGGGTCGGACTTGCTGGAGTGCTGGTGGAGGATCTTCAGGTTGAGCTGGTCAGGCCACCAGTCACGGTTGCTGGTGCCGCCACCGGCGGTCTGATGGAACGGGCATTTCGATTCGTTCGCCATCTGCTTCTACCTTTTGGGTCGGTTCAATTCAGATTTCCGGGCGTTCTTGTATTTTCGCTGCCAGGTGTTGGAACAGGCGCGCCCGCAAGCGCGCCACTCCTCATCAGTTGTGGCCGGGCACGCCTGTGCACCGGCTTTTCGCGGAACCAGCAGAAAGACTAGTCGAGCCTGGGCAGAGGTCTAATAGAGGCGCTATTGGGGGGTGATAGCCTTGCTCTGTCAGCCTTGCAAAACGAGTCGCGGGGCAAGGCCACTCCCACAAACACGTGGGAGCAGGCTTGCCCCGCGACAGGTTCCAGCGCCTGGATTTGCCGTGTTACTCGGCCACCACCGCCTGCAACCGGGCCCACAGTCGCTCGACATGCTCACGCTCGGTCGGCAGCGCCCCCACCGACACCCGCACCATCCAGCGCCCGTCCAGAGTCGCCGGGGTCACGTAGGCATCGCCCGAAGCGTTGAGACGCTCGGCCCAGCCGCGGGTGTGGGCATCCAGCGCCTCGCCCTCGAGGCCCACCGGGCGATGGCGGATGCACAGGGTCTGCAACTGCACCGGCGCCAGCACTTCCCACTGCGCCGTCGACTCGATTTGGGCGGCCAGCCAGCGGGTGTTTTCCAGGTCGCGGCGCAGGCGTTGCTGCAGGGCCTCGACCCCTTCGCTGCGCAGCATGAACCACAGTTTCAGCGCCCGGAACCGACGCCCCAGCGGGATGCCCCAGTCGCGCAGGTTCTTCACCTCACCATCGACCGCCGACTGCAGGTAGCTGGGGTTGGTGCTCATCACCCGGATCAGGTGCTGCGGATCGCGCACGTAGTAGATCGAGCAGTCGAAGGCCACGCCCAACCACTTGTGGGCGTTGACCACCACCGAGTCGGCCAGCTCGATGCCGTCCCACATCCAGCGGCATTCCGGGAGGATCATCGCCGAGCCGGCCATGGCCGAGTCCACGTGCAGCCACAGCTGGTTGGCCTGGGCGATCTCGCCGATCGGGCGCAGCGGGTCCAGCGCGGTGGTGGTGGTGGTGCCGGTGGTGGCGACCACGGCACAGGGTTGGTTGCCGGCGGCCAGGTCCTGCTCGATGGCTTCGCGCAGTGCCTCAGGACGCATGGCGTAGCGCGCGTCGGTGGGGATCAGGCGGATGTTGTCGCGGCCGAAGCCGGCCAGCAGCGCGGCCTTGTCCACCGAGCTGTGGGCGTGGGCGCTGACATAGACGATCAACGGTTTGGCCTGGGCCTGCAGGCCGCCGTGCACCTGGGCGTGATCGGTGGCGCGCTCGCGGGCGCTGATCAGCGCCACCAGGGTGCTGGTCGAGGCGGTGTCCTGGATCACCCCGCTCCACTGCCCGCTCAGGCCCAGCAGCTGGCGCAGCCAATCGAGGGTGGTTTCCTCCAGCTCGCTCAGGGCCGGGCTGGACTGCCAGGACAGGCCGAGCACGCCCAGGCCGGTGCTGAGGAAGTCGCCGAGCACCGACGACAGGGTGCCGTTGGAGGGGAAGTAGCCGTAGAAGTTCGGGTGCTGCCAGTGGGACAGGCCGGGCATCACCAGCTTGTCGACGTCGGCGAGGATGGCTTCGAACGGCTCGCCCTGCTGCGGCGCGCCCTGAGGCAAGGCGGCCTTGAGGTAGCCCGGCTGGACCTGGGCCATGACCGGACGCTCGCCGACGGTCTGGCGGTAGTCGGCGATCAGGTCGATCAGTTGGTGGCCGTACTGGCGAAACTCTTCTGGGGTCATGCGCGTTCTCCTGAGAGGTGTCCGCTGCCTGTCCCGCGAAAGGGCCGGCACAGGCAACACAATGCCCGCAGTCTAGGCGCCTGCCGGCCTGCGAATAACCCCGCTTCGCGCATAGCTGCTATGGCGAAGGCGCATGCCCACCCTGCACGCCGAACTGCGACTGGCGCCACACCTCGAACACCCGATTGCGCAACCAGCGGTGCTCGGCCGAGGCCTGCAGGCGCTGGTGCCACACCACCCAGTAACGCTGGTTGTGGTCGATGAAGCCCATCGGCCGCCAGCTCAGGCCGTGCAGCCGCGCGAGTTGCCGGGCGATGTGCTCGGGCACCGTGGCCAGGGCCTGGCCATTGCCAAGCACCTGGACCATGGCGCTGAAGAACGGCACCTCCAGGCTGATGCGCCGCTGCAGCCCCTGGGCACGCAGGTGACGGTCGATGAAGCTGTCCTTGTCGCCGCCCCCGGACACCCGCACGTGCTTGAAGGCCAGGTAGTCGTCCTGGCTCAGCTCGGCGCGGGCGCTCAGCGGATGATCATGGCGCATCAGGCACACCGCCCGGTCCTCGCCCAGCAACCGGCCATGCAGGTTGGGCGGCGACTCGTCGAACAACGTGGTGGCCAGGTCAATCTCGCCACTGGCGAGCAAAGCGTACTGCCCGGCCTGCCAGGTGCGGTACTCCAGCGACACCCCCGGCGCTTCCTGCTCCAGCACCTTCACCAACTGCGGCAGCATGTGTTCGGCCACATAGTCGGAGGCGGCCAGGCAAAAGCGCCGCTCGCAGCGCGCCGGGTCGAACGCCGCGGGCTGGCGCAGGGCGTTGAGTTCCTCCAGCACCTGGCGCAACGGTTCGACCAGCGCCTCGGCATGCTCGCTGAGCACATAGCCACGGCCCTGGCGCACCAGCAGCGGGTCGTCGAAGGCCTCGCGCAGGCTGGCCAGCTGGCGGCTCAGGGCCGATTGGCTGCAGCCCAGGCGCTCGGCGGCGTGGCTGAGGTTCTTCAGTTGCAGGAGGCAGTCGAGGGTGCGCAGGTGGGTGAGGCTGAGGGAGGCGAAGGTGGGGTGCATGGCACAGGTCCGGAAATGATCGCGGGGCAAGCCCGCTCCCACAGATGTGCTGGGAGTGGGGTTGCCCCGCGAGGATGACGCGCGGATCAGTCGGTCAGGCCGACATAGACGTTCTGCACGTCTTCGTTCTCGTCGATCGCCTCGAGGAAGGCCTCGACCTCGGCCAGCGCTTCGGCGCTCAGGCCAGCGGCGCTCACCGGGTTCTTCGGGGTGTAGCCGATCTTCGCCGAGGTGACGGTGAAGCCATGCTCCGGCAGGGCCTTCTGCACCGCGTCCAGGTCGGTGGTGTCGGTGATGAACAGGGTCGAACCCTCTTCCTCGCCGTCCTCGAAGTCCTGGGCACCGGCTTCGATGGCCGCCATTTCCGGGTCGGCATCGCCTTCCGGGGTGGCCTCGATCAGGCCGACATGGTTGAAGTCCCAGGCCACCGAGCCGCTGGCGCCGAGCTGGCCCTTGCGGAACAGCACGCGGATCTGGGCCACGGTGCGGTTGATGTTGTCGGTTAGGCACTCGACGATCAGCGGCACCTGGTGCGGGGCGAAGCCTTCGTAGCTGACGGCATGGTACTGCACGGCCTCGCCGTCCAGGCCCGCGCCTTTCTTGATCGCGCGCTCCAGGGTCTCACGGGTCATCGAGGCTTTCTTGGCCTGGACGATGGCCAGGCGCAGGCGCGGGTTCATGTCCGGGTCGGCGCCCGACTTGGCAGCGATCTGGATCTCCTTGGCCAGCTTGCCCATGATCTTGCCTTTGGCATTGGCCGCTGTTTCTCTATGTTTGGCTTTCCACTGTGCGCCCATAACGACTCTCTTTGTTTCCGCGGCCGGTTCAGGAAGCGACCGGCCTTAAAGTGGGGAGAGTTTATACGCCCTGCGCACCAGGTTCGACAAGAAATCACGTCGGTTTCAGCCCTTGTCCGCCTTCCCCGCCGCCGCCGCGAACTTCGCCAGGCGCACGTCCAGCCGCCGCGGTCGCACGCCACGGTCCTCGGCGCGTTCCTTGCGGCGGATGGCGTTGCGCACCAGCAACGACCCCAGGTAGCGCACCGGCTCCGGCGGAAACTGCCCCAGCGGCCCCTTGACCAGCGGTGAGCGGGTCCAGGCGTTGTCCAGCCCCAGTGCCAGCGAGGACAGGATCTGCCCGCCCATGTGGGACGGTCCCACCCCGCTGCCGGAGTAGCCGAAACCGTAGAACACGTTGCCCTGCCCATCGAGCCGACCGAAGAACGGCAGCCCGGTCACCGAACGGTCCGACGGCCCGTTCCAACTGGCCGCCAGCGGCACCTCGGCCAGCGCCGGGAAGAACTCGCCCAGGCTCTCACGCAGCAGCGGCAGGTACGGCGAAGGCTGGTCGAACACCGGCAGCATGCGCCCGCCGTAGGCAAAGGTATTGCCGCCCTTGCCGAGCATCAGCCGGCCATCGGAGGTGTTGTGGTAATAGTGCACGAAGATCCGCGAGTCGAGCACGCTGACGCCGCTGTCCAGGCCGATCTGGCGCAACAGTTCGGGGCACGGCTCGGTGATCACCATGTCGCTGGAAACGATCGCCACGCTGCGCTCGAACTGCGGGAAGGCCCGCGCCATCCAGGCATTGAGGCCCAGCACCACGCGGTCGGCGCGAACGGTGCCGGCGCGGGTGCGCACCTGCACCGGCGCGCCATGTTCCAGGCCAGTCATCGCCGTGCCCTCGTGGATGCGCACGCCGCGTTGCAAGGCCACCCGGCGCAGACCACGCACCAGCCGTCCCGGCTGCACCGTGGCCGCGGCCGGCGAATACCAACCCTCCAGGTGCCGTTCGGAGCCGGCCAGGCGCTGTACCTGCTCCAGTGCCAGGCGCTGGAACGAATTGATGCCCTGTTGCTCCAGCGCAGCGATCACCGCATCGGTGCCACCGAGCTGGGCCTGGTTGGTGGCGGTGTAGAGCGTGCCGTCCATGCGATAGTCGCAGCGGATGCCGTTGGCCGCGCAGAACTCGCCGATGGCGCCGATGCTGCGTTCGGACTCACGCACCAGGCGCACCGCCTCGGCCACCCCGAACAATCGCTCGAGGGTGAAGTACTTGGCCGACCAGGACAGCGCGCAGCCACCGTTGCGCCCGCTGGCCCCGGCGCCGCAGATATCCGCCTCGAGCAGCAGCACTTCCAGCTGCGGCGCCTGTTCCTTGATCATCAGCGCGGTCCACAGGCCGGTGTAGCCACCACCGACGATGCACACGTCGCAGCGCACGTCACCGGCGAGCGGCGGGCACAGCGCCTCGTCTTCCTGGTCCAGGGCCTGTTGCAGCCAGAAGGGTCTCATCTACTCGCTTTCCTTTAAGTACGCAGTGGCTTGATCGCCATGCTGGTATTGGGTGCCACGTCATTGGCCTGCACGGCGGTCGCTGGTCGACTGTTCCAGTGCGGCAGCAGCACCAGGGCGGAGAACAGCGCGGTGCCGGCGAAGACGATGAACACCGTGACGCTGTCGAAGTAGCCGGGCAGCAGGCCACCGAGCACCGCGCCCACCGAACCGCAACCGTTGACGAAGCCGGCCGCGGTGGCGCCGGCCTTGGCCGTGCCGAAGTCGATGGCCGCGGCGCCGCTGATCATCGAGTCCGGGCCGTACAGGGTCAGGCCCATGACGAACAGCAGGGCCACCACAAGCAGCACGCTGCCGCTGTGCATCGCCGCCATGAAGCCAGCCAGGGTCAGGGTCAGCAGCACCAGGCTGATCACGCAGGCCGGCATGCGCCGGGCGCCGAACAGCTTGTCCGAGGCCAGGCCGATGAGGATCGGCCCGAGCAGCCCGGCCAGTTCGAAGGCCGTGGGGATGATCGCCGCGCCGACCTTGCCCACCGACGGCATCTGTTCGAAGACGATCACCGGCCCCCACAGCAGGATGGCGTAGCGCGCCGGTTTCAACATGAAATAGGCCAGGCCCAGGGTCAGCACCGTGCGGTTACGCAGGATCTCGCGCAACGGTGCCCAGACGCTGCACAGGTTCGCCCCCGGCGCCATGCTCTGCGGCTCGGGCTCCACCGCCGGCAGGCCGACGTCCTCGGGCTTGTTGCGCTGGAAAATGAAGAACAGCACCGCCACCGCGGCCACCACCACGGCGCTGGAGAAGAATGCCGCGTGCCAGGTGCCGACCAGGGTGTAGGCCCACCAGCCGGCAAACGGCGAGGCCACCAAGCCACCGAAGGCGTAGCACGAACTCCATAGCCCCAGCACCCGTCCGCGCTGGGAGGCCGGGAAGAAACTGCCGATGTTCTTGCACAGCCCCGCCCAGCCGGTGGACTGCGCCAACCCCTGGATCAGCATGCAGGTGGCGAAGATCGGGAAGGTCGCGTAGCTGCCCATCACCACCGCGGCCGCCGCCGAGATCAGCAGCCCGCCTAGCACCACCACGCGGGGTCCGAAACGGTCGGCGAGCATGCCCCAGGTGAACTGGCCCACGGCGTAGGCGGCCAGGTAGATCGCGTCGAGGTTGGCCATCGCGGCCTTGTCGAGCATGAAATTCGGATCCTCGCCGATGCCGAGCTTGGCCACCGAGAAGGCTTTGCGGGTGAAGTAGAAGGCGGCGTAGGCCAGCCAGGTGATTGCGAAGATCTGCACGCGCCAGCGCTTGATGGCGCCCAGGGATTGGTTCATTGACTCTGACCTCTTGCTTGAGTGTGCCGGCAGAATGTGAAGAAACGCCTGTCTTGTTGTTGTGTTGCGCACTGCGTGACGGAGGGACGTCACCTGGTCAGATGGCGGTGGTGTCGCCATGGCCGACATGACGCCGCTCGTGGCGGCGTGGTCGGGTTGAAACACATGGAAACAGCTGCTGACTGATAAATAAAATCGATTTATCGTATTTCACACATAAGCCCAGCTTGTAAGCGGAGTGTTCGATGTCGGTCTCCCATGCTCAACTCAAGGCCTTTCATGCAGTCGCCGAACAGGGCAGCTTCACCCGTGCGGCGCAGAAGCTGTTCCTGACCCAGCCGGCGGTCTCCGACCAGGTGCGCAAGCTCGAGGAGCGCTTCGGCGTGCTGCTGTTCCAGCGCAACAAGCGCTCGGTGCAGCTGACCGACCTGGGCGAGCGCCTGCTGGGCGTGACCCAGCGCCTGTTCGCCTGCGAGGCCGAGGCCGTGGAGCTGCTGCAGGACTCCCGCGCCCTGCACACCGGCAGCCTGACCCTGGCGGTGGACGCGCCGGTGCACGTGCTGCCGCAGATCGCCCGGTTCTGCCAGCGCTATCCGGGGATCCAGGTGAAGATCGAGACCGGCAACACCGACGAGTCGCTGGCCCGGCTGTTCAGCTACCAGGCGGACCTGGCCCTGCTCGGGCGCGATGTCGATGACGAGCGGTTGTTCTGCGTGCCGATGCGGCGTGACCCGATGGTGGCGTTTGTCTCGCACAACCATCCGTGGGCCAGCCGGGGGCAGATCAGCCTGGCTGACCTGGACGACACGCCGTTGGTGCTGCGGGAGCCGGGGTCGGTGACGCGGCAGACGCTGGAGGAGGAAATGCAGCGGGCCGGGTTGCGGATTCGGCCGGCGATCCAGGTCGAGGGGCGCGAGGCGGCGCGGGAGGCGGTGGTGGTGGGGATTGGCGTTGGGGTTGTTTCGGCGGCGGAGTTTGGGGCTGATGCGAGGGTTTGTGCTTTGCCGATTGTGGATTGTCGACGGCATTTGACTGAGACGCTGGTTTGTTTGAGTGAGCAGAGGATGCGGCGGGTGGTGGCTACGTTTTTGGAGATGGTTTTGGAGGGGCTATAGAGGCTGGGGCTGGGGCTGGGGCTTTAGTGATTGTTTTGGTTTTTGTATGCGCATTCGTAGACGATATCGACATTTAGTCACCTTTCCGCCCTTACGGCGGGTTACTTTGGTCTTAACTCGCCGTCCGCGGCCAAAGTAACCAAAGCCGCCCC
>NZ_JAZDCT010000049.1:0-30260 GCF_036324045.1 Pseudomonas carassii | reverse complement strand
GGGGCGCAAAGCGCCCCCGGCATTCAAGCGCCTGGAAGCGCCGCACACTCCGCCAGCACCCTCAACCCGCCCATCACCTCCGACGTAATCACCCGCCCCAGGCATACCCGCAACCCAGTGCCACATTCCCCATCGGCAAAGAACATCCCGCTGTCGCCGACATTGCAGCCACGCGCCGCCGCAAGCCGTTGCAGCGCCACCATGTCCGTCCCTTCCGGCAATTCGATCCAATGAATAAAACCACCCTGCGGCGCCACATACCGCGTCCCAAGCGGAAACACCGAGCGCACCAGCGTCTCCATCACCCCGGCCTGGGCCGCCAGCCGCCCACGCAGCTTCGCGCAGTGCTCCTCCATGTACCCCCGGCCGATAAACTCATCCAGCACCCGCTGGGCCAGGCTCGACACCGCCAGGTTGCGCGAAAACAGCTGGGCCAGGATCGCATCCCGGTAGCGCCCCGCCACGCACCAGCCCACCCGGTACCCCGGCGCCACGGTCTTGGAGAACGACGAGCAATAGATCGTCTGCCCGGTGCTGTCGTAGTGCTTGATCGCCTTCGGGCGCTGCGCCTCGTCCACCAGGTCGAAGAAGATATCGTCCTCGATGATCGGCACATCCGCCGCCTGCGCCAGCTGTGAGAGCCGTGCCCGCGCCGCGTCGGGCATGATGAAGCCCCGTGGGTTCTGCAGCGTCGGGTTGAGGAACACCACATCGACCTTGCCACGCTTGAGCGCCCATTCCAGGTGCTCGAGGTCCATGCCGCTGTCGGCGTGGGTGCGGATGGGCAGGGCGCGCATCCCCAGGCGTTCGATGGTCTGCAGGATGCCGTAATAGGTAGGCGTCTCGATGGCCACCGTGGCGCCCGGCCGGGCGACGGCTTCGAGGGCCAGTTCCAGGGCCACGGTGTCGCCCGAGGTCACCAGGATATCGTCTGGCCCACAGGTCACGCCGCGTTGCAGCATCAGCCCGGCGATGCGCCGGCGCAGCGAGGCCAGGCCCGGCGGGGCGATCAGGCCGGCCAAGGGTTGGTCGGCCTTGGCGGCCAGCGTCGCCAGGCACTTGTTCAGCAGCACCTGGGGCGTGAGCTCGTCGTGCAGCACCGCCGAGCTCAACGACAGCGCGGTATTGCTGGCCGCCTGGGCAAGCATGGCGACCACCGCGTGGTTGACGTTGACGGTGACACTGGCCAGGTCGAACCCCTGTACCTGGGCCGCGCCCTTGGCGACGAAATAGCCGATCCGCGGCGTGGCCTGCACATAGGCATTGGCCTCCAGCTCCGCCAAGGCGCGCTGCACGGTGGCGATGCTGCTGTCGAACAGCCGCGCCAGCTCGCGCACCGAGGGCAGTTGCGTGCCGCTGGGCCATTCGCCGCTGTCGATCTGGCGCAGCAGCCAGGCGTTGACGGTGTGCCAGCGTTTGTCGGGCTTGGGGTTCCGGTCCATGGGGGCCTTGTGTCGTGTCAGGCGGGGGCTCCCGAAAGGTAGAGCAAAACCACGCCGGTTGCAGCCACGATGACGATGTTCAGCAGCACCAGGGCAAAGCCGAAGCGGATCAGCCCGTGTTCTTCCTCGCGGTTGGCCCCGGCCAGCCCGATGATCAGCGACAGGATCGACAGCGAGCCCAGCGCGCCATGCCCGGCGGCACTGTTGACCATCGCCGCCAACCACGGGCCGTGGACCGTGGACAGCGCGGCGATGGAGGGCATCACCAGCGTGTTGCCGCCGACATTGGAGCCGGTGACATAGCCGGCCAACCCCGCCAGCAGCGACACCGTCGACGCCAGCGACACCCCGGACAGCGCCTGCAACGCCCGTTGCGCCTCGACCAGGAAGCCGGCCTTGACCATCACCTGCGACAGCAGCAGGAACAGGAAGATCGTCGCCACCGGGAACCGCGCCCGGGTGACCAGCGCCTGCCATGGGAAGCCCGTGCGCTGGCGCCCGACCATCATCAGCACCACCAGCAGCAAGGCCAGCCCCGGCGAAGCCAGTGGCTTCCACGACACGTTGGTGCCATGCACCACCCATAGGCCGTCCCACCCCGACAGCAGGAACAGCCCCCGCGAGACAATGATCACCGTCAGCAGGGCCATGTACGGCCACGCCGCTTGCGGCCAGCGCACCAGCGCCCCGCGCCGCGCCCAGGACATCCCCAGGCCCACGCCGGCCACCGCCAGCCCGGCCAGCACGCCCGACGCCTCCGGCCCGATCCAGCGGTTGACCGCATACAGCACCGCACTGAACAGCAACGAGACCAGCGCCAACCCCAGCCAAGCCTGCAGACTGCGAATCCCCGCCAGTACCAGCGCCACGGCGGCCAGGCCGAGGAACACTGGCGCGCTGACCAGCGCCGAATGGCTGCCCAGTTCCTGCGCCGGCACATGGGCCAGCAGCGCGCCGATCACCGTGGCCAGCCCCAGCGTGCCCCAGGGCATCACCACCATGCCGGCCAGCGCCATCTTCATGCCGACCTGACGCGAGAACAGCCCCATCAGCAGCGGCACCGTGGCGATCAGCGATACGCCGAACCCGGTCATCGCCTCCAGCAGTGGCGCCAGGCCCAGCACGATGAAGATCACCTGCATCGGCGGCGTCCAGCCCAGCTCCCGCACCCAGGCGCCGATCGCCTGCGGGGCGTTGGCGCGTTCGACCAGGATGACGAAGGCCAGCCCCGGAACGATCACGCAGGCGGTGCTGAGGAACAGGATCAGCGTGTCTTGCAGGATGGCGCTGGACACCGCCGCCGACAGCGGCTGAGCGGCGCCCAGGCCCCACAGCAGCAAGACACCGGCCACGCCGGCCAGCGCGGCCTGCACGGGTGGGCGGCGCAGCAGCAGGATCAGGGCGATCACCAGGCCAATGGGGGACATTTGCAGCAGCAGCGCAGCCATGATGCGGGTTCCTTCAGCCATCCAGGGAGTGAGGTGGAGGGTGAAGGGCGGGCGCCTGCTGAAACAGATACAGCGCCCGGGCGATTTTCAATACAGCCCGGGCGGGGTTACTGCGGTGTCAGCAACCGGTCCCGGCAGGCCTGGAGAATGTCGTCCGCCAGCGGCGAATCGTCCGGGCAGGCGCGGGAGAGCGTGATGGCGCCCACCAGGGTGGCGATCACGCCCAGGCGCCGGGCGCGTTCGGCCTGCTCGTCGGCGGCATCCGTCGGCTCGCTGGCGGCCTGGAGCGTTGCCAGCAAGCGCTCGAGCCCGTCGGCAAACACCGTCTTCACGGCGTCGGGCTGGCGCGCGGCATCGCTGGCCAGCGCCGCCAGGGTGCAACCTGAGGCCGGGTTGTCGCGGTGCTCCCTGGAGAGGTACTGGCGCAGGTAGTCCGCCACACCGCCACTGTCGGTGCCGGAGGTGTTCTGCGACAGCCCGCAGGCTGCCGCCTCGGCCATGAGGTCGGCCTTCGAGCCGAAATGCTTGTAGAAGCCGCCATGGGTGAAACCGGCGGCCGCCATCAACTCGGCGACGCCGACCCCGTCATAGCCCCGCTGGCGGAACAACGAGGACGCCGTCTCGACGATATGGGTGCGGTTGGCCTGGGCTTGTGCCTTGGTGACTTTCATGGCGGATGACTCCTGCGCCGTGGAGGTGAGGTTCATCATACATTGATGTCAGTCATCATCAAAATATTGACATGGTTAGATGATGATCGTAATCATAAAGGCCAGGCCCACCCCGATCGGGTGTCGCCACCCACCTTGAGGATTTGCCATGAGTGCCTTGCCTACCGTTCTCGTCACCGGTGCCTCCAGCGGTATCGGCGCCACCTATGCCGAACGCTTCGCCCAGCGTGGTCACGACCTGGTGCTGGTCGCCCGCGACCAGGCGCGCCTGGAGACCCTGGCTGCCCGCCTGCGTGAGCACTTCGCTGTCGCCGTCGAGGTGCTGGTCGCCGACCTCACCCAGGCCGATGCCCTTGCTCGGGTCGAAGCGCGGTTGCGTGAAGACGTGCGTATAGGCGTGCTGATCAACAACGCCGGGCAAGGCCAGTCAGGGGGCTTCCTGGGGCAGGATGGCGCAAGCCTCGAGCGCCTGATCGGCCTGAACGTCACCGCCGTCACCCGCCTGGCTGCCGCCATTGCGCCGCGCCTGGCCGAGCAGGGCACTGGCGCGATCGTCAACATCGGCTCGGTGGTGGGGCTGGCGCCGGAACTGGGCATGACCGTGTATGGCGCCACCAAGGCGTTCGTGCAGTTCCTGTCCCAGGGGCTGGCGCTGGAGCTGGGGCCGAAGGGGGTCTATGTGCAGGCCGTGCTGCCGGCCGCGACCCGCACCGAGATCTGGTCGCGTTCCGGATTGGATATCAACACGTTGCCAGAAGTGATGGAGGTGGAAGACTTGGTCGATGCTGCGCTGGTGGGTTACGACCGCCGCGAAGCGATCACCATTCCGCCCTTGCAGCACGCCGACCGCTGGGCTGCGCTGGATGGCGCCCGGCAGATGCTGATGGGGGATTTGCGCCAATCCCAGGTGGCCGAGCGCTATCGCAGTGCGCAGTGAGTCACGGGAGATCTCAATGAAAGCTTTCATCATCGATCGTTATGGCAAGGATGTAGCCGGGCGTATCGCCGAAATGCCCGTGCCCACCCTGGGGGATGACGACGTGCTGGTGCGGGTTCACGCCGCCGGGGTGAACGCCCTGGACGTGAAGCTGCGTAACGGCGAGTTCAAACGGGTACTTCCGTACCGCCTGCCGCTAATCCTTGGCAACGACCTGGCCGGTACCGTACTGCGCGTGGGCGCCCGTGTCACCCGCTTCAAGCCCGGCGACGAGGTCTATGCACGGCCCGGGCAGGCACGCATCGGCAGTTTTGCCGAACAGATCGCCGTCACCCAGCAGGCCCTGGCGCGCAAGCCCGCCAACTTGAGCATGGAACAGGCCGCCGCGCTGCCCTTGGTGTCCTTGACCGCTTGGCAGGTATTGGTGGAAGCCGCCCAGCTCAAGCCGGGGCAGAAGGTGCTGATTCATGCGGGTTCTGGTGGCGTGGGCAGTATTGCGATCCAGTTGGCCAAGCATTTGGGGGCGTTCGTCGCCACGACCACCAGCACGGGCAATGTCGAATGGGTGAAGGCCTTGGGCGCGGATGTGGTCATCGATTACAAGCGCCAGGATTTCACCCGGGAATTGCGCGACTACGATGTGGTGCTCAGCGGGTTGGAGGCAGGCACCTTGGAGCGCTCGGTGCAGATTCTCAAACCGGGTGGCCAGCTGATTTCCATTTCCGGGCCGCCCACGCCTGAGTTCGCGGCCGAACAAGGGATGGCTTGGCCATTACGTCAGGTGCTTCGCCTGCTCAGCCGCCGCATCCGCAAGCGTTGTGAGGCCTTGGGCGTGCGCTATCGGTTCGTGTTCATGCGCGCCGATGGTCGACAGTTGGAGGCCATCACCCGGCTGGTGGAGGAGGGGATCCTGACGCCGGTGCTCGACCAAGTGTTCGCCTTCGAGGCTACCGAACAGGCGCTGGCGGCGGTGGCAGGTGGGCGGAGCAAGGGCAAGGTGGTGGTGCGGGTGGCTTGAGCTGCACGTCCAGCCCTCGGGAGGGGCGTTTATTCAAAGCCCCTCGCCAAGATACAGGCGGTGTACTTCACCGATTCGCTTACTGGCTGAGATTGGTACCCCTGCGTCCTGGGCAAACTGCGGCCATTGTGCGATGGCTTCGCAGACTTCCTTGATGATCCGTCGTGCGTCCATGCCACGAACTTGGCTGGCAACGCTTAACAGATCGTCGAGGGTGAAGTCGTCGCGTTTGCCGTTCACGGTCATCTGGTGAGTATCGACCCAGAAACTACCTGGCAGGTAGGAGTAGGAGACGTCATAGGCTGGCGTGAGGTACCAGGTGCCGTCGGTGTCCATCATGAAGGCCGTATTCTTGGTGTGGTCGTCCTGGTTGCGTGCCACCAGGTTGAAGACCATGCGGCGGTAGAACTGTTCGGCGCCGTCGCGGGAAATCCGCAGTGCGCGCATCACCGCGAAGGCCTCGGCATAGGAGTATTGGCCAGGCTTGCGGAAGTCGGCGTGGTCGAGTGCGCACAAGGTCGCCACGTGGATCTTTTCACCTTCGGTCGTGCGGTCGAAGCGCCGGGTCATGAAGTGAGCGCGTCCACCTTCCTCCAGCAATCGGCACTCGGTCATGGTGATGCCGGCCGCCTTGGCCATCAGGTGGTAGGCGTACTCGATGCGCCCGTAGCCTTGCGAGTCCGCCAGTACGGTCGAGTCCTTGGCCACATCGAACTTGAGCAACCAGTACTCGAAGCCCGGGGGCGCGGTGACCTGGCCCGAACGGATCTCGCCTTCGGCATTCATGGCGATCACCGCCTTGGCCCGGGCGCCGCCTGCGCTGGTACCGATCTGGATGAGGTGCTGCAAGGCGCTGTCGTCCAGCGACGGGTCCTTGGCATCCAGGCGTTCGGCGATCGACTCGCGTTCGGACAACACCTCGCTGGCCAGGCGCACCAGGGCATCGATATGGATGCTCTCCCCCTTGTCCCGCTCGGTGGCCATCGCCGGACGATACTCCAGGGCGCCCATGCCGCGCTTGCCCTGGTACAGCAGGCGCTCGACCGGGGTAAACGTTGCCTTGTCACGCCCCTGCTGGGCCAGCCAGGCATCGATCAGCGCGTTGCCGAAATCATCGGGCAGGGAATCGGCGAGGATCGAGGGCAGGCCCTTGAAGGTTTCGCGGTCCAGCCCCTGGAACACGTAGGTGTAGTCCTGGCGCAAGGGCATATGGACCGGCGAGATCTCTAGGCCGGTCCTGACGAACTCGGGGGTGTATTCGAACTCTCCGATCTGGGTCTGCGTGTTCCAGTTGAGCGCGCCTACATACACATCCCAGAGATAGATCCGTGCAATCACCAGCTGTCATCCTTGTCGGGTTTCGGGCCACCAATGAGCGTGGGCTTGCCGATAGGCGTCCTGATTCCGTGTTCAGGCGCCGGCGGTGTAGCCCGTGTGACGGTCGCCCGCAGCCGCTGTTTGCCCTGCATTTTCGCCAGTTGCACGGGGCTGGTCCTGACGTCCTCGATGAGGGAGGCGAGACGATCAAGCTCTCCCAGCACCCTCAGGACGGCAATCACGTTCACCAGGGTGCCTTTGCCTGCCGTGAGCTTGCGGTAGGTCTCCCGGGAAATCCCGGCTTCATGGGCGACGATGTCCTGGCCAATATTACGCTTCAGGCGGATAGCCTCAATGCGTTGGCCGATCTCGTTGGCGATAGCGTCGTCAGTCATTGATATGGCTTTCATAACGCCTGGGATCCTATGCTTAAAACGCCGTTATTGACCTGCATGCCTAGGATTCTAGGCTTTGTATAGTGTGCTTTAAAGAAAAATCCGCTACTGGATAAAGACTAATTTTCTAGGCGTTGAGTGTACATTTTAATTTTTATGCCAAGAATTCTAGGCGTTGTCTAATCCTCGTTTTCACGGCGGATTTTAGCGATTGGTTTACCACATTTCGTTTCGCGCAGAACGGGCTACCGCATTGAACGTCCCGAAGTGACCAGACCTGCCAACACCTTCTCCAGTTTCACCACCGCCTCCCTCATCTCAGCGGGTGTCAGTGCCGCAAACCCCATCAGCAAGCCGGCATCGTTCCTCGGCACCGCGTACAAGCTGCCCAGCCCCAACAGATCGATCCCCACCCCGCGTGCCGCCCTGACCACGGCGTCTTCAGACAGGCCCTGCACGAAATGGCAGGGCATCTGCAGCCCGCCGGCGGGCACCTGCGGCACGAGAAACGCCCCCAGGTGCCTGCGTAGCAGATCCGCCAGTACATCCCGGCGCTCGGCGTAGAGCGCGCGCATGGCCCGCACATGGGCGTTGAAGTGGCCGCCCTCCATGAACCGGGCCAGGGTCAGCTGGGCGATGGAGGCGTTATGCCCGTCCTGCAGCGTGCGGGCGGCGGTCATCGGCGCGACGAGCTGGGGTGGCAGCAGCAGGTAGCCGATGCGCAGCCCGGCGAACAGCGATTTGGTGAAGGTACCGATGTACAGCGTGCGGTCGTGTGGGTCCAGGCCCTGCACGCAGGCGGTGGGGCGGCCGGCGTAGTGGAACTCGCTGTCGTAGTCGTCCTCGATGATCCAGGCCTGTTGCTGGCGGGCCCATTCGATCGCCAGCAGGCGCCGGTCCAGCGCCAGGGTCGCGCCGGTCGGGTATTGGTGCGAAGGAGTGAGGAACACCGCCCGGGCATCCGGCGCCAGCCGGGTCATGGCGTCCACCTGCAGGCCGTGCGCGTCCACCGGGACCGGCACGCACACCAGGCCGGCGGCAGTGACGGCCTTGCGGGTGCCCTGGTACAGCGGGTCCTCGACCAGCACCTGGTCGCCTGCGTCCATGAGCACCTGGGCGCACAGGCCAAGGGCCTGCTGCGAGCTGGTGAGGATCAGGATGCGCTCGGCGGATGCCTGGGCCCCGCGCTCGAGGTTGAGGTAGTCGGCGATTGCCCGGCGCAAGGGGGCCATGCCCTGCGGCTCGCTGTGTTCCAGCGCCCGCGTGCCGTATTCCTTGTACACCTGCCGCTCCAGCTTCTCCCAGATGGCCAGGGGGAAGTGCCGGGTTTCGGCCACGCCCGGGGCGAAGGGGCGGGGCGACTGGAAGTTGTGGACGCCACCGCTGTGCAACAGCGCTTCACCTCGGCGGCTCAACTGTACGGGGGCTTCGTTGTGTGGCGAGCGCTGGCGCTTGCGCGACGGCAGGCACCGGGCCCGTTGCGACACGAAGCTGCCACTGCCCACGCGCCGCTCGATAAATCCCTCGGCGTGCAATTGGCTGTAGGCCGACTCCACGGTATCCCGCGACACGCCCAGGGACTGGGCCAGCGGACGCGAGGCGGGCAGCGCCTTGCCCACCGGCAGTGCGCCGTCGAGGATCAACTGACGGATCGCCCGTTGGATGCGCACATGCAAGGCCAGCGCGGCGTGGGCGGGGTCGTTGATCCAGGCTTTCACCGATTCCAGCTGCGCGTGTTTGAACATTGGCCTGATTCCCTGGCTGATGGACCTGATTTATGGCTGCCAATGCCGGGGCCGCTTCGCGCCCCTTTCGCGGCACTAGGCCGCTCCTACAGGCGACCGCGATCCCCTGTAGGAGCGGCCTTGTGCCGCGAAAGGGGCGCAAAGCGCCCCCGGCAATCTCAAGCCTTACCCCTCTCCAGAACCCCAAAATGGTCTGGCAACTTCTAACTAATTGGCAGGTTAAAACCAACCATTTATCCGCTATAAAACCCAAGCCCGCAAGCAACCACCAAGGAAGGCAATTGCTACGGGCAGGCCGGCCCCTCACTCATCCACACTGCTTTGCCCAAAAAGGGGTTCCACCAATGACCACCACCCAACTGCCCGTTTTCATTCGCGAATTGAAGCAAGCCGACCTCCAGCCCTGGCGCGACTACTGGGCGCAATACCAGGCCTTCTACCAGGTAGACCTGGGCCCAGCCATCACCGAGCGCACCTGGGCCCGCTTCTTCGACCCGGCCGAACCCATGCACTGCGCCGTGGCCACGGACGGCGAACGGCTCTTCGGCTTCGTCCACTATGTGTTCCACCGCTCGACCTGGGGGCGCAACGACTTCTGCTACCTGGAAGACCTGTACGTGTGCCCGAGCGCCCGAGGGCGGATGATCGGCAAGCAACTGATCGAGTTCGTTCAGGACCAGGCCCGGCAGCAGCAGTGCGACCGGCTGTACTGGCATACCCAGGAGACCAACCGGACTGCGCAGCGGTTGTATGACTGGATTGCCGAGAAGCCGGGGGTGATTGAGTATCGGATGCCGTTGAATGTCGCTCACTAAGCTAATTGTGAGCAGCTAAGGGCGTGGGAGCGGGCTTGCCCCGCGAAAAATTCGCGATGCATGGCACCGGCTGCGCTGGTGTTCGCGGGCAAGCCCGCTCCCACAGTCTTTTGCGCAACCGAGCCGGCATTCTGTATCGGCTTGTCCAGCGATGTGAGGGCTAACGCTGAGATTGCAGGGCGGTCCAACGCAGCGCTGTTCGATTGATGTCTTCCTGCAACACGCTCAACTCACTCAGCAGTACCTCTAACTCAATGCTGACCCCATAGAACATGCCAGCAGCGGTCAGCCAGTGGCGCAGGTGGCGGTTCTCCGGAGTGTGATGATGGGCCAGCAGGGTATAGGCCCCGGACTCGCTGACCATGGTGGTCTCGCTGTACTGGCCGTAGCGCAGCAACTGCACGGTGCGGTGCTGGTCCGGGTCGAGCTTTCGGATGCAGTGTTCATCGAAGAAGCGCCCGGTCATCCGGCCGAGTTCGTGGGCGCAGAACCAGGCTTGGGATTCGAGCCAGAGGGTGTGGAGGGGGCGGTTGTGGCGGGTGAAGAGGGTGGAGGGTAATGGTTGTCTATGATTGGCCTTCCAGAAATCAGGAGAGCCGTTTCTAACGGGAACGGGATTTCGCTGCGTGAGCGTTCTTAAGCGCTGACCAGCCAAGCTAGAAGACAACACCTACTTCGTCAATTCAGGAACACATTTTGAAGTAATGGTGGCTTTATGATACTTCTTGACTACTCAACTGGAGATAGGACGTCTCATGAATCGATCAGAAAGGGCTAGTCAGATATGGGCGGTGCTTGCATTGGCGGCACGTAACCGACAGTCACTTACGTACGGGATGCTTTCTAAGCTGATTGGAGTCCCTGCTGCTGGTATGGGCAGGTTACTGGAACCTATACAGTCGTATTGCATTCTGCAGGACTTGCCGCCTCTAACACTTTTAGTTGTTCAGAAAAATTCGGGTCTGCCAGGACGTGGTTTTACCGGGGCTAAAGCTGCGGATTACGCTCGAGATCAAATGCGAATTTTCGCATACGATTGGTTGGAGCATGGCAACCCCCAAGCAGAAAAGCTCGAGCAGGCAGTATTGGAACTTCCATCCAATGGTGAGGATGTCGACTCGGACGAATGAGGTTTCGATACAAAAAAGGCTGCCCAAAGGCAGCCTTTTTTGATAACAGGACGATCAATCCCAGCTCAGAGCACCACCGGTTTGATACTCGATAACGCGAGTCTCAAAGAAGTTCTTCTCCTTCTTGAGGTCCATGATCTCACTCATCCAAGGGAACGGGTTAGTCGTCCCCGGATACTCTTCCTTCAGACCAATCTGGGTCAGTCGACGGTTGGCAATGAACTTGAGGTAATCCTCCATCATCGCCGCGTTCATGCCCAGCACGCCGCGTGGCATGGTGTCACGGGCGTATTCGATCTCCAGCTGGGTACCCTGCAGGATCATCTGGGTAGCCTCTTCCTTCATCGCGGCATCCCACAGGTGCGGGTTCTCGATCTTGATCTGGTTGATCACGTCGATGCCGAAGTTCAGGTGCATGGACTCGTCGCGCAGGATGTACTGGAACTGCTCGGCGACGCCGGTCATCTTGTTGCGGCGGCCCATGGACAGGATCTGGGTGAAGCCGCAGTAGAAGAAGATGCCTTCCAGTACGCAGTAGTAGGCGATCAGGTTGCGCAGCAGCTCTTTGTCGGTCTCGACGGTGCCGGTGTTGAACTCCGGGTCCGAGATGGCGCGGGTGTACTTCAGGCCCCAGGCGGCTTTTTTCGCGACCGATGGGATCTCGTGGTACATGTTGAAGATCTCGCCTTCATCCATGCCCAGCGACTCGATGCAGTACTGGTAGGCGTGGGTGTGGATCGCCTCTTCGAAGGCCTGGCGCAGGATGTACTGGCGGCACTCCGGGTTGGTGATCAGGCGGTACACGGCCAGGGCCAGGTTGTTGGCTACCAGCGAGTCGGCGGTGGAGAAGAAGCCGAGGTTGCGCATCACGATGCGGCGCTCGTCTTCGGTCAGGCCGTCCATGCTCTTCCACAGGGCGATGTCGGCGGTCATGTTGACCTCTTGCGGCATCCAGTGGTTGGCGCAGCCGTCGAGGTACTTCTGCCAGGCCCAGTCGTACTTGAACGGTACCAGCTGGTTGAGGTCGGCGCGGCAGTTGATCATGCGCTTTTCATCGACCGCGACGCGGGCCGAGGAGCCTTCCAGCTCGGCCAGGCCTTCCGCGATGTCCAGGGCGTCCAGCGCAGCCTTGGCGCGCTTGACGGCGTCGGAGTCGGCGGCGGTGGCGGCACGGGCTTCCAGGGCGGCGGCACCGCCGGCGCTGTCGAGCTTGTCGAGGGTGGTGGCGGCTGCGGCCTGCGCGGGGGTGTTGCCTTTGGCGGCGACTTCACCGTCTTCTTTGTCGAATTCGTCCCAGCTCAGCATGGTCCTGGCTCCTGCTAGAGGGTTGCGCGGGGCAACCGGTTGGATTTTGAAGTGATGCCTGTACGGCGCGACGCCAACGGGCGCTGCGGCAAGCAGTGAGAGCGGGCTCTCGTCACGTTTGAAGGTGTTCGGGTCGGCGCCTGGCCTGCACTCGGGCGAGGGGGCAGGGCACCTGGAAGCTGTACGGCAACGATAAAACCTGCGGTGTGGCCCTGGGGGGCTTGCTTCACGCAGTCGATCATTGGCTCATCCCTTTTTGGGGCCGCGAAGTATACCGGAAATCACTTTGGATCGGGGCGGCGCAGGGGACGCAGGGCGGTAAATTTTCGACCTGCATTACGTGCTTCCGTATCACTGGATACCGGTGTTTCGTCACGGGGTAAGAGTCTAGCCCTAAATGGGATTAGATCCTATATGTAGTGTGATTTTTTTTGTTTGGCGCTACATATGGTGTTTTGATCTTGGTCAGGGCCTAGGGGTTGTATTGCCTGTAAGGGCCCCATCGCGGGGCAAGCCCGCTCCCACGCACCGCTCCCGCAGGGGGATGTCGGGGCGCAAAAAAATGCCGCCTCAGCCACCCGTGAGGGCGATTGAGGCGGCATGTTCAGCTCAGCGCTGCGAAGGCCTTATTGGCAGGCTTCGCAATCCGGCTCGTCGATGGCGCAGGCCTTCGGTACCGGGGCTGGGCCGGCGGCCTGGACCGGGGCGCTGTCGCCGCCGCTCGACACGGCGTTGAGCTTGCCGGTGTTGATGGTCGACTTCTCGGTGCTGGTCGCGGCCAGGGCACGGAGGTAGTAGGTGGTCTTCAGGCCACGGTACCAGGCCATGCGATAGGTCACGTCCAGCTTCTTGCCCGAAGCGCCGGCGATGTACAGGTTCAGCGACTGGGCCTGGTCGATCCACTTCTGGCGACGCGAGGCGGCATCGACGATCCACTTGGTCTCGACTTCGAACGCGGTGGCGTACAGGTCCTTCAGCTCTTGCGGGATACGCTCGATCTGCTGCACCGAACCATCGTAGTACTTCAGGTCGTTGATCATCACCGAGTCCCACAGGCCGCGGGCCTTCAGGTCGCGGACCAGGTACGGGTTGATCACGGTGAATTCGCCCGACAGGTTCGATTTCACGTACAGGTTCTGGTAGGTCGGCTCGATGGACTGCGACACGCCGGTGATGTTGGCGATGGTCGCGGTCGGCGCGATGGCCATGATGTTCGAGTTACGAATACCTTTTTGCACGCGCTCGCGCACCGGTGCCCAGTCCAGGCTCTCGGTCAGGTCGACGTCGATGTACTTCTGGCCACGGGCCTCGATCAGGATCTGCTGGCTGTCCAGCGGCAGGATGCCCTTGGACCACAGCGAACCCTGGAAGGTCTCGTAGGCGCCGCGCTCGTCGGCCAGGTCGCAGGAAGCCTGGATCGCGTAGTAGCTGACCGCTTCCATCGACTTGTCGGCGAACTCGACGGCAGCATCGGAGCCGTACGGGATGTGCTGCAGGTACAGCGCGTCCTGGAAGCCCATGATGCCCAGGCCGACCGGGCGGTGCTTGAAGTTCGAGTTACGCGCTTGCGGCACCGAGTAGTAGTTGATGTCGATCACGTTGTCGAGCATGCGCACGGCGGTGTTCACGGTGCGTTGCAGCTTGGCAGTGTCCAGCTTGCCGTCGACGATGTGGTTCGGCAGGTTGATCGAGCCCAGGTTGCAGACCGCGATCTCGTCCTTGTTGGTGTTCAGGGTGATCTCGGTGCACAGGTTCGAGCTGTGGACCACGCCCACGTGCTGCTGCGGCGAACGCAGGTTGCACGGGTCCTTGAAGGTCAGCCACGGGTGGCCGGTCTCGAACAGCATCGACAGCATCTTGCGCCACAGGTCTTTGGCCTGGATGGTCTTGAACACCTTGATCTTGTTGTACTCGGTCAGGGCTTCGTAGTACTCGTAGCGCTCTTCGAAGGCCTTGCCGGTCAGGTCGTGCAGGTCTGGCACTTCCGATGGCGAGAACAGGGTCCACTTGCCGTCATCGAAGACGCGCTTCATGAACAGGTCAGGGATCCAGTTGGCGGTGTTCATGTCGTGGGTACGACGACGGTCATCACCGGTGTTCTTGCGCAGCTCGATGAATTCTTCGATGTCGAGGTGCCAGGTTTCCAGGTAGGCACACACGGCGCCCTTGCGCTTGCCACCCTGGTTCACGGCGACGGCGGTGTCGTTGACCACTTTCAGGAACGGCACGACGCCTTGCGACTTGCCGTTGGTGCCCTTGATGTACGAGCCCAGGGCGCGCACCGGGGTCCAGTCGTTGCCCAGGCCACCGGCGAATTTCGACAGCATGGCGTTGTCGTGGATCGCGTGGTAGATGCCCGACAGGTCGTCCGGCACGGTGGTCAGGTAGCAGCTGGACAGCTGCGGACGCAGGGTGCCGGCGTTGAACAGGGTCGGGGTCGAGGCCATGTAGTCGAAGGACGACAACAGGTTGTAGAACTCGATCGCACGGGCTTCTTTATCTTTCTCTTCCAGCGCCAGGCCCATGGCCACACGCATGAAGAACACCTGCGGCAGCTCAAAGCGCACGCCATCCTTGTGGATGAAGTAGCGATCGTACAGGGTCTGCAGGCCCAGGTAGGTGAACTGCTGGTCGCGCTCGTGGTTGATCGCCTTGCCCATGCGCTCCAGGTCGTAGCCTTTCAGCGCCGGGTCAAGCAGTTCGAACTCGACGCCTTTCTCGACGTAGGCCGGCAGGGCCTTGGCGTACAGGTCGGCCATCTCGTGGTGAGTGGCGCTGTCGGCCACGCCCAGGAAGCCCAGGCCTTCGGCGCGCAGGGTGTCCATCAGCAGGCGGGCGGTGACGAACGAGTAGTTCGGCTCGCGCTCGACCAGGGTACGGGCGGTCATCACCAGGGCGGTGTTGACGTCCTTCAGGGCGACGCCGTCGTACAGGTTCTTCAGGGTTTCGCGCTGGATCAGGTCGCCATCGACTTCGGCCAGGCCTTCGCAGGCTTCGCTGATGATGGTGTTCAGGCGGGCCATGTCCAGCGGCGCCAGGCTGCCGTCGGCGAGGGTGATGCGGATGCTTGGGTGCGGCTCGACCACGGCGTCGGCGTTGGAGCGGGTGGCGCGCTCTTTTGCACGCTGGTCGCGGTAGATCACGTAGTCGCGGGCGACTTTCTGCTCGCCGGCGCGCATCAGGGCCAGTTCGACCTGGTCCTGGATTTCTTCGATGTGGATGGTGCCACCCGATGGCATGCGACGCTTGAACGTGGCGGTGACCTGCTCGGTCAGGCGCGCGACGGTGTCGTGGATGCGCGACGAGGCGGCGGCGGTGCCGCCTTCAACTGCGAGGAACGCCTTGGTGATGGCAACGGTGATCTTGTCGTCGGTGTAGGGGACGACAGTGCCGTTGCGCTTGATCACGCGCAGTTGGCCAGGCGCGGTGGCTGCCAGATCCTGATTGGAATCGGCGGCCTGCGGCGCTTTGCCCTGCGGGTTCTCGCGAGTTGTGTCGGTTTGCATGGGTGGGTGTCTCCACAGTTTCTAGTTTGTTCAGGCGCCTTGTTGGGGCGCCCACCGTTCCGTCCACTTGCTCGATGGCCCGGGCGGGGAGGCGTCATGCACGCGCATACGCCCGCTCGGGCTTACCGACTTCGGGACAGACTCAGGAATAAGGGGCAATAACCTGCCGCTCCCTGGCCGAAGTCAAAGGTTCTGGGCGTACCCAAAATCTGTTGCTGATGAGTGGGAGGCACTGCCTGCAACACTCATACCCGAACAAGGCCGTCTGCGGCTTGCCTCGGTCGCCCTCCGCAGGAGCGGTTTGGCTGTTGAAATCACGTTAAGTTCAGTCGGTAAATTCGCTTGAATTTGCCTGGCGACTTGTGTTTGTGATTTTGCGCGAAACCCAACATCTAGTGGTTCGCTGCGATAGGGATACAAGATAATGCGGTCTCGGGGGCTTTGCAAGGTGAGCGCCTGTGGATAACTTGTGGGTACTTTGTGAGTGATCCGTGGGTATTCGCTGTAGCCCTTGTCCCAAGAGGTTTGCACTATTTTTTGTCTGTGCTACGCCATCGCAGAGATTTTTTCGGGCGCGCACCCTATCACAAAAAACGGTTCAGTCGTGGGGCGTTCTGGGTGGTTGGCAGGGGTGGGGGCGGGACGTAGTATCCGGGGCTGATGTTGCGCTTTGGTGAAGGTGTATTTTCGCTGGAATCAAAGGGTTGTACTGGCTTGCCCCGCGATGAGGCCGCTACAGCCAACAGCAAGGCCCGACAAAAACCAGAAGAAGGGTAAGGCCATGGACCAGCCAATCAACCGCATCCTCATCGTCGAGGACGACCAGCGCCTCGCCGAGCTCACTGCCGAGTACCTCCAGGCCAACGGCTTCGAGGTGGCGGTGGAGGGCGATGGCGGCCGTGCCGTGCGGCGCATCATCGACAGCCAGCCGGACCTGGTGATCCTCGACCTGATGCTGCCCGGCGAGGACGGCCTGAGCATCTGCCGCCGGGTGCGTGGCCAGTATGCTGGCCCGATCCTCATGCTCACCGCCCGCAGCGACGAGCTGGACCAGATCCAGGGCCTGGACCTGGGCGCCGACGACTATGTGTGCAAGCCGGTGCGCCCGCGCGTGCTGCTGGCGCGCATCAACGCCCTGTTGCGCCGCAGCGAGGCCCCGGAGCGGCGCCAGGAGCTGAGCTTCGGCCCGCTGCATATAGATAGCCGCCAGCGTGAGGCGCGCCTGAGCGGCCAACTGATCGAGCTGACCGGCGCCGAGTTCGACCTGCTCTGGCTGCTGGCCAGCAATGCCGGGCGGGTACTGTCCCGCGAGGAGATCTTCACCTCGCTGCGCGGCGTCGGCTATGACGGCCAGGACCGCTCCATCGATGTGCGCATTTCCAAGATTCGCCCCAAGATCGGCGACGACCCGATCACCCCGCGGCTGATCAAGACCCTGCGCAGCAAGGGCTATCTGTTCGTCGGCGAGGCGCCATGAATTCGATCTTCCTGCGTATCTATGGCGGCATGCTCGCGGTGCTGGTGCTGGTGGCCGTGCTCGGCGTGCTCAGCCTGCACCTGCTCAACGAGATCCGCGCCGGCCAGCACCGCGAGCGCCTGGCCCAGGGTACCTTCAGCCTGATGGCCGACAACCTGGCGCAGCAGAATGCGGTGGAGCGCACCCGTTCGCTGGTGATCTGGGAGCGCCTGCTCGGCGTGCCGCTGGACCTGCAGCCGCTGTCGGCGTTCACCCTCGACGGTGGGCAGCGGGCGCGGCTGTACCGCGACCTGGTGGTGGTGGAGAAGACCGGTCCGCATGCCGCCCGGGTATTGCGCCGGGTTGGCCACGAGGACCTGCTGCTGGTGGCCGAGGTCAAGCAGATCAGCGAGCAGTTGGCCCGCGCCACGCTTTATCTATTGGCCGACGAGCTGGTGCGCTACCCGGTGACCGAGCAGCAGGCGCGCCTGGCGCAGTTGCGCCAGAGCAAGGGCTTCGGCTTCGACATTGCCCTGCAGCGCATCGAGCGCGCCGCCCTGGACGACGACCAGCGCCGTCGGGTGGAAGAGGGCGACACGGTGATGGCCCTGGGCCGGGACGGCGATTCGATCCGCGTGTTCGCGGGGTTGGCCGGCTCGCCCTGGGTGCTGGAGATCGGCCCGCTGTATCAGCTCAACCCGTATCCACCGCAGTTGCTGATCCTGATCGCCTTCCTCGGCCTGTGCCTGATCGGCCTGGTGGTCTATCTGCTGGTGCGCCAGTTGGAACGGCGTGTGTCGGGCCTGGAGGTGGCGGCCACGCGCATTGCCCAGGGCAGCCTCGATACCCGCGTGCCGGCCGGCGACGCCGACTCGGTGGGGCGCCTGGCCGAGGCCTTCAACGGCATGGCCGAGCACCTGCAGCGCTCATTGACCATGCAGCGCGAGCTGGTGCGGGCGGTGTCCCACGAATTGCGCACGCCGGTGGCGCGGCTGCGCTTCGGCCTGGAGATGATCGAGAGCGCCAGCACAGACGAGGCCCGGGCCAAGCATCTGGCCGGCATGGACGGCGATATCCAGGACCTGGACAAGCTGGTCGACGAGATGCTGACCTACGCCCGCCTGGAGCAGGGCGCGCCGGCCCTGCATTTCCAGGTGGTGGACCTGGACGAGCTGCTGGCGCGGGTGATCGAGGAGCTGGCGCCGCTGCGGGCCGAGGTGCGGGTGGTGCGTGGGGTGTGCCACGGGCTCGACGGCGGCGACGCCCGGGTCGAGGCGGAGCCGCGCTACCTGCACCGGGCCCTGCAGAACCTGGTGCGCAATGCCATGCGCCATGCCGAGTCGGAAGTGCGCCTGAGCTACCAGATCGGCCAGCAGCGTTGTCGCATCGATGTGGAGGATGACGGCCCCGGGATTCCCGAAGGGGTGTGGCACCGCATCTTCACCCCGTTCACCCGCCTCGACGACAGCCGCACCCGGGCCTCGGGCGGGCATGGATTGGGGCTGTCGATCGTGCGACGGATCATCTACTGGCACGGCGGCCGTGCCCTGGTAGGGCACAGCGAGCAGTTGGGCGGTGCGTGTTTCAGCCTGAGCTGGCCACGTGAGCAGCCGCGCGACTAGACGCTGATCAAGCTGAGCAGATGGCCGTCCTGCAGGCAGAACTGGCCATCGAGTTCGACGCCGTGGCGCCACTCGGCTGACAGGTCGGTGAGCAGGCGTAGGCGGGCATGGCCGTCGGCGGACCAGGCCAGCAGCTCGGCGTGCTCGAAATAGAAGCGCTGTTTGGTGATCGGGTAGAGGGTCTTGAACAGGCTTTCCTTGAGCGAGAAGGTCAAGGTCACGGCCAGGGCTTGCTGGCTGCGGTCCAGGCGCTCCAGCTCGGCAGGGGTGAGGATTTCCCCGGCCAGGCGTTCGGTGCGCTCTTCGCTGAGCAGGGTTTCCTGGTCCAGGCCCAGGCCACGGCATTGGCCGTCGGCTGCGACAACCGCGGCGGCCCAGCCTTGGCCGTGGGTGATCGAGCCGTGGATGCCAGCGGGCCAGATCGGCGAGCGGTCTTCGTGGGTAGCCGGCACATAGTCGCGGCCATCCAGGCGTTGCAGTGCCTCGCGGGCGCAGACCCGGCCGGCCAGGTACTCGGCCTGGCGCTTGGCCACCGAGCGTTGCAGGCTGGCGGTCTGCTCGATGCCGGCGCGCTGGAAGTCGTCGGCGGCCAGGCGGGCCGGGTCGAAGGCGCAACTGACCAGCACCGCGCCGGGGACCGGGCGGGGCAGGGGCCAGTGGTGCTGGAGCGGGGCGCAGCAGGTGGGGAGTCTGTTCATGGCGGGTATTGTGCCAGCCTGGTGGCTGGTGGTGGAGCAGATATTTGGGGGCTGCGTTGCAGCCCTTTCGCGGCACAAGGCCGCTCCTACAAGGGTATGCGGTCTCCTGTAGGAGCGGCCTTGTGCCGCGAAAGGGCCGCAAAGCGGCCCCGGCAATCCTCAGTCAAACGCCGTCTTCAAGAACACCTGCATATCCTTCCAAGAGCTCTCGTCAGCCGCCTTGTCATACCCGATATCCGGCCCGCCATGCCCGCCATGCCCCAACCGATCCGCATCCGGGTTGGTAAACCCATGCTTGGCCCCCGGAATCCCGACGAACTGGTAGTCCGCCTTGGCCGCATCCATCTCCGCCTTGAACGCCGCCACCTGCTCCGGGGTAACCATGCTGTCGGCCTCGCCGTGCTCCACCAGGATCTTCGCCCGGATCACCCCGGGCTTGGCCGGTGTCTGGGTCACCAACGCGCCATGGAAGCTCACTACGCCATCGAGCTTCTCGCCCCGCCGCGCCGCATCCAGCACCACCTTGCCGCCAAAGCAGTAGCCGATGGCCGCCAGTTGGTGCTTGTTGGTGTTGGGCTGGATCTTCAACAGCTCAAGCCCGGCATCGAAGCGCCGGGCAGCGGCTTTCGGATCCTTCATCGCCGCCGCCATGAACGCCTGGGCGTCGGCGGGGTGCTCGGTGTTCTTGCCGTCGCCGTACATGTCGATGGCCAGGGCGTTGTAGCCCAGCGCCGCGAGGTCGCGGGCGCGGCGCTTGGCGTAGTCGTTCAGCCCCCACCACTCATGCACCACCACCACGCCCGGGCGCTTGCCCTCGATAGCGTCGTCATAGGCGTAGTAGCCGACCAGGCGCTTGCCGTCGGCATCCTGGTAGGGAATCTCGCGGGTCTGCACCGCCGCCTGGGCAAGGCTGGCGCTGCACAACAAGGCCAGGGCAAGCAGGGTACGCATGGTCGAGCTCCTTCTTCGGTTCGTTCAGCCAAGGTTCAGGCCAGGTTCAGCAGGGGTTCAGGGCGCCCTCCCTACTCTAGCCCCCAGACAGCAACAACGCATCCAACCCGGAGTACCTGAATCATGAAAACCCTCAACACCCTGATTGCCGCCATGGCCGTTTGCGCCGCCGGCCTCACCAGCGTTGCCCAGGCCGATGACAACTTCGCCAGCCTGACCTACGGCCAGACCAGCGACAAAGTCCGCAAGTCCGGCCTGCTGCAACGCAACACCGACGGCCTGAACGCCGACGGCATCATCGGCAAGGACAGCACCTGGGGCGCGCGCCTGGGCAAGATCAACGACCAGGGCCGCTACTACATCACCTACGACAACGTCTCGGGCGATCACAGCGGCGTCAAGCTGCGCCAGGAGAACCTGCTGGGCAGCTACGACCTGTTCCTGCCGGTGGGCGATACCACCAAACTGTTCGGCGGCGGCAGCCTGGGCATGACCAAGCTGACCCAGGATTCGCCGGGCGCCCGCCGCGACACCGACTACGGTTACGCCGTCGGCCTGCAGGCCGGTGTGATCCAGGAAGTCACCGACAACACCTCGGTGGAGCTGGGCTACCGTTACCTGCGCAGCAACGCCGCCACCGAGATCGGCGCCCACGGCGGGCCGAAGGACGGTACCCTGCGCCTGACCAGCAGCGCGCAGACCTACCTGGCGGCTACCTACAAGTTCTGAGGTCGCTGTTATCCTGTACCGGTCTCTGCATGCCCCGCGATGAGGCCGGTACAGGCATTCCCTATTGAAAGGAGATCCACATGAAATTGCTGGTGGTCGAGGACGAGGCGCTGCTGCGTCATCACCTGTTCACCCGCCTCGGTGAAGGCGGCCATGTGGTGCAGGCGGTGGCCAACGCGGAGGAAGCCTTGTACCAGGCCGAGCAGTACAACCACGACCTGGCGGTGATCGACCTGGGCCTGCCGGGCATGAGCGGGCTGGACCTGATCCGCCAGCTGCGCAGCCTCGGCCAGACCTTCCCGATCCTCATCCTCACCGCCCGCGGCAACTGGCAGGACAAGGTCGAGGGCCTGGCCGCCGGCGCCGACGACTATGTGGTCAAGCCGTTCCAGTTCGAAGAGCTGGAGGCCCGCCTGAACGCCTTGCTGCGCCGCTCCAGCGGCTTCACCCAGTCGACCATCGCCGCAGGGCCGCTGGTGCTCGACCTCAACCGCAAGCAGGCGACCCTGGACGAGCAGCCGCTGGCGCTGACTGCCTACGAATACCGCATCCTCGAATACCTCATGCGCCATCACCAGCAGGTGGTGGCCAAGGACCGGCTGATGGAGCAGCTGTACCCGGACGACGAGGAGCGCGACCCGAACGTCATCGAGGTGCTGGTCGGCCGCCTGCGCCGCAAGCTCGAGGGCGACAACGGCTTCAAACCGATCGACACCGTGCGCGGCCTGGGCTACCTGTTCACCGAGCGCTGCCGATGATCCGTTCGCTGCGAGTGCGCCTGATGCTGGCGGCGGCCTTGCTGGCGCTGCTGTTCATGCTGGCGCTGCTGCCGGCCTTGCAGAAGGCCTTCAGCCTGGCGTTGCAGGAGTCGATCGAGCAGCGCCTGGCCTCGGACGTGACCACCCTGATCTCGGCCGCGCGCATCGAGCGCGGCCAGCTGCAGATGCCGGCGCTGCTGCCGGACGAACGCTACAACCTGCCCTACACCGGCCTGCTCGGCTACATCTTCGACCGCCAGGGCACGCTGGTGTGGCAGTCGCGGGCCACCCGCAACCGCAATATCAACTATCACCCCCGCTATGACGGACGCGGCAACGAGTTCGCCCGTATCCACCAGGACGACGGCGACGAATTCTTCGTCTACGACGTCGAGGTCAAGCTGCTCGGCGGCAAGAGCGCGGCGTTCAGCATCGTCGCGCTGCAGCCGGTGCGTGAATACCAGGACACCCTCAACGGCCTGCGCGAGAAACTCTACCTGGGCTTCGGCGCGGCGCTGCTGGCGTTGATGGTGCTGCTCTGGGCCGGCCTGACCTGGGGCCTGCGTTCATTGCGCCGGCTCAGTTCCGAACTCGACGACGTGGAGAGCGGGGCGCGGGACGGGCTCAGTCGTGAGCACCCGCGCGAACTGCTGCGCCTGACCGGCTCGCTCAACCGCCTGCTGCGCAGCGAGCGTGAGCAGCGTCAGCGCTACCGCGACTCGCTCGACGACCTGGCCCACAGCCTCAAGACCCCGCTGGCGGTGCTGCAGGGCGTTGGCGAGAGCATGGAGCAGGGCGATCGCGAACAGGCGCGGGTGCTGCAGAGCCAGATCGAGCGCATGAGCCAGCAGATCGACTACCAGCTGCAACGCGCCAGCCTGCGCAAGAGCGGCCTGGTCCGCCACCAGGTCGAGCTCAAGCCGTTGCTCGACAGCCTGTGCAGCACCTTGGCCAAGGTCTATCGCGACAAGCGCGTCGAGGTCAGCCTCGACATCCCGGCCCTGGCGCGGGTGCCGATGGAGCAGGGCGCCTTGCTGGAGCTGCTGGGCAACCTGCTGGAAAACGCCTACCGGTTATGCCTGGGGCAGGTGCGGGTAAGCCTGCAGCAGTCGCCGGGGCTGCTGGAGCTGTGCGTCGAGGACGATGGGCCGGGCGTGCCGCCGGATCAACGCGAGCGGATACTCGAGCGCGGCGAGCGGCTGGACCGCCAGCACCCGGGGCAGGGGATCGGGCTGGCGGTGGTCAAGGACATCATCGACAGCTATGACGCCGAGCTGAGCCTGGGCGATTCGCCGTTGGGCGGGGCTGCGTTCCGCATCGCTTTCCGGCTCGATTGAAATCGCAAAACCTGTAGGAGCGGCTTTAGCCGCGATCACCGGCACAGCCGGTGCCATGCACCGCGTCGCTTGCTTCGCGGCTAAAGCCGCTCCTACAGGGTATGCGTTGCGTGTCGGGCGGAAATCCGCCAACCCACCCTGTACGATTTCCGCCATCGGGCGGAAATCCGCCATTCCCTACGTGGTTCTTCGCCCCGTCCCGGGGCATTCACACCCTGTAATCATTGGCTGTGCACCTCAAGCGGGCACTTTGGCATCGCCCTTGCTATTCAGCTGGCAGAGGCCTGACCAGGCACTCGCACACAACGACAAATCCCTCCGGGTACAGGAGGGTTCGCGATTCAGGTGCCCCGACATCCTGGGAAGGATGCGCCGGCCCACTTGAGGAAAAACTAGCCATGACGACTCGTCAGCCGCTGTACAAATCGCTGTATGTCCAGGTGATCGTCGCCATCACCATCGGTATCCTGCTCGGCCACTACTACCCGGAAACCGGCGTAGCCCTCAAACCCCTGGGTGACGGCTTCGTCAAGCTGATCAAGATGGTCATCGCCCCGATCATCTTCTGCACCGTGGTCAGCGGCATCGCCGGCATGCAGAGCATGAAATCGGTCGGCAAGACCGGCGGTTACGCGCTGCTGTACTTCGAGATCGTCTCCACCATCGCCCTGATCATCGGCCTGGTCGTGGTCAACGTGGTTCAGCCGGGCGCCGGCATGCACGTCGACGTCAGCACCCTGAACGCCAGCAGCGTGGCCGCCTACGCCGCCGCCGGCGCGCAGCAGACCACCGTGGGCTTCCTGCTCAACGTCATCCCCAACACCGTGGTCGGCGCCTTCGCCAACGGCGACATCCTGCAAGTGCTGATGTTCTCGGTGCTGTTCGGCTTCGCCCTGCACCGCCTGGGCAGCTACGGCAAGCCGGTGCTGGACCTGATCGACCGCTTCGCCCATGTCATGTTCAACATCATCAACATGATCATGAAGCTGGCCCCGATCGGCGCCTTCGGTGCCATGGCCTTCACCATCGGCCAGTACGGTGTGGGTTCGCTGGTGCAGCTGGGCTACCTGATGGCGTGCTTCTACATCACCTGCGTGCTGTTCATCCTGGTGGTGCTGGGCGGTATCTGCCGCGCCCACGGCTTCAGCGTGATCAAGCTGATCCGCTACATCCGTGAAGAACTGCTGATCGTGCTGGGCACCTCGTCCTCCGAGTCGGCCCTGCCGCGCATGCTGGCCAAGATGGAGCGCCTGGGCGCGAAGAAGTCCGTGGTTGGCCTGGTGATCCCGACCGGCTACTCGTTCAACCTGGACGGCACCTCGATCTACCTGACCATGGCCGCGGTATTCATCGCCCAGGCCACCGACACCACCATGGACATCACCCACCAGATCACCCTGCTGCTGGTGCTGCTGGTCGCGTCCAAAGGTGCTGCGGGCGTCACCGGTTCGGGCTTCATCGTGCTGGCCGCGACCCTGTCGGCCGTCGGCCACCTGCCGGTGGCGGGTCTGGCATTGATCCTGGGTATCGACCGCTTCATGTCCGAAGCCCGCGCCCTGACCAACCTGATCGGCAACGCCGTGGCCACCGTGGTCGTGGCCAAGTGGGTCAAGGAGCTGGACACCGACACCCTGCAGGCGGAACTGGCGTCCGGCGGTTCGCCGCTGGTCGACACCCGTCCGACCGACGACCTGGGCGTGGCCGAAGGCCCGGCGCGTTGATCGCGGTGTGAAATGAAGAAGGCGACCCTCGGGTCGCCTTTTTTGTGCCGGGAGTTCTGTGCCGTCAGTGCCGGCCCTTTCGCGGGTAAACCCGCTCCCACAGGAAAAATGCTGCCTTCAGGCCGGAGGGGTACCTGTGGGAGCGGGTTTACCCGCGAATGCGATCTTTCACTCGACGCGGGTCTCGCCGCTGTAAACCAGAATCTCCCGGCACCGCCGGCACAGATACCGCCGGCCCTGGCGCACCAGCTTGTGCCGCTGGGCGGTGAACGGAAAGTCGCTCTCCGGGCACGGACAGCGGTAGATGTAGCGCGTCGCCACCCGCCGCTGCACCTCGTAGTTGTGGCAACGGTTCGGCGGCAGCTCGTACACCCCGCGCATGATCAGCTGCCACTCCTCGCCATGGGCCTGGATACGGTCACCGAACAGCTGGTGGGCCACCAGATGGGCCACCTCGTGGGCCACGGTCTGGCGCAGGAAGTCTTCCTGGTTCTCGCGGTACAGCTGCAGGTTGAAGCGCAGCAGGTTCTCGTGCAGATGGGCGACACCGGCTTTCTGGCCGCGCAGCTTGAAGCTGACCTGCGGGCGCGGAAAAGGGCGTTTGAAGAAGGTTTCGGCTTGCTGGTAACAGGTTTCGACGCGTTGTCTGAGCAGCTCGGGCATGGCGGGGTAGTTCTCCTGACCGGGCATTATGCCGCAGGCACAGGCCGGCTGCCGAGCCGCCGGTCAGGCACACGAAACGAAGCCGCCTTGCGGCGGCCTCGGGTGATGCCCCAGTGCTGGTTGGATCTGATAGGTATGCGTCAGTTGGTGTAGACGGGCCCCACGCCCAGTCCCCAGATGATCACGGTCGCGGCCATGATCGCCACCAGTACCACCAGGCCCACCGCCAGCACGGAGCTGGAGAACAGGAAGCCTTCATCCGACGGTATGTTCATGAACGTCGGCAAGCCGACATACAACAGGTACACGGTGTAGCAGATGGCCGCCGTGCCGATCAGCATGCCCAGCCACAGGTGCGGGTACAGCGCCGCGAGTCCGCCGATGAACAGCGGGGTGGCGGTGTAGGTGGCGAAGGCGATGCACTGCGCCATGCTCGGGTTGGCGTCGTAGGTGCGCGCCATCCAGTGGATGAAGGCGCCCATTACCGCGACCCCGGCGAGCATCGCCAGGTACGACATGATGCTCATCCACAGCGCGCTTTCCATGGTCAGCATCACTGCCGGCCGCTCGCCGATCACCCAGCCGACCTGGGTGGTGCCGATGAACGCCGAGACGGCGGGGATCGCCGCCAGGATCAGCGTGTGCGTCAGGTACATGTGGCTGATGCTTTCTTCCTCGCCACGGATCTCCCGCCACTCCTGGTCAGGGTGGGTGAACAGCCCTACAACGTGATGAATCATACTGGTCACTCCTATCGTCGTTGCCAAACGCCCCCCAGATGGAGCGCCTGTGGCCCGAGGCCAGGAACACCGATTGCTGCGGTCATGTGGCCTTATGTCGCAGTATAGGAAGTGGATCCCGGCACAAAACCGGCTTTTTAGAGCAAATTGCGCTGTCAGGCTCGGTGCTGATTCCCTTGAAGTCTTTATCGGATTCACCTACTGCGCCGTGCGGTTTGTGCGTAAAATAGCCGGCTTTTGTCACACCTCGCGGATCCAAGCGCTATGGGCACCCTCTCGGTCAACCAGAACAAACTGCAAAAACGCCTGCGTCGTCTCGCCGGCGAAGCCATCACCGACTACAACATGATCGAGGATGGCGACAAGGTCATGGTCTGCCTGTCTGGCGGCAAGGACAGCTACACCATGCTCGACGTTCTGTTGCACCTGCAGAAGGTGGCGCCGATCAAGTTCGACATCGTCGCGGTGAACATGGACCAGAAGCAGCCAGGCTTCCCCGAGCACGTGCTGCCGGCTTATCTGAAAGAGCTGGGCGTCGAGTACCACATCGTCGAGAAGGACACCTACTCGGTGGTCAAGGAGCTGGTACCCGAGGGCAAGACCACCTGCTCGCTGTGCTCGCGCCTGCGTCGCGGCACCCTGTACACCTTCGCCGACGAGATTGGCGCGACCAAGATGGCCCTGGGTCACCACCGCGACGACATCGTCGAGACCTTCTTCCTCAACATGTTCTTCAACGGCGCGCTCAAGGGCATGCCGCCGAAGCTGCGCGCCGACGACGGCCGCAACGTGGTGATCCGCCCGCTGGCCTACTGCAGCGAGAAGGACATCCAGGCCTACTCGGACATGAAGGAATTCCCGATCATCCCGTGCAACCTGTGCGGCTCGCAGGAGAACCTGCAGCGTCAGGTGGTCAAGGACATGCTGGTGGAGTGGGAGCGCAAGCACCCGGGTCGCACCGAGAGCATCTTCCGCGCCTTGCAGAACGTCGCGCCGTCGCAGCTGGCCGACCGCAACCTGTTCGATTTCACCAGCCTGAAGATCGACGAGAGCGCCACCCCGCGTTTCCTCGACGTGCTGAACATCTGAGCCCATGCGCGACTATCAGTGGCTGCATGAGTACTGCCTGAACCGTTTCGGTTCGGCCCAGGCGCTGGAAGCCTTCCTGCCGCAGCCGCGCACGCCCGCGCAGCTGCGCGACATCCCTGACGACCGCTACCTGTCGACCCTGGCCCTGCGTGTGTTCCGCGCCGGGCTCAAGCACAGCCTGGTGGACGCCAAGTGGCCGGCGTTCGAGCAGGTGTTCTTCGGTTTCGACCCGCAGAAGGTGGTGCTGATGGGCGCCGAGCACCTGGAGCGGCTGATGCAGGATGAGCGCATCATCCGCCACCTGGGCAAGCTCAAGAGCGTGCCGCGCAATGCGCAGATGGTGCTGGACGTGGCGAAGGAGAAGGGCAGTTTCGGCGCGTTCATCGCCGACTGGCCAGAGACCGACATCGTCGGGTTGTGGAAGTACCTGGCCAAGCATGGCAACCAGCTGGGCGGGTTGTCGGCGCCGCGGTTCCTGCGGATGGTCGGCAAGGATACCTTCATTCCCACCGATGACATGGCGGCGGCGCTGATCGCGCAGAAGATCATCGACAAGCCGCCGACCAGCCAGCGGGATCTTGCGTTGGTGCAGCAGGCGTTCAACCAGTGGCATGAAGAGAGCGGCCGGCCGCTGTGCCAGTTGTCGGTGATGCTGGCGCATACCGTCAACCATTGAGATTGCCGGGGCCGCTGTGCGGCCCTTTCGCGACACAAGGCCGCTCCTACAGGAGTACGCGTTCCCCTGTAGGAGCGGCCTTGTGTCGCGAAAGGGCTGCAGAGCAGCCCCGGAATTTAACGCCCTTCACCCGCCAGGCGCCGCTCCTGCTGGAACTTCCAGCGCACAAACAGCAACCCGCTGACGAACAACCCCAGGCTCACCAGCACCTCGACCCAGCCGAACAGCGCCCGCGCCGGATCGAACGCCGCCAGCACGCCCTTGATGAAGTAGATGTTCACCACGAAGCAGGTCCAGGCATGCGCCCGGGCGCTGCCCATCAGCATGCCCGGCAGCAAGAGCAGCAGGGGGATCAGCTCGATGGCCATGATCACCTCGACCCGCGCCCCGTGCAGGTTGGCGAACCACAGGTTGTTCACCACCAGCAGGGCGATCAGGCCGAAGAAGCAGGCCAGGCTCAGGGCACGGGTAAAGCGCACCCGCGGGGCCAGCCACTCCAGTGGCGGCAAGACCTTCGGCTTTCTAGCCACGTTCGCCACCCAGGGCCTTGGCCGTCTTCGCCAGGCGCTGCCCGAGCACGCGGCACAGGGTGATCTCGTGCGGGTCCAGCTCACGCTTGCCGTCGGCGCCGGCATGGTGGCTGGCACCGTACGGCGTGCCGCCGCCACGGGTTTCCAGCAGCGCCGATTCGCTGTAGGGCAGGCCGGTGACCAGCATGCCGTGGTGCATCAGCGGCAGCAGCATCGACAGCAGGGTGGTCTCCTGGCCGCCGTGCAGGCTGGCGGTGGAGGTGAACACCGCCGCCGGCTTGCCCACCAGCTCGCCGCCCAGCCACAGGCTGCTGGTGCCGTCGAGGAAGTACTTGAGCGGCGCGGCCATGTTGCCGAAGCGGGTCGGGCTGCCCATGGCCAGGCCCGCGCAATGGCGCAGGTCGTCGAGGGTGGCGTACAGCGCGCCGCTGGCCGGAATGTCCGGGGCCACGGCCTCGCACTCGGTGGAGATCGCCGGCACGGTGCGCAGGCGCGCCTCCAGGCCGGCCATCTCGACGCCGCGGGCGATATGCCGGGCCATCTCGCTGGTCGAGCCGTGTCGGCTGTAATACAGCACCAGGATGTAGGGTTCGCTCACGGCAGGATCTCCAGGACCTTCTCCGGTGGGCGGCCGACCACGGCCTTGTCACCGGCCACCAGGATCGGGCGCTCGATCAGCTTGGGATGCTCGGCCATGGCCTTGATCAGCTGGGCGTCGCTCAGGGCCGGGTTGGCCAGCTCCAGGGTCTTGTATTCGTCTTCGCCGGTGCGCAGCAACTGGCGCGCGCCGATGCCCAGCTTGGCGAGCAGCTGTTCGAGGGTGGCGGCGTCCGGCGGGGTCTCGAGGTAGCGCACGATGGTCGGCGCCAGGCCGCGTGCCTCGAGCAGTTCCAGGGCGCCGCGGGATTTCGAGCAGCGCGGGTTATGATAGAGGGTCAGATCGGTCATGACGGGTCGCATCCAGCTGGGTGTGGCGGCTATTCTAACCGCAGCGACCGACTTCAATGCTTGAAAACTTCGAGAAGGATTGACCCATGGCAAGGCGTTTGGCAGCTGCACTGGCCATCACCGCGAGCCTGTTGCTCGGCGGCTGCGGTGCGGACTACGGCGTGGACCAGCACGGCAACACGGTAAAGGCCGAACAGATCGACGGGCACTGGCTGGTGCTCAACTACTGGGCCGAATGGTGCGGCCCGTGCCGCACGGAAATCCCTGAACTCAATGCCGCCGCCAAGCAGTGGGAGGCGCAGGGCATTCGCGTGGTGGGGGTGAACTTCGATGGTCTGCAGGGGCCGGACCTGAAAACGGCCGCCGATACCCTGGGCATCGGTTTCACCGTGCTGGCCCAGGATCCGGCCGAGCGCTACGAGTTGCCGCGCAGCGAGGCGCTGCCGGTGACCTACATCATCGACGACAAGGGCAAGGTGCGTGAGCAGCTGATGGGCGAGCAGACGCTTGAAGGGCTGCAGGCGAAGATCAGGGCGCTCAAGGGCGGCGCCTGAGTTCCAGCATCGCGGGGGCGGCCCCCCCCCCCCCGGGGGGGGGGGGGGGGGGGGCGGGG
>NZ_JAZDCT010000048.1:0-33135 GCF_036324045.1 Pseudomonas carassii | reverse complement strand
CCTCATCGGGGGGAACGACGCAGGGGCGAACCGCCGCTGCGACTTGCCCCGCGATTGCTTTGTTACAGGCCGCCCGTGGCGTTGAAGCCCACCCCCGCCGCCGTCAACAACGACAACGGCAGCAGCACGGTATCCAGCAACGCGCTCCCCGGCAGGTCCAGCCCCGGATAGGCCGGCGCCTCGGCGCCAAAGCGATCCTCGGGGCAACAACCGCCATTGATCACGTACAGGTCAAGCCGCGTCCCGGCATACACCACCGGCGCCCCCGGTTTGTTGGCATCGAGGGTGCGCACCGTCGCGCAACCACCGAGCTGAGCCAGTATCACCAGCCCCGCCAGCACCCGCTTCAATCATCGACCCCGTAGTGATGCTCGCCCCAGCGCGGCAGCATGTCCTGCGGGATGTTCAGCAGGTTGAGGATGCGCGCCACGACGAAATCGACCAGGTCGTCGATGCTCTGCGGCTGGTGGTAGAACCCCGGTGCCGCCGGCAGGATCACCGCGCCCATCTGCGACAGCTTGAGCATGTTCTCCAGGTGGATGGTGGAGAACGGCGCCTCGCGCGGCACCAGGATCAGTTGCCGACGCTCCTTGAGGGTCACGTCGGCGGCGCGCTCGATCAGGTTGTTGCAGGCGCCCGTGGCGATCGCCGAGAGGGTGCCGGTGGAACAAGGCACCACCACCATCGCCGCCGGTGCGCCGGAGCCAGAGGCCACCGGCGACATCCAGTCTTCCTTGCCGTACACCCGGATCTGCCCGTCGGCCGCGCCGGTGTACTCGGTGAGGAACGCCTGCATGGCCTGGGGTTTGGCCGGCAACAGCACGTCGGTCTCGGTGGCCATCACCAGCTGGGCGGCCTTGGAGACGAGGAAGTGCACCTCGCGGTCCTCGCGCACCAGGCAGTCGAGCAGACGCAGGCCATACTGCGCCCCGGAGGCGCCGGTCATGGCCAGGGTGATGCGTTCCGGCCCGCTCACTTCAGCGCCTCGGCCAGTTTGCCGTGCAGGCCGCCGAAGCCGCCGTTGCTCATGATCACCACATGGGTGCCCGGGCGGGCCTGGCCCTTGATACGCTCGATGATGGCTTCGAGGCTGTCGGCCACCACGCTCGGCACCTTGCACTGCGCGGCGGTGCCCGCCAGGTCCCAGCCCAGGTTGGGCGGGGCGTACCAGATCACCTGGTCGGCGTCGTTGACGCTTTCCGGCAGGCCATCGCGGTGGGCACCGAGCTTCATGGAGTTGGAGCGCGGCTCGATCACCGCGATCACCGGCGCCTCGCCGACGCGCTTGCGCAGGCCGTCGAGGGTGGTGGCGATGGCGGTCGGGTGGTGGGCGAAGTCGTCATAGATGGTCACACCCTGCACTTCGGCGACCTTCTCCATGCGCCGCTTGACGCTCTTGAACGCGCTCAGGCCTTCGATGCCCATGGCCGGCGCCACGCCGACATGACGAGCGGCGGCCAAGGTAGCCAGGGCGTTGGCGACGTTGTGCTGACCGGTCAGCGCCCAATCGACGACACCCTGCGCCTCACCGTCGAACAGCACCTCGAAGCGCGAACCGTCGGCGCTGAGCAAGCGCGCCTGCCATTGCCCGCCTTCGCCGGTGGTCTGCACCGGGGTCCAGCAGCCCATGCCGATGACCCGCTCCAGCGCCTGCTCGGTGGTCGGGTGGATGACCAGGCCTTCGCTGGGGATGGTGCGCACCAGATGGTGGAACTGCCGTTCGATGGACGCCAGGTCCGGGAAGATGTCCGCGTGGTCGAACTCGAGGTTGTTGAGGATCGCGGTGCGCGGGTGGTAGTGGACGAACTTGGAGCGCTTGTCGAAGAAGGCGCTGTCGTATTCGTCGGCCTCGACCACGAAGAACGGCGTGCCGCCCAGGCGCGCCGACACCGAGAAGTTCTGCGGCACGCCGCCGATCAGGAAGCCCGGGCTCATGCCGGCATGCTCCAGGACCCAGGCCAGCATGCTGCTGGTGGTGGTCTTGCCATGGGTACCTGCTACCGCCAGGACCCAACGCCCCTGCAGCACATGGTCGGCCAGCCACTGCGGGCCGGACACATAGGGCAGGCCCTTGTTCAGCACGTACTCCACCGCCGGGTTGCCCCGCGACATGGCGTTGCCGATCACCACCAGGTCAGGTGCCGGCTCCAACTGGGCCGGGTCGTAGCCTTGGGTCAACTCGATGCCCTGGGCCTCGAGCTGGGTGCTCATCGGGGGATAGACATTGGCGTCGGAGCCGGTGACGCGGTGGCCCAGTTCCTTGGCCAGCACGGCCAGCGAACCCATGAAAGTGCCGCAAATACCGAGAATATGAATGTGCATGATCGACCTCGCAAAACGTCGAGGCAGGGTAGCCCAGGGCGAGGGAAATCGCACTCGCTGTTTCGTTCAACCGGCCCTGGCTATGCCGTGTTTGCGCAGTTTTCGATACAAGGTATTGCGGCTGACGCCCAACTGCTCGGCGACGCGGGTCAGGTGCCAGCGGTTTGCCTCCAGTACGGCGAGCAGCGCATCGCGCTCGGCGTGTAGGAGCGGCCTTGTGCCGCGAAAGGGCTGCGCAGCAGCCCCGGCGATTTCAGCGGCATGGTCAGGATCCTGGGGCCGCTCTGCGGCCCTTTCGCGGCACAAGGCCGCTCCTACAGAAGGCGCGCCATTGCGAACAATTGCCGGGAGATCGGAAAACACGATATGCGCGCCTTCGCATAACGCCACCAACGTACGCAGCACATTCCTCATCTGCCGCACGTTACCCGGCCAGGTGAAGTCCAGAAGCGCCTGGCGGGCGGCCGGGTCGAGAGCGATGGCCTGGCCCTCGGCCTCCTGCGCCAGCAGGAAGTCGAGCAACTGCGCCTTGTCGCTGCGTTCGCGCAATGCCGGCAGGGGTACTTCCAGGCCATTGAGACGGTAATAGAGGTCTTCGCGGAACCCGCCCTGCTCCACCCGTTCCAGCAGGTCACGGTGGGTGGCGCTGACGATTCGTACATCCACCGCCTGCGGCTCGCCACCGATGGGCACCACCTGGCGCTCCTCGAGCACCCGCAGCAGGCGGGTCTGCAGCGCCAGCGGCATGTCGCCGATCTCGTCCAGCAGCAAGGTGCCGCCATCGGCCTGCAACAGCTTGCCGCGCATGCCCTCCTTGCGCGCACCGGTGAAGCTGCCGCCGCGATAGCCGAACAGCTCGCTTTCGATCAGGCTCTCGGGAATCGACGCACAGTTGATTGCTACGAACGGCTTGTGCCGGCGCGAGCTGGCCTGGTGCACGGCCTGAGCGAAGGCCTCCTTGCCGCAGCCGGTCTCGCCGCGCAGCAGCAGGGGCACGTCGCGCTCGAACACCCGCAGGGCACGACGGAAGTCCTCGCGCAGGGCCGGATCGAGCAGGCAGATGCCGGGGTCACTGGTCTGGGGCAAGGCCACCGGCACCGACCACACCGGCGTCCGGGCCTGGCCACGCAGGCTGGCGAACACCTGGCGACCATCGCGGGTATGCAGCGGCCAGGCGCTGTTGCCCTGGGGCGTGGCGCGACTGAACAGCTCGTCGTGACTGCAGGCGAAGAACCTGTCCAGGGGCTTGCCCAGCACGCCGCCACGGATGGTGCCCAGCAGGTTCAAGGCGCTCTGGTTGGCGGCGCAGATCCGCCCGTCGCCATCGACGGCCAGCAACCCTTCGCTGAACAGGCCGACCGACTCCGCCTGCAGGTGGAAGCGCAGCAGCCACTGCTGCTCGAAATGGCGCAGGAAATAGCAGCTTTCGATCATCTTCGCCGACAGGTTGACCAGGGCCATGGTGTGGAACTGGCTCTGGCGCGACACGTCCGGCCGCGCCGAGGACACGTCGAGCACCGCCAGCAGCTCGCCGTGGGGGTCGAACACCGGGCTGGCCGAGCAGGTCAGCCCGGTATGGCGGCCACGGAAGTGCTCGTCCTGGTGAATGGTCAGGGCCTGGCGCTCGACCAGGCAGGTGCCGATGCCGTTGGTGCCCTCGCGGGCTTCGCTCCAGTCGGCGCCAAGCCACAGCCCGGCGCGCTCGAAGATGCGCCGCTCGCCGGGGGCGGTGACGCAGTTGAGGATCACCCCGCGGGCGTCGGTCAGCAACACCGCGTGCCCGCTGCCGGAAAGCTGCTGGTGCAGGCTGTTCATCTCGTTGTCGGCGATCTGCAGTACCTGGTGCAGGCGCTCGCGGCTCTCCAGCAGGCGGCCATGCTCAAGCACCACCGGGGCCTGGGCCCGTGCCGGGTCGAGGTGGTAGTCCTCGAGGCAGCGCAGCCAGGAGCGGGCGATCGACGGGTCGCTGCCCGGCCCGCTGGCCTGGCCGTGGGCGACCGTGAGCACTTGCTGGGCATGGCGGCTGAACGGGTTGCTCTGCATTTGTAGTTGTTCTCCGCAGATAGAGCGTGTCGCCAGCATCCTCCAGGCGGGAACGCTTTGCAATGGTGCACTGACCCTGCGGTCACGGGCTGTGTCGCAAACGGTACAAAGTGTCACCCAGGCCGTGCCGGCCCTGGCACAGGGCTATGCCAGCCACGGGGCGATCTTGATCCAAGTCATTGATACACAAGGACCTCCAGGCGCTGGCCCGACCTTTGCTCTACGCTTGGAAACTCCGCAACAATCACAACGACCAGGAGACACACCATGCGTTACGCACATCCCGGTACCGAGGGCGCGAAGGTTTCCTTCAAGAGCCGCTACGGCAACTACATCGGTGGTGAGTTCGTTCCTCCGGTAAAGGGTGAGTACTTCACCAACACCTCGCCGGTGAACGGCCAGCCGATCGCCGAGTTCCCCCGTTCCGGCGCCGAAGACATCGAAAAAGCCCTCGACGCCGCCCATGCCGCCGCCGACGCCTGGGGCCGCACCTCGGTGCAGGACCGCTCCAACGTCCTGCTGCGCATCGCCGACCGCATCGAGCAGAACCTCGAACTGCTGGCCATCACCGAGACCTGGGACAACGGCAAGCCGATCCGCGAAACCCTCAACGCCGACATCCCGCTGGCAGTCGATCACTTCCGCTACTTCGCCGGCTGCATCCGCGCCCAGGAAGGCGGCGCCGCCGAGATCAACGAAACCACCGTGGCCTACCACATCCACGAGCCACTGGGTGTGGTCGGGCAGATCATCCCGTGGAACTTCCCGCTGCTGATGGCCGCCTGGAAGCTGGCCCCGGCCCTGGCCGCCGGCAACTGCGTGGTGCTAAAGCCCGCCGAGCAGACCCCGCTGGGCATCACCGTGCTGCTGGAACTGATCGGCGACCTGCTGCCCAAAGGCGTGCTCAACGTGGTGCAAGGCTATGGCCGCGAGGCCGGTGAAGCCCTGGCCACCAGCAAGCGCATCGCCAAGATCGCCTTCACCGGCTCCACCCCGGTCGGCGCGCACATCATGAAATGCGCGGCCGAGAACATCATCCCGTCCACCGTCGAGCTGGGCGGCAAGTCGCCCAACGTGTATTTCGAGGACATCATGCAGGCCGAGCCTGCCTTCATCGACAAGGCCGCCGAAGGCATGGTGCTGGCGTTCTTCAACCAGGGCGAGGTGTGCACCTGCCCGTCGCGCGCCCTGGTGCAGGAGTCGATCTACCCGCAGTTCATGGAAGTGGTGATGAAGAAGGTCCTGCAGATCAAGCGCGGCGACCCGCTGGACACCGACACCATGGTCGGCGCCCAGGCATCCCAGCAGCAGTTCGAGAAGATCCAGTCGTACCTGAAGATTGCCCAGGAAGAAGGCGCCGAGCTGCTGACCGGCGGCAAGGTGGAGCAACTCGAAGGCGCGCTGGCCAGCGGCTACTACATCCAGCCGACCCTGCTCAAGGGCAACAACAAGATGCGCGTGTTCCAGGAAGAGATCTTCGGCCCGGTGGTCAGCGTCACCACCTTCAAGGACGAAGCCGAGGCCCTGGCCATCGCCAACGACACCGAGTTCGGCCTCGGTGCCGGCGTGTGGACCCGCGACATCAACCGCGCCTACCGCATGGGCCGCGGCATCAAGGCCGGCCGCGTATGGACCAACTGCTACCACCTGTACCCGGCGCATGCCGCGTTCGGTGGCTACAAGAAGTCCGGCGTCGGCCGTGAAACCCACAAGATGATGCTCGACCACTACCAGCAGACCAAGAACCTGCTGGTGAGCTACGACATCAACCCGCTGGGCTTCTTCTAATAAACAGGCCCCAGGGGCTGCTGCGCAGCCCTTTCCGGCCGGTCCGGCGCCCCGGCGAGGCCGCTCCTACAGAAACAACGCGATCCCATGTAGGAGCGGCCTTGTGCCGCGAAAAGGCCGCAAAGCGGCCCCAAAGGCTCTGGCTCGCTTCCTGCAGTAAAAATCACCAAGGGCCGGCAGTCCCTCCGGCAACCTAAGAAAAACAACAGGTGAACCCTATGCCAAGCGATCATTCCGGCAGCGCGCCGGCGAGTTCCTCCGTCGACTTCGAAAAAGTCGGATCGGACTATTTCCAGCAACGTGAACTGAAAAAAGGCGCCGCCGGCTGGGTCCTGCTGGTGGGCCTGGGCGTGGCCTACGTGATCTCCGGCGACTACGCCGGCTGGAACTTCGGCCTGGCCCAGGGCGGCTGGGGCGGCATGTTCCTCGCCACCCTGCTGATGGCCACCATGTACCTGTGCATGTGCTTCTCCCTGGCGGAACTGTCGTCGATGATCCCCACTGCCGGCGGCGGCTACGGCTTCGCCCGCAGCGCTTTCGGCCCCTGGGGCGGCTTCCTCACCGGCACGGCGATCCTCATCGAGTACGCCATCGCCCCCGCGGCCATCGCCGTGTTCATCGGCGCCTACTGCCAGTCGCTGTTCGGCATCGGCGGCTGGATGATCTACCTGGCCTTCTACATCGTGTTCATCGGCATCCACATCTTCGGGGTGGGCGAGGCGCTGAAGCTGATGTTCATCATCACCGCCATCGCCGCCATCGCCCTGGCGGTGTTCCTGATCGGCATGGTGCCCCATTTCGATGCAGCCAACCTGTTCGACATCGCCAAGACCGACGCCGTGGGTGCCAGCAGCTTCCTGCCGTTCGGCTACGTCGGCGTGTGGGCGGCGATTCCCTACGCGATCTGGTTCTTCCTCGCGGTCGAGGGCGTGCCGCTGGCCGCCGAAGAGACCAAGAACCCGAAACGCGACCTGCCCCGCGGCCTGATCGGCGCAATGCTGGTGCTGCTGGCCTTCGCCCTGCTGATCCTGGTGGTCGGCCCCGGCGGCGCCGGCTCCGAAGCCCTGAAAGCCTCGGGCAACCCGCTGGTCGAGGCACTGTCCAAGGCCTACGGCGGCTCCACCTGGATGGGCGGTTTCGTCAACCTGGTGGGCCTGGCCGGCCTGATCGCCAGCTTCTTCTCGATCATCTACGCCTATTCGCGGCAGATCTTCGCCCTTTCCCGTGCCGGCTACTTGCCGCGCAAGCTGTCGGAAACCAACAAGAGCAAGGCCCCGGTGCTGGCCCTGGTGATCCCCGGCATCATCGGCTTCGCCCTGTCGCTGACCGGCCAGGGCGACCTGCTGATCCTGGTGGCGGTGTTCGGCGCGACGCTGTCCTACGTGCTGATGATGGCCGCGCACATCACCCTGCGCATCCGTCGCCCGAAAATGGAGCGCCCGTACCGCACCCCCGGCGGCATCTTCACCTCGGGCGTGGCCCTGGTGCTGGCCTGCATCGCCGTGGTCGCCGGGTTCCTGGTCGATCCGCGGGTGGTGATTGGCGCTGCGGTGATCTATGCAGTATTAATTGCCTACTTTGCTTTCTACAGCCGTCACCACTTGGTGGCCGGTACCCCGGAAGAGGAATTCGCCGCGATCCAGAAGGCCGAAGAGGCCCTGCACTGATCGCCGACTTGCGCCGCAGGCCAGGCCTGCGGCGCCCTGGAGATTCTGTATGGCAAGTTTCACGCATACGGTGGGCCACCAGGTCTACCGCTTCGACAGCCTCAAAGAGGTAATGGCCAAGGCCAGCCCGGCGCGTTCGGGCGACTACCTGGCGGGGGTCGCCGCCAGCAACGACGGCGAGCGGGTGGCGGCGCAGATGGCCCTGGCCAACATCCCGCTCAAGCACTTCCTCAACGAGGCGCTGATTCCCTATGAACAGGACGAGGTCACCCGCCTGATCGTCGACACCCACGACCAGCAAGCTTTCGCTCCGGTCAGTCATCTGACCGTCGGCGGCCTGCGCGACTGGCTGCTCAGCGAGCAAGCCGACGAGCACAGCCTGCGCGCCCTGGCGCCGGGCCTGACGCCGGAAATGGCGGCGGCGGTTTCGAAGATCATGCGCGTGCAGGACCTGGTGCTGGTGGCGCAGAAGATCCGCGTGGTCACCGCCTTTCGCGGCACCATGGGGCTGCGCGGGCGGCTGTCGACGCGCCTGCAGCCCAACCATCCGACCGACGAGCCGGCCGGCATCGCCGCGAGCATCCTCGACGGCCTGCTGTACGGCAACGGCGACGCCATGATCGGCATCAACCCGGCCACCGACAGCATCGCCTCGATCTGCGCGCTGCTGGAGATGCTCGACGCGATCATCCAGCGCTACGACATCCCCACCCAGTCCTGCGTGCTGACCCACGTCACCACCTCGATCGAGGCGATCAACCGTGGCGTGCCGCTGGACCTGGTGTTCCAGTCCATCGCCGGCACTGAGGCGGCCAACGCCGGCTTTGGCATCAACCTCAACGTGCTCCAGGAAGGCTACGAGGCGGGCCTGTCGCTCAAGCGCGGCACGCTCGGGCAGAACCTGATGTACTTCGAGACCGGTCAGGGCAGCGCGCTGTCGGCCAACGCCCACCACGGCGTCGACCAGCAGACCTGCGAGACCCGCGCCTACGCCGTGGCCCGCCACTTCAAGCCGTTCCTGGTCAACACCGTGGTCGGCTTCATCGGCCCGGAATACCTGTACAACGGCAAGCAGATCATCCGCGCCGGCCTCGAGGACCATTTCTGCGGCAAGCTGCTGGGCGTGCCGATGGGCTGCGACATCTGCTACACCAACCACGCCGAAGCCGACCAGGACGACATGGACACCCTGCTGACCCTGCTGGGCGTGGCCGGGATCAACTTCATCATGGGCATCCCCGGCTCCGACGACATCATGCTCAACTACCAGACCACCTCGTTCCACGACGCGCTCTACGCGCGCCAGACCCTGGGCCTGAAGCCCGGGCCGGAATTCGAGGCGTGGCTGGAGCGCACCGGCATCTTCACCCAGGCCGACGGCCGCATCCGTTTCGGCGACAACCTGCCACCGGCCTTCCGTCAGGCCCTGGCACAGCTGGCCTAGAGGTGACCATGGAACGACACGCCCCCACCCCGGACAATCCCTGGCTGGCCCTGCGCAACCTCACCCCGGCGCGCATCGCCCTCGGCCGCACCGGCATCAGCCTGCCGACCGGCGCCCAGTTGGACTTCCAGTTCGCCCACGCCCAGGCCCGCGATGCCGTGCACCTGCCGTTCGACCACGTCGGCCTGCGCCAGCAGCTCGGCGACCGCGGCCGCGACAGCCTGCTGCTGCACAGCGCCGCCAGCGACCGCCACCAGTACCTGCAACGCCCGGACCTTGGCCGGCGCCTGCACCAGGACTCGGCCCAGCGCCTGCGCGAGCATGCCCAGGCCAACCCCGGCGGCGTAGATCTGGCGATCGTCGTCGCCGACGGTCTGTCGGCGCTGGCCGTGCACCGCCACACCCTGCCCTTCCTGAGCCGTTTCGAGGAGCAGGCCGCCGCCGATGGCTGGACCAGCGCCCCGGTGATCCTGGTGGAGCAAGGCCGGGTCGCGGTGGCCGACGAAGTCGGCGAGCTGCTTGGCGCACGCATGACAGTCATGTTGATCGGCGAACGCCCGGGCCTGAGTTCCCCCGACAGCCTTGGGCTGTACTTCACCTATGCGCCCAAGGTCGGCCTGACCGACGCCTACCGCAACTGCATTTCCAACGTGCGTCTGGAAGGCCTGAGCTATGGCATGGCCGCCCACCGCCTGCTGTACCTGATGCGCGAAGCGTGCCGACGCCAGTTGTCGGGGGTGAATCTGAAGGACGAAGCAGAGGTCCATAGTATCGACAGTGAAGAATCCGCCGGAAAAAGTGGAAACTTCCTGCTCGGTGAAGGGTAAACAACATGTCACGGAAGGCGGATTGCGCTTCTGGCCTGCATTAGGCAGCATGCCAGAGGACGCTGCAGGCAATCCGCCGTACCCCCAATGGACTCAGAGGCCCGCCCATGCGCATCATCCAGGCAACCTTGGAACACCTCGACCTGCTCACCCCGCTGTTCGTGAAATACCGTGAGTTCTATGGGCAACTGCCTTACCCGGACAGTTCGCGGGCCTTTCTCGAGAAGCGCCTCAAGCGCAAGGAGTCGATCATCTACCTGGCCCTGCCGGATGACGGTGACGACCGCCTGCTGGGCTTCTGCCAGCTGTACCCGAGCTTCTCCTCGCTGTCGCTCAAGCGCGTGTGGATCCTCAACGACATCTACGTGGCCGAGGACTCACGACGCATGCTGGTGGCCGACAACCTGATGCGCGAAGCCAAGAAGATGGCCAAGCAATCCAACGCCGTGCGCATGCGCGTGTCCACCAGTAGCGACAACGAAGTGGCGCGCAAGACCTATGAATCCATGGGTTTTCGCAAGGACACCGAGTTCGAGAACTATATCTTGCCGATCAGTCAGGATTGATGCCTGGCGCTCTTGTGCTCTCTGTAGGAGCGGCCTTGTGTCGCGATGGGCTGCGCAGCAGCCCCGGCGATTTTGCATGATGTCGACATTTTGGGGGCCGCTGCGCGCCCCATCGCGACACAAGGCCGCTCCTACAGGAACCGCGTTACAACAGACTCTCCCTTTGCAAGCCCAATTACTCCGTCGTAACGCTCCGCTACAAACTCTCCGGGCACAATCCGGACTTCGCCGTATAATCCCCCTCCTGTCATGTGCGAAAAGTTACCCGCCTAGCCGGTAAACCGTCCCCAACCATGGCGCTGTCCGTCATCGCGCGCCCGTAGAAGCGGGTCAAGAACACAGGTGCTGTACATGGATTTCAACCCGCTGGACCTCATCCTGCATCTCGATGCCTACCTCGATCTGCTGGTCAACAACTACGGTCCCTGGATCTACGCCATCCTCTTCGCCGTGATCTTCTGCGAGACGGGCCTGGTAGTCATGCCGTTCCTGCCGGGCGACTCGCTGCTGTTCATCGCCGGCGCCGTGGCCGCCGGCGGCGGCATGGACCCGGTGCTGCTGGCTGGCCTGCTGATGGCCGCGGCGATCCTCGGCGACAGCACCAACTACGTGATCGGACGCACGGCGGGCGAACGCCTGTTCCGCAATCCCAAGTCAAAGATCTTCCGCCAGGACTACCTGCAGCGTACCCACGAGTTCTACGAGCGCCACGGCGGCAAGACCGTCACCCTGGCGCGCTTCCTGCCGATCCTGCGCACCTTCGCGCCGTTCGTCGCCGGTATCGCCCACATGCACTACCCGCGCTTCCTGGCCTTCAGCGTGGCCGGTTCGCTGCTCTGGGTGGGCGGCCTGGTGACCCTGGGCTACTTCTTCGGCAACGTGCCGTTCATCAAGCAACACCTGTCGCTGATGGTCGTCGGCATCATCATCCTGTCGCTGGTGCCGATGATCCTCGGCCTGCTGCGCGGTCGCTTCGGCCGCACGGCCAAGGCCCACTGACCGGCGCATGTGGTCGTTCAGCGCCTGGCGCCGCCGACGCACCCTGGCCCGTTATCCAGTCGACCCGCACATGTGGCAGGTGATCCGCGATCGCCTGCCGCTGCTTGACGGCATCAGCGACGAGGAAGACCGCTGGCTGCGTGAGGCCAGCGTGCTGTTCCTGCACGACAAGCACCTGACCACCCTGCCGGGCGTCGAGCTGGACGACGAGCAGCGCCTGTTCCTCGCCGCCCAGGCCCAATTGCCGCTGCTGCACCTGGGCGAACTGAACTGGTACCAGGGCTTCCACGAGATCATCCTCTACCCCGACGACTTCAAGAGTCCCCAGCGCCACCGCGACGCCAGCGGCGTTGAACATGTCTGGGACGCCGAACACAGCGGTGAGGCCTGGCAGCAGGGCCCGGTGATCCTGGCCTGGCCCGGGGTACTGGCCAGCGGCGGCTGGGAGGCCTACAACCTGGTGATCCACGAACTGGCGCACAAGCTGGACATGCTCAACGGTGATGCCAACGGCCTGCCGCCACTGCACCACGGCATGCATGTCGAGGACTGGGCCCAGGCCATGCAGCAGGCCTATGACGAGATGAATCGCCAGCTCGATGCCAACCCGGACGCCGAAACGGCCATCGACCCCTACGCCGCGGAAAACCCGGCCGAATTCTTCGCCGTCACCAGCGAATACTTCTTCAGTGCCCCCGATCTGCTGCACCAGGCCTGGCCACAGGTCTACCAGCAACTGGCGCTGTTCTACCGCCAGGACCCGCTCGAGCGTCTGACGCGCCTGCAGGCCGAGCACCCGGACTACCGGGAAAGCCACGCCTGAGCGCCCGCACATCAGGCCGGGCGTGGCACCCGCTGTGGGAATGTGCCTATAATCGCGCCACTTTTTTGATCAAACACGGGGGCATTGCCCAATGAGCTACAGCAAGATTCCAGCCGGCAAAGACCTGCCGAACGACATCTACGTCGCCATCGAAATCCCGGCCAACCACGCGCCGATCAAGTACGAGATCGACAAGGACAGCGATGCCCTGTTCGTCGACCGTTTCATGGCCACCCCGATGTTCTACCCGGCCAACTACGGCTACATCCCCAACACCCTGGCCGACGACGGTGATCCGCTGGACGTGCTGGTCGTGACCCCGTACCCGGTCGCTCCAGGCGCAGTGATCCGCGCCCGTCCGGTCGGCGTGCTGAACATGACCGACGACGGCGGCGGCGACGCCAAGGTCATCGCCGTACCGCACGACAAGCTGAGCCAGCTGTACGTCGACGTGAAGGAATACACCGACCTGCCAGCCCTGCTGATCCAGCAGATCGAGCACTTCTTCGCGAACTACAAGGATCTCGAGAAGGGCAAGTGGGTCAAGATCGAAGGCTGGGAAGGCGCCGACGCCGCCCGCGCCGCGATCACCAAGTCGGTCGCTGCCTACAAGGGCTGAGCCTGACACAAGAAAAGCCCTGCTTCGGCAGGGCTTTTTTATGGGCGCTCGCCAAGGGGAATCGCCCTTTGAACACGCATAAAGAGACACCTCTCACGCGATCCTAGGCATTGCCCTACAAACCGCTACGTTTCCTACAAATTCCCTCGACATCGGGTTGATTTCCACACCGTTCGATGGCCTATAGACTCGGCACCATGAAAACATCCGGTGACCGTCTCAAAGCCCTCCTGCTGGAGTGCAACCTGACCCCCTCCGACTTTGCCGCCCAGCGCAAGGTCTCCCCGCAGCACGTCAACAACTGGTTCAAGCGCGGCGTGCCCCAGGCTCGACTCGATGAAATCGCCGACCTGTTCTGCGTGCGCAGGCGCTGGCTGCGCAGTGGCGAGGGACCGAAACATCCGACGCCGCTGCCCCCCGCATCATCAGCGGCGCCAAACCTGGCCCTGCCGCCACCGCTGCAGGCCCTGGACACGGACCTGGTCCACCTGCCCCTGCACCAGGTACGAGATGGCAGGCTTCTGGCGCTGCCAGGGCACTACCAGCCGATACCCCGGCGAGCGCTGGAATGCGTGCAGGTCAACGCGGAAAAAGCCATCTGCCTCGGCATGCCGGGCAACAACATGACCCCGCTGCTGCCTCAGGGTGCCTTGCTGGCCATCGACCGCAGCTGCACCCGGGTAGTCGAAGGCGAATGCTACGCACTGCTGCACAATGGCCGCCTGCGGGTGCAGCACCTCACCCTCGGCCACAACGGCACGCTGTGCCTGCACAGCCATGACCGTCTCAACCACCCCAGCGAACGCTATACGGCCTATCAGCGCCGGGTGCAGAACGTGGAAATCCTAGGCTGGGTGTTCTGGTGGTCGAGCCTGCGCCCGACACGCCCCGGCTGAAGCAATTGACACCACTTTTTGCTGGGCATGTGCCGCACACACGGGTATGCTACGCCGCACATCATGCCCCCTGATGGTGCAAGCCGCATTCCAGAGGGCCTGGCGACGCCTCACACAGCCGTCCGCCATCTTTTTCAGGCCATGTTGCCAACCGTTTAAGGCGATCGCGGCTTATCAAAAATGAGCCAAGACCGTCCCCGAGAAGCCGGCCACAAGCCGGCTTTTTAATGCCTGCCGAACAGCCGCGCGTTCCTCAGAAGCGCGCCACCATCCCCACCCGCCAGGTACGCCCCGGTGCCGGCATGAAGCTCTGCGCCAGCGGGTCCAGGTAATAACGATCCGTCAGGTTCTGCACCGACACATTCAGCTCGGTGTGCTCCAGCAGCTTGTACTTGAGGAACAGGTCGAACAACGCCACCGAGCGGTAGTCGATCTGCGGCGTGGTCGCGCCGGTCTGCCAGGGTTTGTCCATCTGCGCGGTCGGCCCCGAGCTGTAGGTCATGCGTCCGCCCACGGTCAGCGCCTCGTCGAAGAAACGCATCCCGCCGAGCAGGTTGGCCGAGAAGCGTGGCGGGTTCTGGGTGTTGGTGTACGAGCCCATGTAGCTGCCTGACGTGCAGTCCGGGGTGTCCTGGGTGCGCTGGTAGCGATTGGCGCTGGCGCGCAGCTTGGCGGCGAAGGCCGCGTCGCAGGTCTCGGTCATCAGGTAGTAGGTGGCCGAGAGGTCGGCGAACACGCGCCCGGCATCGTAGTGCGACTGCAGTTCCAGGCCACGGGTGTGGAAGCTGTCGGTGTTGCTGAAGGTCATCTGCCCCCACAGGCCCGGGCTCGGGTCGTAGTAGCGGGTGATGTAGTTCTTGATGTCGTTGTCGAACCAGGCCAGCTTGGCCGACGCCTCGTCGCCCGCGGTCAACAGGTCGCTGCGCAAGGCACTCACACCCACTTCCCAGCTGCGCGAGCGCTCGGGCTTGAGGTGCTTGCCCGGAGTGACCTGCTGGGTGCCCTGGCTGGTCTCGAACAGCGAAGGCAGGCGCAGGCCCTCGGTGTAGGAGGCATAGACGAAGGTGTCCGGGAGGAACTCGAAATTGATACCGAAGGCCGGTGCGAAGCCACCGCCGCGGCTCTTGCCCTGCGGGGTGTAGTCGTAGCCGGTGACCACGTTGCTGATGCCTTCGGGGTGGACTTGCACATTGGTCGCGCCGGACTCGTTGAACGGCACGCCATTGAACGGCTCGTTGCTGTTCTCGAAGACGATGCCGTTGTTCAGGCGTGGGTCGGTGGCGTCGGTGTACTGACCGTTCTGGTCAGGGAACCACATCATGCTGCCCCAATGCCCCGGGCTGCTGGCGGTGATCCAGCGCATTTCCCGCTCCTCGCGGCGCGCCTCGGCCAGCACGGTGTTGTCCTTGGTCTGGTAGTGGGCATAGCGGCCGCCGCCCCACAGCGTCAGTGTTTCAATGGGTTTGTATTCCAGGTTGCCGTTGAAGCTGAACTCCTGACGCGAGGCATCGCGCAGCATGCGGTTGGCGTTGATGTCGTGCTGGGTGGAGACCACGCTCTTCTGCGGCTGCAGGTCCTCGAGCTGGAAGGCGCCGCCCAGGTCGAGCTTGAAATCGCCATGGGCGGTTGTGAAGCGCGAAACGTTATTCAGGTCGCCGCCGATGCGGCGGTTGTCCTGGCGGGACCAGGCGCGGTCGGTACGGTACAGCTGCGACTTGGGCGCCATCCAGGCCGCGCTCAAGGTACTGGTCTTCGAGTCGGTCAGCCACAGCCTGCTGGTGAGGTCCACCCACGGATTGCCCTCGGGTAGGTAGTGATAGCGGGCGGTGTAGGTGTCGATCTGGATTTCGCTGGTGGGGTACTGGTAGATGCCGGCGGTGCCGTAGCGGAAGATGTCCGACGGCATGATCTCGCCCATGTGTCCGTCGAAGCGGCGGTAGCCCAGGTCCAGGGTGTGGTCGTCGGCCAGCCGCCAAGTGGTCTTGAGCAGGTAGGAGTCGGTCTCGAACGACGAGTTGAGCACCTCCTCGCCAGCGTTGTAGGTGTTGGCGACACTCGGCTGTTCGTCACCGTCGCGGTCGTAGAGACGGTAGCGATCCTGACCTTTCTTGCCGGAGAAATAGTTGCCCTGGTTGCGGTGCGCATAAGCCGCCACCAGGTCGAAGCGTTCATGGGAGTAGCCGAAGGCGGCGCTGCCGGACTCGGCCTTGGAGCCGAACAGGCTGCCGCGTTCGTCGCGTGGCACCGCGCTCAGGTCCTCGTCCCTGGAGTTACGGTTGCGGTGCTCGGGCTCCACGCCGTTGTTCCACAGGTTGCCGGTCAGGCGCACGCCGACATCCTTGCCATCGACCAGGATGTCATCGACTCCAATGGTCTTCATCTCCACCGAGCCGCCGATCGCTCCCGAGCGGGTACTGGGGCCCTTGTTTACCGTGACGCTGCTGATCAGGTCGGGGTCGATGTAGCTGCGCTGCTGGGTGCCGCCGTAGCCCCGGTAGACATCCACCGCCTGCTCCGAGCCATCGACCCTGACCGCCACCCGGCTCTGCCCCTGGATGCCGCGGATGTTGACGTCCAGCGCGCCGCCATTACGGCTGTCGCCTACCTGCACGCCGGCCACGCCCTTGAGCATGTCGCCCACCGAGACCGTGCTGAAGCGGTCGAGGTCCTCGCGTGACAGGTGCACCGTCGAGCGCGGCGCGCGGTAGGTGTCGCGCTGTGGGTCAACCAGTTCGCTGGCCGCGACCATGGTCGGCGTCAGTTCCGTCGCCATCGCCGATGCCTGGGCCTGCGGGATAAGGATGTACGCACCCCGCGAGTTTGCCAGCAGTTGCAGGCCGCTGTTGACCAGCAAGCGCCGGGCCCCTTCCTGCACGGTATAGCGCCCCTTGAGCGCCGGCGCGGCGCGGCCGCGGGTCAGCTCGGGGTCATAGGACAGCAGCAGGCCCGATTGGCTGGCGAACACACCCAACGCGGTGCCCAGCGGCCCCTGGGCGATGTCGTAGTCGCGTGGCGTGGCATCGTCGAGCCGGGTGGACGCCACGGCCGGGGACTCGGCGGCCTGGGCCAGGGTCGAAGCCGTGCCCATCAGGCAGCCGAGCATCGCGCAACGCACGGCGAAGCTGATCGGGGACAAGCGTTGCGAAGGACGCGAAACAGGGGAAAGCCGACGTATTGCGGGCATGCTTTTCTCGCTCGTGAGGTCAGTGCCCGGCACTCGATGCGGGCTTGCACCCCTTCTGTCGCATGACGGCGAAAAAGGTATATGCGTGCGATTCGCATTTTCACTTGATCTTGTGATTTAACCAAATCTAGTGATAATTGTTTGCATTTACACCCTGACGCCTCCCAGCCATGACCCTTTTCAAGTCCCCATCCCAGTCCGCCGAGCAGTGCGCCGTCACCACACTGTACATCGAGCACCATGCCTGGTTGCGCGGCTGGCTGGCGTACCGGTTGCGCTCCTGGGGGCGCGGCGTGGCCGACGACCTGGCCCAGGACATCTTCGTGCGGGTGCTCGCCAGCCGCGACAGCAACCAGCCCGACACCTTGCGCCAGCCTCGCGCCTACCTGACACGCATCGCCAACTGCGTGCTGGTCAGCTGGCGCCGACGCCATTCGCTGGAACAGGCCTGGCTCGAGGCGCTGGCGCTGGTGCCCGAGGCGCTGCAGCCGTCGCCCGAGCAGCAGAGCGTCATCCTCGAGACCCTGCACGAGATCGACGCGGTGCTCGACGGCCTGCGCCCACGGGTCAGCCAGGCATTCCTGATGGCCACCCTGGACGGCATGAAACAGAAAGACATTGCCCAGGCCCTGAACATCGCGCTGCCGACGGTGAAGAAGTACATCCATGAGGGCTACATGGCCTGCCTGAGCCAGATGCCCGATGAGTGAACAGCCCGCCATTGCCCAGGCCGTACTTGCCGAGGCCGCCGCCTGGTTGCTGCTGATGCAGGAAGGCCCGCTGACGCCAGCGCAACAGCTCGAACTGGAACGCTGGCGGCGCCGCGACCCGGACCACGAACGTGCCTGGAAGCGTGCCCAGCGCCTGCTGACCCGCCTCGGCACCCTGCCGCCGACCCTCGCCCGGCAAACCCTGGTTCGGCCGCAGGACAGCAGCCGGCGCACCGTGCTGCGTGGCCTGCTGGTGCTGATCGGCGCAGCCCCGCTGGGCTGGTGGGCGTGGCGGCAGACCCAGGAGGGTGTCGACTACCAGACCGCAGTGGGCGAGCGCCGCGAACTGCTGCTGAGCGATGGCACCCAGGTCACCCTCAACAGCCACAGCGAGCTGCGAGTGGCGTATTCGGCCGAGGAGTGCCTGCTCCACCTGCGCCGTGGCGAGGTATCTATCGTCACGGCGGCGGACCCGTCGCGGCCGTTGCGGGTGCGGACCGAGCACGGCCTGATGCAGGCGCTGGGCACCCGCTTCAGCGTGCGCCAGCTCTCTCGCGAGACCCAACTGGCGGTCTATGAAGGCGCCGTGCGCGTCACCCCCGAGGCCGGCAGTGGCACCGTGATCCGCGCAGGCTCACAGGTGCGCTTCGACCACGACCGGCTTGGCCTGGTGGAAATCGCCCGCGACACCCAGCTGGCCTGGCGCAATGGCTTGCTGGTGGTCGACGACATGCCGCTCTTGCAGTGGGCCCAGGAATTGATGCGCTACGGCGACCAGCGCCTGGTCTGCGATCCGGCCGTGGCCGAGTTGCGGGTCTCCGGCAGCTTCCCGGTCGATGACCTGCCACTGGCCCTGGCCATGCTGAGCGAGAGCCATGGCCTGCGCGTGCGCACCGAAGCCGGCGGGATGTTCATCAGTCGCTGAAATATCCACATGCTTGCGCAGCAGTGCATGGGAGATCGCCCAGGACACTGTACCTCTGTGGGAGCTGGCCTGTCCGCGAACACCGGCGCAGCCGGTGCCATACACCGTGCTGGATTCTTCGCGGGTAAACCCGCTCCCACAGGATCTCGCTAAGTCAATGAGTTACGTGTTTACCCAGTCATGCAGGGTACTTGTGCACAGTCTCCCGCAGAAACCCATCCAGCAAGCCGCTGTCACCCCGTATCACCGGCACCTCCCGCGCCTCATCAGCCCGTGCCAGCTCGGCCTCGATGAACTCGTGCAACACCTCATCCCGCGGTCCGTGCTCGGCCTCGCCACTGCGACGCTTCACAGCCAGCAGCGCGTCGATCGCCGCCTGCAGCCGCGGGTCATCGACGGTACGCGCCATCAGCGCGGCGAACGCCGTCGGCGGCATGCCCAGCCCCTGGTCGATCCAGCGCACCGCCAGCAACGGCCGCAGCACATACAGGTACTTCTTGAAACGCACCGTCTCGCCCATCAGGTAGCCGCGCAGGTTCTTGCGCGCCATCGACAGGTAGTGGTGGCGCACCGCGCGTGGTGAATAGAACGCCTCGCCCAGCTCGCGCAAACGCCCGGTAGCTTCGGCGTCGGCACGGTACACCAGCGGCGAACCCAGCCACTCGAGCAAGCTCGGGTTGGCGCCGCGCATCAGGCGCAGGGTCTTGCGCAGCTCCCAGCCGCTGATGTCCAGCTCGTCGCTCAGCGGCCGCTCGATCACATCGCGAGGCTCGTCCACCCGCAGGTACCAGTCGTTGCGCGGCACATAGACGAAGCGCACATCGTAATCGCTGTCCGGCGAAGCGAAGCCCCAGGCACGGCTGCCGGACTCGCAGGCATAGAGCACGCTCACCTCGTGCTCGCGCTCGATACGTTGCAGTTCATCGAGCACCCGGGCGCGCATGGCCTCGGGCAATGGGTGGGGGTCGTCCTGATACATGTCTTCGTTCCTTGTACAGGGCGCCAAGCGGCGCCCGTTTCAACCTTTCACGCACACTACCTGACGCAAGGTGTGCACTACTTCTACCAATTCCCGCTGGGCCTGCATCACCGCATCGATGTCCTTGTAGGCCATCGGGATCTCGTCGATCACATCCTTGTCCTTGCGGCACTCCACATGGGCGGTGGCGCGCTGCTGGTCCTCGACGGTGAAGCGGCTCTTGGCCTTGGTACGGCTCATCACCCGGCCCGCGCCGTGACTGCACGAACAGAACGCCTCCTCGTTGCCCAGGCCACGGACGATGAAGCTCTTGGCGCCCATGGAGCCGGGAATGATGCCCAGCTGGCCCTTCTGCGCCGACACCGCGCCCTTGCGGGTCACCAGCACCTCACGACCGAAGTGCTGTTCCTTCTGCACATAGTTGTGGTGGCAGTTGACCGCCTCGAGGCTGGCCTCGAACGGTTTGCCCAGCACCTTGCGGGTGGCGGCAACCACCGCCTGCATCATCAGCTCGCGGTTGTGCCGGGCGAAGTCCTGCGCCCACTCGACCGCCTCGACATAGTCGGCGAAGTGCCGGCTGCCTTCCTCGAAATACGCCAGGTCGCGGTCCGGCAGGTTGACCATGTGCTGGCGCATGTCGGCCTGGGCCAGTTCGATGAACAGGTTGCCGATGGCGTTACCCACACCACGCGATCCGCTGTGCAGCATGAACCAGACCCGGTCGGCCTCGTCCAGGCAGACCTCGATGAAGTGGTTGCCGCCCCCCAGTGTCCCCAGGTGCTGGCGGTTGTTGGTCTTCTCCAGCCGCGGGTGCTTGTCGGTGATCGCCTTGAAGCGCCCGGCCAGGCCGCTCCACACCTGGTCGGCCTGGTTCGGCACATTGTCCCAGGCGCCCTGGTCGCGATGACCGAAGGTCTTGCCATGGGGCACGGCCTTCTCGATGGCCGTGCGCAGACCGTGCAGGTTGTCCGGCAGGTCGCGGGCGTGCAGCGAGGTGCGCGCGGCGATCATGCCGCAGCCGATGTCCACGCCCACCGCCGCCGGGATGATCGCGCCCACGGTGGGGATCACGCTGCCGATGGTCGAGCCCTTGCCCAGGTGCACATCCGGCATTACCGCCAGGTGTTTGAAGATGAACGGCATCTTCGCCGTGTTCATCAGCTGCTTGCGGGCGTCGTCCTCGACCGGCACACCGTCGGTCCACAGTTTGATCGGCTTGCCGCCCGCCACTTCGAGTATGTTCATTGCCTTGTTCCTTGTTGCGCTACGTCATGTCGCAAAGGGTCAACCCGCCTTGAGGCTGACCATTCCATTCAATACCTGATCCAGGCCACCGAACACCGAAATCCGGTCGATACGCTCGGCCACCCGCTCCAGGGTTTCCAGCTCCTTCAGGCGCAGGGCCGTCGGATTGCCTTCCATCACCTTGGCGGTGTTGAGCAGCGAACGGGTCGCCTGGGTTTCCTCGCGGCGCCGGATCACGTTGGCCTGGGCGGCCTTTTCCGCCTCCACCACCTGTGCCAGCAGGGTCTTCATTTCGCCCGGCAGGATGATGTCGCGCAGCCCGAGGCTGCCCACCTCCAGGCCACTGCCCGGCAACTGCGCCTGCAGGTGCTCGGTAACGCTGTCGTCGATCAGTTGTTTGTTCTCCAACAGCTCATCGAGGGTCCGGGTGCCCACCGCCGCACGCAGGCCGAACTGCAGCTCGCGGTACAGGTGCTCAACCGGCTTGCTCATCTGCCCATGGGCACCGAGCACGTCGGTATAACGCCAGTTGGCCACCAGGCTCAGGCGCAGGTTGACCTTGTCGCGGGTGAGAATCTCCTGGCCGCTCACCTCCAGCGCCTGCAGGCGGGTGTCGACCATTTCCACCGCTACCTGGCTGCCGCAACGCCAGTAGCCATGCTGCCCGGGCTCGAGCAACCCAGCCACCACGCCGTCGATCTTCAGCACGCCGACATGGAAGGCCGGCACCAGCGCCAGCAGTACATGGTCCATGCCGGCGATACCCGGACGGTTCAGGCGGGTCACCAACTCGGCGTCCAGGCGCTGGCCGTGGGTCAGGTCGAGACGTTGCAGCTCGTGCCTGGCCTGGTCTTTCCAGTAGGCGCGGCGGCTGTCCGGCGGCAGCACTTCGACCAGCTTGCCGTCCTCGAAGCGCAGCCCAACCTCATGCTCGCTCAGGTCCATGCATACCAGGTGCTGGTCCATGCCCCGGGCGAGCAACTCCCGTACGTTGACGTCCGAAACCGGACGACGCGTGTCCACAGTGTCCACCACCACCTGGGCGCCGCAGCGCCAGAAACCGTGCTGCCCGGCCTGCAGCAGGTCGACCACGACACCGTCGATGCGCAGCACACCGACACTGAAGGTCGGCACCGTCACCAGCAGCACGTTGTCCATGCCGGCGATTCCCGGTTTGTTCAGGCGTGCCAGCAGTTCGGCGTCCAGGCGCCGCCCCTGGGCCAGGTCGATCCGCGTCAGGCTCTGCCGGGTCTGGCCTTTCCATTGCAGGCGGCGGCTGTCCGCTGCCAGCAGCTCTTTCAACTGGCCATCCTCGAAACGCAAGCCCACTTCGTTTTCGGCCATGTCCAGGGTAAGGAAATACTGCTCGACCAACGCCGGCTCATGTTGGCGCAGATAGCGCTCGAGGGGATAGTCGTGCAGCGGAGAATCCTGGGGGCAGGTCTTCAGCGTCAGCCGCCCCTGCCAATCGAAACGCTTGTACTGGCCCGGCTCGAGGATCGCCTCGAAATCGCCATCGTTCAGCAACAGGCCGTGTTCGTTCTTCTTCACTACAAAGCGCTTCAACATGTTCATCTTGCTCATCCTTTGTTCAATGTCCTTGGTTGCCGGTGGTCGCCAACCCAGCGAGCGTCGCGAGCGAAGCCTGGCGGAGTCCGGGGCCGGGAGCCTTGCTCCAGCGGCCGCCATCGTTGCGCCAAGCCCGGCCGGCGAGCCGGGTGGGCCAGCGGCGGGCCAGGCGTCCTTCGCAGTGACGGGCCGTCCTGGCCCTGCTTGCGTTGCCTGTGCCCCACCGGCGGGTGTTGCGGTTACAGCTACCTTAGGAGGGTAGTGCCGGGGCGTTGCCCGGCGAGCGTCTGCGACGGCCTTTCCAGGGGTCCAGCGCAGCAATGACCGGTCGTTGCGGCGGCGGCATGCACGACACCGACACCTGAAGGTGGGTACGTGCACCGGCGGGGGGTTCCCCTGTCCCGAGGGCCTGCCTGGCGATGCGGTCGAGAGGGTTATTGCGAGCGGCGTGCCAGGTTTTCATTCGGCACTGATAAAATTATCTAAGTAATTGTTTTATATAGATTTATTTTTGTCTGATTAATTCGAGCACAGTTCGAATGACACATGGGCATTCAGTTTTTCGTATACCATCAGATACCAATTTATCTTCAAGGATAATCAAGGATGAGCAAGCCACTCGTCGCCATCGGCTTCCTCGGCACCACCCTCGACCGCAACGGCAAGGGCGCCGCACGCTGGAACCGCTGGCGGCCGACCATCGGCCTGTGCCAGCAAGCCGACCTGCCCCTGGACCGCCTGGAACTGATCCACGGCCCCAGCGCGCGCGACCAGAGCCTGGCCGACCGCATTCGCGGCGACATCCAGCAGGTCTCGCCCGGCACCGAGGTGCGCCTGCACCCGCTGGCGCTGCGCAACCCGTGGGACTTCGAGGAGGTCTACGGCGCCTTGCACGACTTCGCCAGCGGCTACAGCTTCGACACCGAGCACGAGGACTACCTGGTGCACATCACCACCGGTACCCACGTCGCGCAGATCTGCTGGTTCCTGCTCACCGAGGCGCGCTACCTGCCGGCGCGCCTGGTGCAGACCTCGCCCTCGCGCAAGCAGGACGAAAACAGCGACCCGGCCGGCATCGCCACCCTGATCGACCTCGACCTGTCGCGCTACGACCCGATCGCCTCGCGCTTTCGCCGCGAGCAGGTCGAGGGACAGTCGCTGCTCAAGTCCGGCATCGCCACGCGCAACCCGGATTTCAACCGCACCATCGAACAGATCGAGCGGGTCGCCCTGCGCTCGAAGGCCCCCATGCTGCTGGTCGGCCCGACCGGCGCCGGCAAGTCGTTCCTGGCCCGCCGCGTCCATGAGCTCAAGCGCGGGCGCCATCAGCTGGGTGGGCGCTTCATCGAGGTAAACTGCGCCACCCTGCGCGGCGACGGCGCCATGTCGACCCTGTTCGGTCACGCCAAGGGCGCCTTCACCGGCGCCCAGAACGCCCGCGACGGCCTGCTGCGCGCCGCCGACGGCGGCATGCTGTTTCTCGACGAAATCGGTGAACTGGGCGCCGACGAACAGGCCATGCTGCTCAAGGCCATCGAGGAAAAACGCTTCTTCCCGCTGGGCGCGGACCGCGAAGTGGAAAGCGACTTCCAGCTGATCGCCGGCACCCACCGCGACCTGCGCGCCAAGGTCGCCGACGGCTCGTTCCGCGAGGACCTGTTCGCTCGCATCAACCTGTGGACCTTCGCCCTCCCGGGCCTGGCCGAACGCCGCGAGGACATCGAGCCGAACCTCGATTTCGAGTTGCAGCGCCATGCCCGCGAACAAGGGCGCCAGGTGCGCTTCAACCTCGAGGCCAAGCGCCGCTACCTGGCCTTCGCCCATGCCGGCGAGGCCCGCTGGGCCGGCAACTTCCGCGAGCTGTCGGCGTCGATCACGCGCATGGCGACCCTGGCCGACAGCGGGCGTATCGATGAGGAAATGGTCGAGGAAGAGATTGCCCGGCTGCGCTATGCATGGGGCCTGGAGTCGGCCAGCGAGCCACTTTTGGCCGACCGCGCACTCGACTTGTTCGACCAGGTGCAGTTGCAGGCGGTCATCGAGGTCTGCCGCCGCGCGCCGAGCCTGTCAGAAGCCGGGCGCCAGCTGTTCGCGGTATCGCGACAGGAGAAAGCCAACCCCAACGACGCCGACCGCCTGCGCAAGTACCTGGCGCGCTTCGGACTGGACTGGCAGCAACTAAAGTCGTAGGGCTTGCCAGCCCGCAGGCACAGTGCTGTATGCTTGGCCGGTCTTCAGGGCGGGGTGAAAGTCCCCACCGGCGGTAAATCGAAAGATGAGCCCGCGAGCGCCCCAGCCATGCTGGGGGTCAGCAGATCTGGTGCGACTCCAGAGCCGACGGTCATAGTCCGGATGAAAGAAGGCGTTTGGCAGGGGCCGTCCGGGTGCCCCTGCGCGCGCATTTTGTTCGCCCCGAGACGTTCATCGATCATTCACGAGGAGCGTTTCATGTCCACCTTGCTCAACAAGCAATTCCCTAACGTCAGCGCCGCCATCGCCGCCTTCCAGGCCGGGCGCCCCGTGCTGCTGCTTGACGACGACGACCGCGAGGACGAAGCCGATATCGTCGCCGCCGCCGAGAACCTTTCGCTGCAGACCATGGCCATGATGATCCGCGATTGCAGCGGCATCGTCTGCCTGTGCCTGGACGAAGCCACCGTCGATGCCCTGCAGCTGGCGCCGATGGTGCAGAACAACCAGGCCCGTCATGGCACCGGCTTCACCGTCACCATCGAGGCGGCCCAAGGGGTCAGCACCGGCGTGTCGGCGCAGGACCGCATCACCACCATCGAAGCCGCGCTGCGCTCGACCGCCCAGGAACGCCATATCGTCAGCCCGGGCCATGTGTTCCCGCTACGCGCTCGCGATGGCGGCGTGCTGACCCGTCGCGGCCACACCGAAGGCTCGGTGGACCTGGCCCGCCTGGCCGGCCTGCGCCCGGCGGCGGTACTGTGCGAACTGATGACCCCCGACGGCAGCATGGCCCGCGGCGAGCAGGTGGCGGTGTATGCCCGCCAGTACAACCTGCCGGTGCTGACCATCGAGGAACTGGCGCGCTATCGCGAGGCGATGGTCGAGCTGCAGGCCGAGCCGGCCTGAATCATCCTGGGGCCGCTGCGCGGCCCCTTTCGCGGCACAAGGCCGCTCCTACAAGGGATCGCGACCTCCTGTAGGAGCGGCCTTGTGCCGAGAATGGGCTGCAAAGCAGCCCCAACAATCTAAAACCCACCGCCGATCAAGCTGTCGTCAACGCAACCCCAACGGCCCCTTCAGAAACTCATACAACCCCGCCGCACTCTTGCGATAGCCATCAGCCGTCAGGTGCACCAGATCCGGCCGTGCCAGCCCACCCGCCTGCCAGCCGGCGATCGAGCACGGCCCGCCCATGAAACCCTGCCAATCCCAGAACAGCGCCTTGTGCTTGTGCGCCATCTGCTTCTGGATACGGATCACCGAGGCCAGCGGTTGGGGCTGGCGCGCCGCGCAGCTGCGCGCCTTGCGCTGTTTGATCGAATCCGGCGGCCCGACCAGCAGGATCGCCGCCTGTGGCAGGTCCTTGCGCAGGCCCGTGAGGGTCGCGTCCAGTTGCGTCTGATACAGCGCCAGGTCGAGCTTGTCGTCGAACGCTTCATTGGTGCCGTAGGCCAGGATCACCAAGTCAGGCCGCACGGCCTTGAGGCTGTCGCGCCAGCCCGGCTGCCACTTGTCCACCACGTCCAGGCGCGCACCGTTGATGCCCAGCGCCGAGTAGGTCACCCCGGCATTCTTCTGCCCCTGGATGTACCAGCCACCCAAAGCGACACCCCGGCCACCCTCGACACTCAACTGCACCGGCAGGCCGACATTGGCGTAAGCCGGGCTGAAGCGCCACTGGCCATTGCTGGCCGGCAGCACGCGGCGCTGGCCGCCATTGACGAAGAGGCTGGTGCTGGTGGTCGACTGGTACAACGCCGAGACCTTGTAGCGCTGGCGATCCTCATCACGCGCCTGCAACACGACACTGGCGCGATTGGCCAACGGCAGCGACAGGTAGCCCCCCAACGGGAACTGCGGGCTCTGCTGGTTGCGCGCCGACACCAGCTCCCACTGGCGCTTCTCGCTCTTGATGATCACCCGGTCGTTGCGGATCCCCGGCACCGGCGAAGCCGGAACCAGGCCGATGCCGCCATCGCCATAGCGTGCCTGCAACAGTTTGCGCAACTCGCCGCTGAACAGGTCGGCGGCGGTGTGCGAGTCACCCAGCTGGACGATGGCAACCGGTGCCCGGCCGGCACTGCGCAGCTTGCCGGCGAGCAAGGCGAGGTTGCCGTCCTGGCGGGCGGCGGGCGCGGCAGCGGGCCGTGCCGTGGGCTGGGCGCTCACGCTGTTGGCGCCGGTACTGCAACCCGGCGCGGCGCTGATCAGCAGGGCCAGGCCCAGTAGGTGATGCCATTGGCGCATCTCAATGTCCTGTAACGGTCAGGCCCGGGAAACTGATCAGCGACAGTACCTGTTCGGCGATCATCTTCTGGCCTGTAATGGTGAAATGAATACCGTCGTCGACCCGTACCTTGACCCGCTTGCCCTGCGGTGTCTGCACCGTATACGAGAAGTTGGCGTCGGCGTAGCCGAGGATCGGGTTGGCCGAGACGTAGTGCTGGCCGAACAGCGCGGTCTGCTCCTGATAGAGCCCGCTGAGGTAGCCCATGGCCGTGGACAGTCGCGCCTTCTCCATGTTCGGCGGCCCGACCCAGATCACCTGCACGTTGTGCGCGCGGGCCTGCTCGAGGATCGAATCGATGCGGGCGCGGTAGGCGAGCTCCCACTCCGGCGACTTGAAGCGCAGGAACGGCTTGCCCTTGCCCTGGGGCATGTCCCAGGGGTCGTTGGGGCCGAGGAACACCACCATCAGGCGCACGTTGGGTTCGTGATCGAGGGTGTCGGCCACGGTCTTCGGCCAGTTGAAGAAGCCCGGGTAGGCAAGGCCGGTGCTCTGCTTGCTGAGGTTGACGGTACGGATCTGGTAGCGCTTGCGCAGGCTGTTGGCCAGGTGCGGCGCCACGCCCTGCATCAGCGAGTCGCCGACCAGGAACACTTCGTCGCCAGCGGCCAGCGAAGCCACGGTACCCGGCTGCAGCAACGCGGGTGCAGACGCGGGCGGCGCAGGCTGGGCGACAACGACGGGGGCTGGCGCATGAAGCGGCGCAGGCGTCGACTGCACATGCGCCGGCGTCGACACCGGTGGCAACGGCTTGGCCACGGCCGCCGGGGTTTCCAGATCGACCGTGACCACCGGCAACGGTGCAGGCAGAACCTCGACCGCCGGCCCCTCGGCCAGTTGCGCGGCGGGCAGCAACTGCTCGAGCAGGTCATCGCGCTGCGCTTCCAGCATCGCCGTCAACTGCGCCCCCGCGCGCCAGGCAGGCATCTGGCCCAGCAGCGGTATCTCGCAGCTCTGGTGGTACTTCTGCTGGCAGTAGAGCTTGATCGAGTCCTGGTTCAGCCAGAACAGCAATGCAGTGGTGACCACGATCGCATACAAGCCACGGGCGGCGCCCATCTGAACCTGGAACAGCTGTTTGCTATCAGAAGCTTGCATAGATGAACCCCGGTACGCCCGACTGCGAAGCGAAAATCACCAACGACACACCGACCCCGAGCGGGATCGGATACAGCTGCCACGGCAGGCGCTGGAACAGCGCGCCACTCTGGCGCAACAGCGCCAGCCACTGTGGATAACTGGCCACGAACAACACGCAGGCCAACAGCATCAGGCCCGTGGCGCTGTTCAGCCCCGCCAGGCTCAGCTGGCCGATGTCGCCGAGCATCTCCAGCGCGCCGTCCAGCGTCGGGCTGCGGAAGAAGATCCAGGCGAAGGCCACGTAATGGAAGGTCATCAGGCGCGCCAGCAGGCCGGAACCCGGCAGCCGGGCGAAGCCCGGAAACCACTGGCTGAACAGCTTGGAAATGGCCAGGCCGACGCCATGCAGGGCGCCCCAGATGATGAAGTTCACGCTCGCCCCGTGCCACAGGCCGGACACCAGCATCGCCAGCAGCATGTTCAGGTTGCCGCGCCATGCGCCCTTGCGGTTGCCGCCCAGCGGGATGTACACGTAGTCGCGGATGAAGCGCGACAGGCTGATGTGCCAGCGCCCCCAGAATTCCTTGAGATTGTGCGCGGCGTACGGCGCATCGAAGTTGTCCGGCAGACGAAAGCCCAGCAGCAGGGCGATGCCGGTGACCAGGTTGGTGTAGCCGCTGAAGTTGAAGTAGATCAGCAAGCTGTAGCCGTACACGCTCAACAGCACCTGCTCGGGGCTGGCGCTGCCCGGGGTGTCGAATACCGGGTCGACCCACTCGCTGCCCAGCCAGGCACTGAGGAAGAACAGCTTGACCACCGCCATGGCGATCAACCCCAGCGCCCGCTGCGGCTCCAGCACCTGGCGCATGGCCGGTGGGCGGATCTGCGGCAGCATGTGCAGGGCGCGGTTGACCGGCCCGGCCACCAGGCTGGGGAAGAACGCCAGGTACAGGGCCAAGTCCAGCGGCGCCGCCGGCGCCAGCTCGCGGCGGTTGATCGACACCAGGTAGCTGACCGAATGGAAGGTGTAGAACGACAGCCCGATCGGCACCAGCACTTCCAGCAGCGGCAGCGACACCTCGAACCCGGCCGCCGCCAGGGCGCCCTGGGCGCCGCCGACGAAGAACTCCTGGTACTTGAACAGGTAGAAGCAGCCCAGCACTAGCGTCAGCAGCAGCACGCGGCTGAACCAGCGCCCGGGATAGCGCCCCGCCAGCAGGCCGAGCAGGTACACCAGCGCGCTGTAGCCCAGCAGGATGTACAGCGACTGCAGGCTGAAGCTCGCCACCAGGCCATAGCTGGCGGTCAGCAGCAGCAGATTCTGCAGCCGCACGCTCCAGCACAGGCTCCAATAAAGCATGAAGAACAGCGTGAAACAGAGGCCGAATTCGATCGAGAGGAAGCTCACAACGTAGTCCATTACATGACGTCGGGAAGAAAGGTCCCTGACCCGCAGGCCAGAGCGCGCGGATTATGGCAGAGGGCCGTCACCCCCACAATTCGATTGCATCGCCGATTGCAAGATGGCTCGCACCGAACAAGTGCAACAAAATGCGACGAACGATAGGCCCATGCAATTTGCTCCCCCTGCCCCGCTCTGCTAGTGTCGCGCCGTTCTGAATGCCACCGAGACAGTCGCCATGGCCCGCAAAAAAACCTCCATCGATTTCGAACAATCCCTCGCCGACCTGCAAGCCCTGGTCGAACGCCTGGAGAACGGCGAACTGTCGCTGGAAGAGTCGCTGGCCGCCTTCGAGCAGGGCATCGCCCTGACCCGCGATTGCCAGGGCGCCCTGGCCCAGGCCGAGCAGAAGGTACAGATCCTGCTGGAGCGTGACGGCGAACTGGCCGCCCAGCCGTTCGACGCGGAGCCCGAGGCATGATCGCCCAGTACCAGCAGAGCGCCCAGGCACGGGTCGACGCCGCCCTCGAACCGCTGTTCCAGGCGCCGTCGAAGGAGCTCGAACGCCTCTACGCCGCCATGCGCTACAGCGTGATGAATGGCGGCAAGCGCGTGCGCCCACTGCTGGCCTATGCCGCCTGCGAAGCCTTCGGCGTGCCGCCCGAGCATGCCAACGGCGCGGCCTGCGCGGTGGAACTGATCCACGCCTACTCGCTGGTGCATGACGACTTGCCAGCGATGGACGACGATGACCTGCGTCGCGGCCAGCCCACCACGCACAAGGCGTTCGATGAAGCCTGCGCGATCCTCGCCGGCGACGGTCTGCAGAGCCTGGCCTTCGGCGCCCTGCTCGACTCGCGCCTGAGCCCGCAGTCCGACGCCATCCGCCTGCAGATGGTCCAGGCCCTGGCCAGGGCCGCCGGCCCCGCCGGCATGGTCGGCGGCCAGGCCATCGACCTGGGCTCGGTGGGCGTCAAGCTCGACCAGCAAGCCCTGGAATACATGCACCGGCACAAGACCGGCGCGCTGATCGAAGCCAGCGTGCGCCTTGGCGCCCTGGCCAGCGCCCGCGCCGATCAGGCCCAGCTCGATGCCCTGCAGACTTATGCACAGGCCATCGGCCTGGCGTTCCAGGTGCAGGACGACATCCTCGACGTCGAGAGCGACACCGCGACGCTGGGCAAGCGCCAGGGCGCCGACATCGCCCGCGACAAGCCGACCTACCCGGCGCTGCTCGGGCTGGAAGCGGCCAAGGCCTATGCCCTGGAGCTGCGCGACCAGGCGCTGGCCGCGCTGGAGAGCTTTGGCGAGAACGCCGAACCTTTGCGGGCGCTGGCCCGCTACATCGTCGAGCGCCGCCACTAAGGCCTGACACATCCCCCTGTAGGAGCGGCCTTGCCGAGGCGTCGGACCGGTCGGAAAGGGGTGCGCAGCAACCCCAAGATTTCAGCGTTAACGCAAAGATTGCCGGGGCCGCTGTGCGGCCCTATCGCGACACAAGGCCGCTCCTACAGGATCTCTGCCGCACCGGTGGCCCTCATACACCCGTCCGAATGGGCAGCTTTTCCTACAATGGGGTAAACTGCCGCGTCTTCACACCTATAACGACACGCCTGATGCCCACGACGTTTCAAGAGATCCCCCGCGAACGCCCGGTCACGCCATTGCTGGACCGCGCCGACACGCCCGCCGGCCTGCGCCGGCTGGCCGAAGCCGACCTGGAGACCCTGGCCGACGAGCTGCGCCAGGACCTGCTCTATACCGTGGGGCAGACCGGTGGGCATTTTGGTGCAGGCCTGGGCGTCATCGAGCTGACGATCGCCCTGCACTACGTCTTCGACACCCCGGATGACCGGCTGGTGTGGGACGTCGGCCACCAGGCCTACCCGCACAAGATCCTCACCGGCCGCCGCGAGCGCATGCTCAGCCTGCGCCAGAAGGACGGCATCGCCGCCTTCCCGCGCCGCAGCGAGAGCGAGTACGACACCTTCGGTGTCGGTCACTCCAGTACCTCGATCAGCGCCGCGCTGGGCATGGCCATCGCCGCCCGCCTGCAGAACGATCCGCGCAAGTCGATCGCCGTGATCGGCGACGGCGCGCTGACCGCCGGCATGGCCTTCGAGGCGCTGAACCACGCGCAGGAAGTGGATGCCAACATGCTGGTCATCCTCAACGACAACGACATGTCGATCTCACGCAATGTCGGCGGCCTGTCCAACTACCTGGCCAAGATCCTCTCCAGCCGCACCTACGCCAGCATGCGCGAAGGCAGCAAGAAAGTGCTGTCGCGTCTGCCCGGGGCCTGGGAGATCGCCCGCCGCACCGAAGAGTACGCCAAGGGCATGCTGGTGCCCGGTACCCTGTTCGAGGAACTGGGCTGGAACTACATCGGCCCGATCGACGGCCACGACCTGCCGACCCTGATCGCCACCCTGCGCAACATGCGCGACCTCAAGGGCCCGCAGTTCCTGCACGTGGTCACCAAGAAGGGCAAGGGCTTCGCCCCGGCCGAGGTCGACCCGATCGGCTACCACGCGATCACCAAGCTGGAGCCGGCCGACAAGCCAGTGGCGCCGAAGAAGGCCAGCGGGCCGAAGTATTCCGCCGTGTTCGGCCAGTGGCTGTGCGACATGGCCGCCGCCGACAACCGCCTGGTGGGCATCACCCCGGCGATGAAGGAAGGTTCGGACCTGATCGATTTCAGCGAACGCTACCCCGAGCGCTACTTCGACGTCGCCATTGCCGAGCAGCATGCGGTGACCTTTGCCGCGGGCATGGCCTGCGAGGGCGCCAAGCCGGTGGTGGCGATCTACTCCACCTTCCTGCAGCGCGCCTATGACCAGCTGATCCACGACGTGGCGGTGCAGGACCTCGACGTGCTGTTCGCCATCGACCGCGCCGGCCTGGTCGGCGAGGACGGCCCGACCCATGCCGGCGCCTACGACCTGTCGTACCTGCGCTGCATCCCCGGCATGCTGGTGATGACCCCCAGCGACGAGAACGAGCTGCGCAAGATGCTCAGCACCGGCCACCACTACAAGGGCCCGGCCGCCGTGCGCTACCCGCGCGGCACCGGCCCGAATGCACCGATCAGCGGCGACCTCGAGCCGCTGGAGATCGGCAAGGGCGTGGTCCGCCGCCAGGGCGGCAAGGTCGCCCTGCTGGTGTTCGGCGTGCAACTCACCGAGGCCCTGCAGGTGGCCGAGCAGATCGACGCCACCGTGGTCGACATGCGTTTCGTCAAGCCGCTGGACGAGGCCCTGGTGCTGGAGATGGCCGCCAGCCATGAGTTGCTGGTGACCATCGAGGAGAACGCCATCATGGGTGGCGCCGGCGCCGCCGTCGGCGAGTTCCTGGCCCGCGAGGGCGTGGTCAAGCCGCTGCTGCACCTGGGCCTGCCGGATATCTATGTCGAGCATGCCAAGCCTGCGCAGATGCTGGCTGAATGTGGACTGGATGTGGCCGGCATACAGGCGGCCGTCACCGCCCGCATGACCAAGCTCGGCCTGTAAACCCAATCGCGGGGCCAGCCCGCTCCGCCGGCCGGGGGCGGGGCGGGGGGGGGGC
>NZ_JAZDCT010000047.1:0-35693 GCF_036324045.1 Pseudomonas carassii | reverse complement strand
CACAGGCCAACCCATCAGTACAGGTTCGGCTCCATCTCCAGCTCCACCCCGAAGCGCTCGAGGATATCCGCCTGGATCCGCCGAGCCAGCGCATGCAACTGCGCCCCGCTCGCCTGGCCGTAGTTCACCAGCACCAGCGACTGCAAGCGGTGCACCCCGGCATCGCCATCACGATAGCCTTTCCACCCCGCCTGCTCGATCAGCCAGCCGGCCGCCAGTTTCACCTGGCCATCGGCCTGGGGATAGGCCACCACGCCAGGATGCCCGGCACGGATACGCTCGGCCAACTCAGCGGACACCACCGGATTCTTGAAGAAGCTCCCGGCATTCCCCAGCTCAGCCGGATCCGGCAGCTTTTCCCGACGGATGCTGCAGATCGCGTCGCTGATCGCCTGCGCGGTCGGCTGCTCGACGCCCTGCTCCGCCAGGCGCTGACGCACCGGGCCGTAATCCAGGTGTGCCTGCAAGGTACGATTCAAGGCAAAGCGCACCCGCACAATCAGCCAGCGCCCGGGGTTGCGCTTGAACAGGCTGTCGCGATAACCGAACGCGCACTCCTCCAGCGAGAAATCCCGCAGCTCGCCGGTCTCGCGGTCCAGCGCGGTCAGGCCAGCGAACACATCCTTGATCTCCACGCCATAGGCACCGACGTTCTGCATCGGCGCGGCGCCCACGGTGCCGGGGATCAGGCTGAGGTTTTCCAACCCGCACAAGCCCTGCCCAAGGCTCCACTGCACGAACGGGTGCCAAGGCTCGCCGGCCTCGGCCTCCACCACCACCCGCTCACCATCGTCGCTGAGCAGGCGTCGGCCACGACTGGCCATATGCAGCACCAGGGCCTCGACATCGCGGGACAGCAGCAGGTTGCTGCCGCCGCCGATCACCAGCACCGGTACCTGCCGCTCGGCGGCCTGGGCCAGGGCCTGGCGGACTTCGTCGTCGTCATGGGCCTGGGTGAAGTAGCGGGCACTGACATCGATGCCGAAGGTGTTGTAGGGCTTGAGCGACACGCGCTCCTGCCAGTGCGCCGTCATAACCGCCCCTTGATTTCCACAACCAGCTCGCGGCAGGCCGCCTCGATCAGGTCCAAGACCTGCTCGAAGCCTTCGGCACCGCCGTAGTAAGGGTCCGGCACTTCGTCCAGGGCCGCGCCATAGCGGCGCAGGAACAGGTCGAGCTCGCCCTTGGCGTTGTGCGGGCGCAGGGCCTGCAGGCTGCCCAGGTTGCTCTTGTCCATGGCCAGGACCAGGTCGTACTCGGCGAAATGCGCCGCCTTGACCTGCTGGGCACGCTGGCGCGACAGGTCGTAGCCACGGGCCAGGGCAGCCTTGCAGGTGCGGCTGTCGGGCGCCTTGCCGACATGCCAGTCGCCGGTGCCGGCGGAGGCCACCTGCACCAGATCACCCAGACCTGCGGCCTCGAGCTGGTGGCGCAACACACCTTCGGCGGTCGGCGAACGGCAGATATTGCCGAGGCAGACGAACAGAACGCGCATCAGGCCTCCAGCAAGCGCCGTACGCGCTCCAGGTCTTCAGGGGTGTCCACGCCCACGGCCGGCGCCTCGATGGCGTCGGCGACATGGATGCGCACGCCGTGCCACAGGGCGCGCAGTTGCTCCAGCGATTCGGTCTGCTCCAGCCAGCACGGGCCCCAGGCGACGAAGTCCTGGAGGAAGCCCACGCGGTAGGCGTACATGCCGATATGGCGGCGATAAGGCACGCCCTCCGGCAGCTGGTCACGGTTGTTGGCGAAGGCGTCACGGGCCCAGGGCAGCGGCGCGCGGCTGAAGGTCAGGGCCAGGCCGTGCTTGTCGCTGACCACCTTGACCGCGTTGGGATTGAAAATGGTTTCCGGGGCGTGGATCGGCTCGGCCAGGGTGGCGATGCCGGCTTCCGGGTGCGCGGCGAGGTTGGCCGCCACCTGGTCGATGATCACCGGCGGAATCAGCGGCTCGTCGCCCTGCACGTTGACCACGATGGCATCGGCGGCCAGACCCAGCTGAGCAGCCACCTCGGCCAGGCGATCGGTGCCCGACTCATGGTCGGCGCGGGTCAGCAGCACCTCGGCGCCAAACGCCCGGCAGGCCTCGACGATGCTGGCATCGTCGGTGGCGATGACCACGCGGCTGGCGCCGCTCTTGCGCGCCTGCTCCCACACATGCTGGACCATCGGCTTGCCGGCGATCGACAGCAATGGCTTGCCCGGCAGGCGCGTGGAGCGCAGCCGGGCGGGAATCACCACGGTGAAGTCCAGGCTCATTTGTCCAGGCGCTCTTCGTCGGTCAGGGTGCGCGCTTCGCTTTCCAGCATCACCGGGATGCCGTCGCGGATCGGATAGGCCAGGCCCGCGCCCTTGCTGATCAGCTCGGTCTTGTCGGCGCTGAGCTTGAGCGGGCCCTTGGTGATCGGGCAGGCCAGGATATCGAGCAGTTTGGTGTCCATGGAGGTGTCCTTGCGACGGAAAATGAAAAAAGGCTCAGGGGCGGCCGGGCAGCAGGCGGTCGAGCTGGGCGTCGAACCAAGCGCTGAAGGCGGGTGTCGGCACGGCGTCGACCGCCAGGTACCACCAGTCGTCGGCGGCGAAGGGCCGGCATTTCACCGCATCCTTCTCGGTCATCACCAGTGGCAGCGGCGGGCTGAACGACAGCACTTCACGGCTGTAGGGCGCATGGTCGGCGAAAGGGTGCGGCACCGGCTGCCAGTGTAGCCCCAGCAGGGTGTTGAAGAAACGTTGCGGATTGCCGATGCCGGCCACGGCGTGCAGCGCCTGGCCAGGCGGGAACAGGTCGAGCTCGCGGCGCTCGCCACTGCGCAGGTTGATCAGCGCCGAAGGTTGCAGGCGGAAGGCGAAGCCGTCGTCGCGGTCGGTCTCAGCGCCGTTGAACAGCACCGCGTCCGCCTCGCCCAGGCGCTCGGCCGGCTCGCGCAACGGGCCGGCCGGCAGGCAGCGGCGATTGCCAAGGCCCCGGGCGGCATCGATCAGCACCAGCTCCAGGTCACGGGCCAGGCGGTAATGCTGCATGCCGTCGTCGCACAGGATCAGGTCCGGCGCGTCGCTGGCCAGCAAGGCCTGTACGGCGCGGGAACGGTCGGGGTCGATCACCAGCGGCACGCCGGTGCGCTGGACGATCAGCAGGGGCTCGTCACCGGCCTGCTCCGCAGGCTGGTCAGCCTGGACACGCCAAGGATGTTGCGGCGGCTTGGCGCCATAGCCACGGCTGACCACGCCGACCTTGAGCCCCTGCCGGCGGCAGTGCTCGATCAGCCAAAGGATCATCGGTGTCTTGCCGGTACCGCCGACGGTGATGTTGCCCACCACGATCACCGGTACCGGGGCGCGGTAGCTGGGACTTTCGCCGCTGAGGAAGCGCGCGCGCTTGCGTATCACCACGCGGCGGTACAGCGCCTCCAGCGGGCGCAACAGGGCAAGCGCCGGGTGCCCGGCGTACCAGGCGGCGAGCAGACGGTCGGCGAAGGCCATCAGGGCTTGCCCTGCGCGGCCTCGACGGTGGTCATGCGCAACTTGCTGAAGCCGAGCTTACCGGCCGCGTCCATTGCGGTGATCACAGCCTGGTGCGGGGTCTTGCCGTCGGCGCTGATGGCCAGCGGCAAGGTGATGTCACCGCCGGACTCCTTCTCGATCGCCTCGGTCAGGGTGTCCAGGTCGCTCTTGGGCAGCAGGTGGTTGTTCACCGAGTACACGCCATCGGCGCTGATGGAGATCTCCACCAGCTTGCCCTGGTCGGCCGGCGGCTGCTCGGCGCTGCTGGCCTCGGGCAGCTCGACGCGCAGCTGGGTCTCGCGGGTGAAGGTGGTGGTGACCACGAAGAACAGCAGCAGCACGAACACCACGTCGATCAACGACGCCAGGTTGATGTCGACGTTCTCGCGCTGGCGATTGCGCCGGAACTTCACGCCTTGCCTCCGGCCACTTCCACTTCGCGGTCGCCCTGCAGCACTTCCACCAGCTTGATCGCCTCCTGCTCCATGCCCACCACCAGCTCATCGATGCGGCGCAGCAGGAAGCGGTGGAAGAACACCGCCGGGATACCGACCATCAGGCCGGCCGCGGTGGTGACCAGGGCCTTGGAGATACCCCCGGCCAGGACGGCGGCGTTGGCGGTCATCTGCGAGCCCATGAAGGCGCTGAAGATGTCGATCATGCCAAGCACGGTGCCCAGCAGGCCCAGCAGCGGGGCCATGGCGGCGATGGTGCCGAGAGTGCTGATGTAGCGCTCCAGCTCGTGGATGACCCGCGAGGCGGCCTCCTCGATGCACTCTTTCATGATCTCGCGGCCGTGGCGCGAGTTGGCCAGGCCCGCGGCGAGGATCTCGCCCAGCGGCGAGTCGGCGCGCAGGGCCTTGAGCTTGTCACTGGTGAGTTGCTTGTCCTTGATCCACATCCACACCTGGCCCAGCAGGTGCGGCGGGGTGACACGGCTGGCGCGCAGGGTCCACAGGCGCTCGACGACGATCGCCATGGCGGCGATGGAGCTCAGGATGATCGGCAGCATCATCCAGCCACCGGACTTGACCAATTCCCACACAGTTAGCATCCCCTCGGAAAAAGGCCGCCACTCTACCATAGGAGCGCCTGGGGCTCATCTGCCGGAGGTCAGGGAATTCCTGTGTTGACCCAGGGGCTGCTTTGCAGCCCTTTCGCGGCACAAGGCCGCTCCTACAGGGATCGCGCAGTCCCTGCAGGAGCGGCCTTGTGCCGCGAAAGGGGCGCAAAGCGCCCCCGGCTCAATCCCCAATCCCCCGCCAGAACCGCCGCTCCCTGCGCACACCCTCCACCCCACCCCGACTCCCCAGCACCAACCGCAACGCCCCCTCCACCGCCGTGTCATGCACCACCACCCCATGCCGCCGATAGCGCTCGACCACCTGCCCATGGGGATGCCCGAAACCATTGTGCCGCCCTCGGGAAATCAGTACCCCGCGCGGCGCCGTGGCCTGGACGAACGGCTCGCTGGACGACGTGCGGCTGCCATGGTGCGGCGCCTGCAACCAATCCATCCGAGGATCCTCGGCTGCGGCCAGCCACGCCCGCTCCGCGCCGGCCTCCATGTCCCCGGCCAGCAGCAGGCGCTCGCCCTTGGCCTGCACCCGCAACACACAAGAGCGCTCGTTGCTGGAAGCCCCCTGCGGCCAGTGCCAGAGCTCGAAATCGACGCCATCCCACTGCCAGCGCTCGCCGCTGCGGCACAGCGACGCCGGCTCCAGCCCGGCAACCTCGCCAGCCATCACCCGCGCCACCGGCACGCCACGCCGCACGGCCGCCGCCCCACCGGCATGGTCGGCATGGCCATGGCTGATCAGCATCACATCCAGCGCCTTCACCCCAAGCTTGCGCAAGGTCGGCAGCACCACCGTCTCGCCCAGGTCACTGCCGCCCCGGGCCGGGCCTGCGTCATACAGCAGCGCGTGATTACGCGTACGCAGCAGCACCGCCAGGCCCTGCCCCACATCCAGCTGCCAGACCTCCACTTGCCCCGGCGGCACCTGTTCGCGTGGCGCCCACAGCGCCAGCAACAGGACCGCGCCCGGCGCCCGCAACGGCACGCCCCGGGGCAGCAACACCAGCACGGCGCCCAGGCACACCAGCAGCCAGGCCCACAACGGCAGTGGCTCGGGTATCCAGGCCGGCCGCAGCCCTGCCAATCGCGTCAGCACGGCAAACAATCCGTCCAACGACAGGCCCGCCAGCCACAGCATCCCCTCCCCCAGCCCAGGCACCGGCAACAGGGCCGTGCCCAGCAACGCCAGCGGCAGCACGCCCAGGCTCAGCCACGGCACAGTCAGCAGATTAGCCAGCGGCGCACTGAGACTGACGGGCAGCCCCAAGGCCAGCAGCACCGGCAACAACCCCACGGCAATCACCCACTGGGGACGGGTCCAGGCCTGCCAGGGCCGCCAGGCGCCCAGCCGGGCGGCAAAACACAACACCAGCACCGCCACGGCAGCGAACGACAGCCAGAACCCCGGCAACAGGCTGGCCAGCGGCTCGACCAGCAGCACGCCCGACAGCGCCATCAGCAACGGCACCCAGGCGCCCAGATGGCGAAAACGCAAGCGCCAGAGCAGCACCACCGCCAGCATCAGGCACGCCCGCTGCACCGGCACGCCGAACCCCGCCAGCCAGCCGTAACCCAGTGCCGCCGTCATCGCCAGGCCGCAGGCCCAGGGCAGCCACGGCAGACGCAGGGGCCAGGCCCCCAGGCGCGCCAGCCCCGCCACCAGCCCGTAGACCAATCCGGCCAGCAAGCCGATGTGCTGCCCGGAAATCACCAGCAGGTGCACCGTGCCGGTGGCCTGCAGCACCTGCCAATCCTCCCGCGCCAAGCCTGCCCCATCCCCGAGCACCAGGGCCGCCAACGCCGCTTCCCGGCCATGGGCATCGGTGGTCAGCAAACGCTGGCGCAGGCCGTCGCGCCAAGTGCTGGCCTCCTCGCCCTGGCGCGTACCGGCCTTGACCGTGCCGGTGGCACCGACCCGCCGCGCCAACAGCGTGGCCTCCTGATCCGGGCCATGGGGGTTGAGCAGGCCCTGCGGCCGACGCAGGTTGACCGCCAGCCGCCAGTGCTCCCCCGCCCGTAGCGGCGGCCCGTCAAACCAGCTCAGTTGCACGCGTTGGGGCAACCGGGCCCGACGTGACTGCGGCTGCTCCAGCTCGAAACGCACGCCGCGCTCGGTACGGGTCGGCAGGCCGACCACCCGCCCCTCCAGCCACAGCGTGCGGCCGTCCAGCGCGGCCGGCAGGCGGTCGTCCAGGGCCTGCTGCGCCGACCAGCAGGCCCAGCACACACCCAGCACCCACCAGCCCAGCGGCCAGGCCCGGGTACGCAGGCCAGCCAGGGCCAGCAAGAGCAATGGAATCAGCCATCCGACCGGTGGCAGGGCAGGTAAAAAGCGCAGGCTCAACAGCCCGAGCACCAGCGCCAGCATCCCTGTGCGCATGAGATAGAGCTCCAGAAGCGAAAACGGCCCCTGAGGCTTAGCCGATCGGCGGGAAAAACCTGCTAATCAATTGTCACAAACTCTGAACGAGGCTGCGCTTCAATCAAGGCATACTGACGCCCTTCAACCCCGCCGGGAGCCCACATGCCGCGCCGTCTGTTCAAACGCTACATGCCGGACCCGACCAGCATCCGCGAACACAAGTCCTTACGCTTTTTCGGCAAGCTGCTGCACGACCCCAACCTGTGGCACCTGAATCGCCATTCGGTGGCGCGGGCCATGGGCGTCGGCCTGTTCGCAGCGCTGATCCCGATTCCCATGCAGATGCTGCTGGCCGCCGCGCTGGCGATCCCGGTGCGCGGCAACCTGCCGATCGCGGTGAGCCTGGTGTGGCTGACCAACCCGCTGACCATGCCGCCGGTGTTCTTCGTCACCTACATGACCGGCGCCTGGCTGATGCAGGTGCCGCCGCGCACGCTGCCCGACGAGATCACCGTCGACTGGGTCACCGACCAGCTGGCGACGATCTGGCAACCGTTCCTGCTGGGCTCGGTGGTGTGCGGGGTGGTGCTCGGCGTGCTCGCCTACTTCACCACCATGGGCTACTGGCGCTGGTGGGTGGGCCGGCAGTGGCGCCGGCGCCAGTGCCGCTGTGCCCTCACCCGCAGCTCAGGCACGCATGCCGCGGCCGCTGACCAGCAGGCGCACGCACAGCAGGTAGAGCAGCGCGGTGGCCACCAGCATGAAGCTGATCGCCGTGCCGATGCTGATGTCCGACACCCCTAGGATGCCGTAGCGGAACGAGTTGACCATGTGCAGCACGGGGTTGGCCAGCGACACGGTCTGCCAGAACGGCGGCAGCAGGTTGATCGAATAGAACACCCCGCCCAGGTAGGTCAGCGGCGTCAGCACGAAGGTCGGGATGATCGAGATGTCGTCGAAGTTGCGGGCGAACACCGCGTTGACGAAGCCCAGCAGCGAGAAGATGGTCGCGGTCAGCAGCACCACGACGATGGTCACGCCCAGGTGATGCACCTGCAGATGGGTGAAGAACAGCGACAGGATGGTCACGATCACCCCCACCGCCAGCCCTCGTAGCACACCGCCCAGCACATAGCCGACGAGGATGGTGTGCGGCGACACCGGCGACACCATCAGCTCCTCGATGGAGCGCTGGAACTTGCTGCCGAAAAAGCTCGACACCACGTTGCCGTAGGAGTTGGTGATCACCGACATCATGATCAGCCCCGGCACGATGTACTCCATGTAGGTGAAGCCGCCCATGTCACCGATCTGCCGGCCGATCAGGTTGCCGAAGATCACGAAGTACAGGACCATGGTGATGGCTGGCGGCAGCAGGGTCTGCGGCCAGATACGCAGGAAGCGCCGCACTTCGCGGTAGACGATGGTGTTCAGGGCAACCCAGTTGGTGCGCAGCTCCACACTCATACGGCCACCTTCGACAGGTTCTTTTCCACCAGGGACACAAACAGCTCCTCGAGTCGGTTGGTCTTGTTGCGCAGGCTCTGCACCTCGATGTTCTTCAGCGCCAGCTGGCCGAACAGCGCGGTGATGCCGATGTCCTTGTCCACCTGCACCTCCAGGGTATGCGGGGTGATCAGCCGGCACGGGTAACCCTGCAGCTCAGGCGCGGCGGGCAGGTCGTGCTTGAGGTCGAGGACGAAGGTCTCGACGTGCAGCTTGCCCAGCAGCTGGCGCATGCTGGTGTTCTCGACGATGGTGCCGTGGTCGATGATGCCGATGTTGCGGCACAGCTGTTCGGCCTCTTCGAGGTAGTGGGTGGTGAGGATGATGGTGATGCCCTTCTGGTTGAGCTCGGTGAGGAAGCTCCACATCGAACGGCGCAGCTCGATGTCCACCCCGGCGGTCGGCTCGTCGAGGATCAGCAGGCGCGGCTCGTGGATCAGCGCCCGGGCAATCATCAGCCGGCGCTTCATGCCGCCGGACAGCGAACGCGACGGCACGTCGCGCTTGTCCCACAGCCCGAGCTGCGTCAGGTACTGCTCGGCGCGCTCCTTGGCCACCTTGGGCGGGATGCCGTAGTAGCCGGCCTGGGTGACGACGATGTCGAAGGTCTTCTCGAACTGGTTGAAGTTGAACTCCTGGGGCACCACGCCCAGGCAGCGCTTGAGCGCCGCGGGCTCGCGGTCCAGGTCGTGGCCGAACACGTTGACCGTGCCGCTGGTCTTGTTCACCAGGGTCGAGAGAATGCCGATGGTGGTGGACTTGCCGGCGCCGTTGGGGCCGAGCAAGGCGAAGAAGTCGCCTTCGGAAACGTCCAGGTCGATGCCCTTGAGGGCCTGGAAACCGTTGCCGTAGGTCTTGGTCAGCTGTCGGATGGACAGGGCGGAACTCATAGCGGGTCGGGTACCGAGAAAAGGGTGCGGGACACGCCAGGTGAAGTCACTGGCGCAGTGAGTGCGGCCATGGTGCAAGGGCTGGCAGCACAAGTACAGTCACATCTATTGATAATGACTATCGAAGTGGCGTCACGTCAGGGCGGTCATCACCGCCGCCTGGTAGGCCGGGCGCTGCTTGAGGCGCGCGTACCAGGCTTCGAGGTGGCGCATGGCCGGGCGTTCGATGGGCATTTCGAACCAGGCGTAGATGAAGCTGCCCAGGGGAATGTCGCCCATGCCGATCTGCTCGCCGGAGAGGTACGGCTGTTTGGCCAGGGTCTCGTCGGCGATGGCCAGCAGTTGCGCGCACTGCTTGTGCGCGGCGTTGATCGCCACCCAGTCGCGCTGGTCCTCGGGGGTGCGTAGCAGGCCCCAGAACAGCGGGCGGAACGGGCCTGCGAAGGACGAGGTGGTCCAGTCCATCCACTTGTCGGCCAGGGCGCGCTGGCGCGGGTCGTCGAGGTACCAGCCTTGTTCCGCGCCGTACTCGGCGCACAGGTAGCGCACGATGGTGTTGGACTCCCACAGCACCAGGTCGCCGTCTTCGAGCATGGGCACCAGGCCGTTGGGGTTGAGTGCCCGGTAATGCGGTTCGTTGACCACGCCGAAGGCGCCGCCGGCATCGATGGACTCGAAGTCCAGGCCCAGCTCGTGGGCGATCCACAACGCCTTGCGCACATTGCTCGAATTCTTGCGGCCCCAGATCTTCAGCATGGCAACGTCCTTAATGAATGCGGGAGGGGGGTCAGTCTACTCCAAGCGGTGGGCGGTGCCAGCGAAACCGGGGGGCCGCTTTGCGGCCCTTTCGCGGCACAAGGCCGCTCCTACTGGGACCGCACCACGGCAAAGCTGGCGCACATCCTGTAGGAGCGGCCTTGTGCCACGAAAGGGCTGCGCAGCAGCCCCTGCGATCTCAAAGACTGTCAGATATTTCCGAACCTGAAACCAAATGCTTCAGCCAGCAAAACTTGGGAACTATCCTACGCGCTTGCCGGAAGCCGCCGCGTTGTCGGGGAAATACCCCGGGGATAACTTCACCAGGTCGCCAAATTGGGTGACCGGGCGTGAGAAACCCGACTACATATGACAACCAGCGGCTTCGTCATGGTGGCCGTGTGCGGGCAGACTTTGGTCTGGCCGGGTTTGTCCTATGTCCCGGTTTTCTCACCTCGTACACGGCCGCCACCCTCACCTCGTGAGAAAAGGCCTGGATGGTGGTTTTCAATGACCGCATAGGACTCTCGACCATGAAAAAAATCGTCCCAGACCCACCCCGCCTCTCCCACTTCATCACCATCCGCCCCACCCTCCCCCGCGACGACGCCATGGCCGCCGCCGTCGAAGTGGCCACCGCCCTTTCCGACGTCCTCGACATCTACTTCAAGACCGAGCCCGGCGAAACCCAGGACCGCCTGTTCACCGCCAGCGACTACCTCGGCCAGCTGGCCTGCGCCCTGCTCGAGCACAAGCCGCAGGTGCAGCCATGAGCCGCGGGCATACCGCGGGCCGCACCACCTGCCTGGACCTGTTCAAGGTCGAGCCGGGCGTTACGTTCGAAGACGCCTTCAGCGAGTTGTCGGTGCTGCTCGGCTGCATCCGCCACCTGACCTGCGAGGCGGAGATGGAAGGCGACCTGCTGGCCGGCAGCTCGGCGCGGATCCTCAGCGCCATGGCCAAGGCGCTGATCGATGACATGGAGGTGGGGCTGAACCGGAAGACCGCATGAACCGCGGGGGCTGCTGCGCAGCCCTTTCGCGACACAAGGCCGCTCCTACAGGGGTACGCATATCCCTGTAGGAGCGGCCTTGTGTCGCGAAAGGGCCGCACAGCGGCCCCAGGATCCATCAACCACCACCGAACTCCCGCCACCCAACCCGGTCAGTCTTCTAAGCAGGCCATCCACCCCAACACGTCTAAGCTCTGTGGATCGCCCCCGCCCCCCGCTTCCAAGGAGGAAGAATCATGCTGCTGTTGTGGTTGCTGGTCCTGGTGCTAGGCGCCGCGTATCTCCTGCATCGGCGCCTGGCGCCACTGCAGATCCTCGCGGCAATCGCCGCCTATACCCTGCTCATGGGCCTGTTCAGCACGGCGCCGGGCTGGCTGCTGACGCTGATCTGGGTGGTGATCGCCCTCAAGGCCGCCTTCTTCGTCCTGCCCGAAATGCGCCGCAAGCTGTTCACCGCGCCGATGTTCAGCTGGTTCCAGCGCACCCTGCCGCCGATGTCGCAGACCGAGCGCGAAGCCATCGACGCCGGCACCGTGTGGTGGGACGGCCACCTGTTCAGCGGCCGCCCCGACTGGAACACCCTGCTCGACTACGACGCGCCCAGGCTCACCGATGAGGAACAGGCCTTCATCGACGGCCCCACCGAGCAGCTGTGCGCCATGGTCAGCGACTGGCAGATCGGCCAGGACCTCGACCTGCCGCCGCAAGCCTGGGACTTCATCAAGCAGCACGGCTTCTTTGCCCTGATCATCCCCAAGGAATACGGCGGCAAGGGCTTCTCGGCCTACGCCCACTCCCAGGTGGCGATGAAACTGGCCACCCGCAGCGGCGACTTGGCCTCCACGGTGATGGTGCCCAACTCCCTTGGCCCGGCCGAACTGCTGCTGCACTACGGCACTGATGAGCAACGCAGCCACTACCTGCCGCGCCTGGCCCGTGGCGACGACATCCCCTGCTTCGCCCTCACCGGCCCCCTGGCTGGCTCCGACGCCGGGGCCATGCCCGACACCGGCGTCATCTGCAAAGGCCAGTGGCAGGGTGAAGAGGTCATCGGCCTGCGCCTGAACTGGGAAAAGCGCTACATCACCCTTGGCCCGGTGGCCACCCTGCTGGGCCTGGCTTTCAAGGCCTACGACCCCGACCACCTGTTGGGCGAGCAGACCGAGCTGGGCATCAGCCTGGCACTGATCCCCACCGACCTCCCCGGCGTGGAAATCGGCCAGCGGCATCTACCGTTAGGGGCTGCGTTCATGAACGGCCCCAACAGCGGTAAGGACGTGTTCGTGCCGCTGGACTGCCTGATCGGCGGCCAGGCCATGCTCGGCAAGGGCTGGATGATGCTGATGAACTGCCTGTCGGTGGGCCGCTCGATCTCCCTGCCGGCGGTCGGCACGGGCGCGGCCAAGTACACAAGCCTCGTCACCGGCCAGTACGCCCGGGTGCGCGAACAGTTCAACGTGCCGCTGGCCGCCTTCGAAGGCATCCAGGAATCCCTGGCGCGCATTGGCGGCAACGCCTGGCTGATGGACAGCGCCCGCCTGCTCACCGCCAAGGCCGTGGACCTCGGGGAAAAACCCTCGGTGCTGTCGGCGATCCTCAAGTACCACCTCACCGAGCGCGGCCGCGAATGCATCCAGCACGCCATGGACGTGCACGGTGGCAAGGGCATCATCATGGGCCCAAACAACTACCTGGGCCGCAACTGGCAAGGCGCGCCGATCTTCATCACCGTCGAGGGGGCCAACATCCTGTCGCGCAACCTGATGATCTTCGGCCAGGGCGCGATCCGCTGCCACCCGTTTGTGCTCAGGGAAATGGCCCTGGCCGGGCGCGAGGACCACGACCAGGCGCTGAACGAGTTCGACGACCTGCTGCTGCAGCACATCCTGTTCGCCGCCGGCAACGCTGCCAGCACCCTGGTGCTGGGCCTGGGCCTGGGGCATTTCGAGAAGGTCCCGGGTGATGCCCTGAGCCAGGGCTACTTCCGCGCCCTCAACCGCCAGGCGGCGGCGTTCGCCCTGCTGGCCGACCTGTCGATGATGCTGCTGGGCGGCGCGCTCAAGCGCCGCGAACGCCTGAGCGCCCGGCTGGGCGATGTGCTCAGCTATCTGTACCTGTCCAGCGCCGCGCTCAAGCGCTATCACGACCTCGGCTCGCCCGAGCATCTACGTCCGCTGCTGCGCTGGGCGCTGGAGGAAAGCCTGGGGCAGGCCGAGAAAGCGCTGGACGCATTGCTTGACAACTTCCCCAATCGTTTCCTGGGCTGCGCCCTGCGGGTGCTGGTGTTCCCGTTCGGCCGCCGGCATACCGGGCCCAGCGATGAACTGGATGCCGAGGTGGCGGCGCTGATCGGCCGACGCAAAGGCGACCCGGCGCTGGAAGAGCTGCTGGCGGGTTGCTTCAGGCCTCAGGCCGACGGCGACCCGGTGGCCGCACTGCAGACGGCCTGCGACCTGCTGGACGATGCCGCCCCGCTGCACAAGGCGCTGCATCAGGCAGTCAAGGAAGGCAAGGTGCAGGCGGCACCGGGGCAATCGCTGATCGACGCCGCCATCGAAGCGGGCGTATTGCAGGCGGAGGAAGGCCAGCACCTGCATCAGGCCGAGCAGGCGCGGCGGGTGGTGATCGATGTGGATGCGTTCGACAAGGACGTGCTGTTGCCCGAGGCAGGCAAAGTGCGCTGAGCATTCGTCGACCGCATCGCGGGGCAAGTCGCATCGGCGCACCGCCGCTGCCGCTCCCACGAACATAAGTTCACAGTTTGTTCGTGGGAGCGGCGGTGCGCCGATGCGACTTGCCCCGCGATAGCGCCAGTACAGGCAGCCACGCTGCCAGCCTATGCAAAACCGGCGTATACTCCGCCCCCCGTTTCAACCACCGAGGACCGCCGCCATGGCCAACCCCCATCTGGAATACCACCTGCAACTGCTCCACCACCTGCGCACCATCCTGGCCGCGCTGGGTGAAGCCGAACAGGTCCCGGAGGAAAGCCACGCCCTGTTCCTCGAGCGCTTCGACGAACTGCTCACCCTGCTGCCCCAGGACCCACTGGAAAGCCAGTACCTGGGCCAGGACCTGATCTGCCAGGTGATCCAACGCTATCCGCAGATCGCCCATCTGGTGCCGCGTGATTTGCTGTGGTTCTTTGGCGGGGATTGCTTGCATTTCATGCCGGATGACGAGCTGGAGCTTTACCAGACGCTGGAAGAGCGACGCTACGAGGCAGAGCAGAACGGCGAAGCGTTTGATTGGCACCAAGAAAAGCAACTGCTAGCCAAGCCTGCTCAGGGTGATATTCACTGATGTAGATGCATCCCGGCCCCATATGGGCCGGGAACCCCAATCACCTGAGCGGGACAAGTGAATTCACTCCGCCAAATCACGATCTAGCAAATCAGGGGGAATCCTAGCCTTACCCCCGAAAAAATGATGCGCCGAAGAACATAAGAACTCTGCTTCCAGTCGAAGTCGTTCTACCTGCGGAGGGGGCTGCGGCCCTTTACTTTCTTCATAACGCCTCCACGCATCGACCGCCCGTTTACATATCTCCAGCTGGACTTCCAAATCCGTCTTTTCGATCGTCACGGTCATTGCTCCTTCCTTGTTCAAGGCAGAATGGAGTGGGATCAGGCGCGCCACATTCTCCCCCGACAGAGTAATAACTGATGGTATGAGTACGAACATCGGGCACGTAACGAGTAGCGCCATGCCGTTGTACGCCCTCAGACGACATTAGCCAACTAGCAAAATTGATAGGTGTGCTGAGCCAGCTCGCCCCAAAAACCAACCAAGCGAGCAAAAAAAAACGCCACTTCAAATGAAGTGGCGTTTTCAATTTGGAGCGGGAAACGAGACTCGAACTCGCGACCCCGACCTTGGCAAGGTCGTGCTCTACCAACTGAGCTATTCCCGCAGGGTGAAGCTTTACCGCATGTGGCGTGAAGCGCCTTGACGACCTTCACCACCTGCACCGTCGAAAACGATGCGTTGAAACTGGAGCGGGAAACGAGACTCGAACTCGCGACCCCGACCTTGGCAAGGTCGTGCTCTACCAACTGAGCTATTCCCGCAAATATGGCGTCCCCTAGGGGACTCGAACCCCTGTTACCGCCGTGAAAGGGCGGTGTCCTAGGCCACTAGACGAAGGGGACTAAGCCGACGCTTTTCAGCGCACCAGAACATGAACCTCACGATTCAGCCTGGATTTTCTTTTCCTGCCCTGCCGAAGCAGTGCCGGAGAAACTGGAGCGGGAAACGAGACTCGAACTCGCGACCCCGACCTTGGCAAGGTCGTGCTCTACCAACTGAGCTATTCCCGCAATATGGCGTCCCCTAGGGGACTCGAACCCCTGTTACCGCCGTGAAAGGGCGGTGTCCTAGGCCACTAGACGAAGGGGACACGCTGCTCGCACTACCTATTAAAGTACTGCTTGCTTTCACTCCCTGCCGCGTTTCGCTGTGTGCTTTACGCTGCAAGTGGCGCGCATTCTATGGATGCCTTGGAAGGTCGTCAACCCCTTTGTAGAAATTTATTTAAATCAATGACTTCCCGTCGTCATGGGTGGTGGTGCAGGATGCGTCCGGGGATTGGCGTTGCTTTTCTGACGTTGGCTCGGCAAGCTCGTGGCGATATGCCACTATCTGTAGGTTTTGGATTACGGGCCGATACATATAGGCAAGGCTTGAGGGCCCATGCGGGGCTAGCCCGCTCCCACGCATATCTACAGATATGAGGGAGCGCAGGCTGTTCCGCCAGGCTGCACTGTTCGCTTTCGGGCGGACTCACTACACTCTCGATAGATGCAAAACTTCTTCATGAGGCGTTAACGGTGACACCACTTCTGATCACCCTGCTTATCGTTGCGGGTATCGCGCTGCTGATCGTGATCGGCTACCTCAACAATGTGGTCGAGAACGGCAAGCTCGAGCGTGCACGGCTCAAGGTCGAGCTGGCCGACCGCCTGCGTCGCTGCGGCGAAATCACCGAGACCTTCCCTGGGCAGTTCATGACGCCCGCGCTCAAGCTGCTGCTGACCCGCCTGGAACTGAACCTCAACCAGCGCCAGCTGGCCCTGGACAAGCACAGTGGCGACCTCAAGGCGCGCATCGCCGAGCTGGAAGGGCTGATCGGCCAGGGCGAGAGGATCCCGGTGAGCAACCCGCCCTCGCCTATCCACACCGAGGTCAAGGCCAAGGATGTGCGCTTCTTGCTGGAACTGCTGCACAACCAGATCGTGCGCGCCACCCAGGAAGGCTTCCTGGCGACCAACGAAGGCAAGTACTGGGTCAAGGAGATTCGCCATATCCTGGTGCTGCTGCATATCGAGTTCTTCAACAATCTCGGCCAGCAGGCCCTGCAGCAGAACCAGCCGGGGCAGGCACGCCTGGCGTTCGAGCGCGGCGTGCAGTACCTGCGCAAGCAGCCTGAGCCGAAGCAGTATGAAGAGCAGCTGACTTACCTTGAGAAACTGCTGAACCGGGCCAATGCCCAGGTGCTGGACCAGATGGAACCGGCGGAGAATGAACAGAACGCGCTGACCCAGGGGCTCAAGACCGACGAGGACGAGACCTGGAAGAAGAAGGTCATTTACGACTGATCGGGATTCTGGGGGGCGCTTCGCACCCCTTTCCGGCCGGTCCGACGCCTCGGCAAGGCCGCTCCTACAGGCGACCACGATCCCCTGTAGGAGCGGCCTTGTGCCGCGAAAGGGCTGCAAAGCAGCCCCAGCGATCTTGATATAGAAAGGGGCCTTCGCAGGCCCCTTCTTCATTTCAGCAATCGGTCAACTCGAGGAACACCTCGACCAACCGCTCCAACCCCGCCTGATCGACCTCGCTGAAGCGCGCCAGCTTCGGGCTGTCCAGGTCGAGCACGCCGATCAGCCTGCCGGCCTTGACCAACGGGATCACCAACTCGCTGTTGGACGCGCTGTCACAGGCGATATGCCCGGGAAACGCATGCACGTCCTCGACCCGCTGGGTCATGCGAGTGGCCGCCGCGGCGCCGCACACGCCCCGGCTGAACGGGATGCGCACACACGCCACCTGGCCCTGGAACGGGCCGAGCACCAGCTCTTCGTTGCGGTTGATATAGAAGCCCGCCCAGTTCAGGTCCTCTACCTGGTTGTAGAGAAACGCCGAGAACTGCGCGGCGTTGGCGATGAAGTCGCGCTCGTCGGCGAACAGCGCCTGCGCTTGCGCGGCCAGCAGGTCGTAGCCATCGAGGCCTTGGCCACTGGCGTTGAGGTCGATCATTTATTTCTGCTCCAGCAATTGCAGCCCGACCCAGTAGCGGGCGAACTGATAGGCACAACGGCCATTACGGTTGCCGCGGCCAGTGGCCCAGCGCACGGCGAGGATGTCGAGCGCTTCGCTGCGCTGCCACTGCAGCCCGGCCGGGCGCGCCAGCTGGCCAATCCAGTGCTCGACCACGTTGAGGAAATGCTCCTGGCTGAACGGGTAGAACGACAGCCACAGGCCGAAGCGGTCGGACAAGGCGATCTTGTCCTCCACCGCCTCGTTGGGGTGCAGCTCGCCGTCGACCATCTTCCAGTTCTCGTTGTCGCTCTGCTTCTCCGGCACCAGGTGGCGGCGGTTGGAGGTGGCGTACAGCAGCACGTTGTCCGGGGCCTGCTCCAGCGAGCCGTCGAGCACGCTCTTGAGCACCCGGTAGTCGCCCTCCCCGGCTTCGAACGACAGGTCGTCGCAGAACAGGATGAAGCGTTGTTCGAGCTTTTGCAGTTGCTCGACCACCCGCGGCAGGTCGGCCAGGTGGTCGCGCTCGATTTCGATCAGGCGCAGGCCCTGGCCCGCATGCTCGGCCAGCAGCGCACGCACCAGCGACGACTTGCCGGTGCCGCGCGAGCCCCACAGCAGGGCGTGGTTGGCCGGCATGCCGTTGATGAACTGGTGGGTGTTGCGGCCCAGCTGTTCACGCTGCTGGTCGACGCCGATCAGGTCGGACAGGCGGATGTCGAGGCTGACTTCGAGGGGCATCAGGTAGCCGCTGCGGCCGTCGCGCTGCCAGCGGGCGGCCAGGGTGCGGGTCCAGTCGATGTCCGGGCGTGGGGCCGGCAGCAAGGGTTCGAGGCGGGCGAGGACCGATTCGGCGCGGTCGAGGAAAGCATTGAGACGGGCGTCCATGACGACTCCTATTGATTTCAGTTTTTGGGGGCGCACAGCGACCCACTATCGACGAACAACTGAAATGAACAGACAGACCCGCCAGCAGCCAGGGCTGATCGGCTATGCTTGCGCAGCGCACGGAGCAAGTAACCGGCTTGGGACCCATGGATATCAAGTTCACCAATCGCCTGTCATACAAGCAAGCCCGGTTGACAGTCCTGGTCGGCTTCATCCTGGGAACATTGCTCAGTCTCATCCAGATCGGCATCGATTATGCCAGCGAAGACGCGTCCATCAACCGTGAAATTCAGGCACTGCTGAAGATCAGCCACGACACGGCCTCGCGCATCGCCTACAACATCGACACGGAACTGGCCCAGGAGCTGACCGGCGGCCTGCTGAAATCGCCGGCGCTGATCCGCGCGCGGCTGATCGACAACAACGACACGGTACTGGCCGACGTGCAGCGGCCCAGCATGGAAAGCCGCTACCGAGCGCTGTCGGACTTCCTGTTCGGCGAGCAACGTCAGTTCCAGGACCGGCTGTTCCTCGCCCACATGCCCGATGAGTACCTCGGCACCCTCTACCTGGATGTCGACACCTACACCTTCGGTGGGCGCTTCCTCGATCGCGCCGGCGTCACCTTGGTCAACGGCTTCGCCCGCAGCCTGGTGCTTACCGGCATCCTTCTGGGGCTGTTCTACCTGATGCTGACCAAGCCGCTGGTGACGGTGATCGGCGCGCTCAGCGGCAACGATGCGCGCACGCCCAGGCAGAACCGCGTGGACTGCCCCAAGAGCCATGAGAACGACGAGATTGGCGTGCTGGTGCGGGTCGCCAACCAACAGTTCGTCAGCATGGCCACCGAGATCCAGCAACGACGCACCGCCGAGAACCGCCTGACCCAGTACCTCAACGAGCTGGAAGACATCGTCTCGGCGCGCACCAACGAGCTCAAGGCCAGCAACAGCCGCCTGAGCCTGTCCAACCAAGAGCTGGACGAAGCGCGCCAGCGCGCCCTGGACATGGCCCAGGCCCGCGCTGCCTTCCTGGCCAACATGAGCCACGAGATCCGCACCCCGCTCAACGGCATGCTGGGCATGATCGCCCTGGCCCTGGACAGCGGCCTGGCGCCCGAGCAGCGCCAGCAGCTGTCGATCGCCCACGACTCGGGCAAGGTACTGGTGGAGTTGCTCAACGATATCCTCGACCTGTCGAAGTTCGACGCCGGCCAGCTGGAGCTCGAACGCATTCCGTTCGACCTCGGCGCCATGGTCGAAGACACCGCCAACCTGCTGTCGCAAAATGCCGCGCCCAGCGTCGAACTGACCTGCCTGGTCGCCCCGGACTTCCCCAGCACGGTGCTGGGCGACCCAACCCGGGTGCGGCAGATCGTCAGCAACCTGTTGTCCAACGCCCTCAAGTTCACCCGTTTCGGCCGCGTCGATGTGCGCCTGAGCAGCATCGTCGGCGGTATCCGCCTGGAGGTGAGCGACACCGGCATCGGCATCCCCGAGGAGGCCCAGGCGCGGATCTTCCAGCCGTTCACCCAGGCCGGCGCCGGCATCACTCGCCAGTACGGCGGCACTGGCCTGGGCCTGGCCCTGACCCGCAACCTGTGCAAGGCCATGCAGGGGCATCTGCATATCCAGTCCGAAACCGGCTTCGGCAGCCGCTTCACCGCCGACCTGCCGCTACCGGCGCACACCGAGGCGATCCCGCCGGCGCCATTGAACGGACGGGTGGTGGCCCTGGGCAACCCCGGCAGTGGCCTGGCCGAGCTGCTGGAGGGACTGTTGCCGCGCTGGGGGCTGGAATACGCGCGTCATGAGGATGCCAAGGACCTGGCCGGCACGACCGTCGACCTGCTGATTACCGACGACCTGGACCACGTGCTCGACCTGCGCCCGGCCATCGAGGCGCCGATCCTGCTGGTGACCGCCTACGGTAACTTCCTGCCCACCGAGCAGGCCGAGCAACTGGCGCCCTTGCAGCAACTGGCCCGCCCCCTGGCACGCAATGCCTTGTACCAGACCCTGCGCCGCACCTTGCAGGGCGAGCCCAACGCGCCACTGCCCCACGAGGTACCGGCCTCGCGCGAGCTCAGGGCGCGCATCCTACTGGTGGAGGACAACCCGGTGAACCAGCTGGTGGCCAAGGGCATGCTGGCCAAGCTCGGCTGTCAGGTGCAGGTGGCCGCCCACGGCCAGGAAGCCCTGGACTGCCTGGAGCAGGGCAGCTTCGACCTGGTGCTGATGGACTGCAATATGCCGGTGATGGATGGCTACGAGGCCAGCCGGCGCATCCGCCAGAGCAGCCGCTGGCCGGAGCTGCCGATCGTCGCGCTGACCGCCAACGCCATGCCCGAGGAGCGCGAGCGATGCCGCGCCGCGGGCATGAACGACTACCTGGCCAAGCCGTTCCGCCGCGAGGAACTGCTGGCGCTGATCGAGCACTGGGTGCCGGTCAGCGGTTGAGCAGCGGCTCGATCGCCGATTTCAGTGCCTCGGGCTTGGTGGTCGGGGCAAAGCGGCTGACCTTGCCGGTGCGTGGGTCGACCAGGAACTTGGTGAAGTTCCACTTGATCTTCTGCGTGCCCAGCACGCCCGGCGCGCGGCGCTTGAGTTCGGCGAACAGCGGGTGGGCACCGGGGCCGTTGACCTCGATCTTGCGAAACAGCGGGAAACTCACGCCGAAGTTGAGCTCGCAGAACTGCGCGATCTCGCGGGCGTCGCCCGGCTCCTGCTTGCCGAACTGGTTGCAGGGGAAGCCCAGCACCACCAGGCCCTGGTCGCGGTAGTCCTGCCACAGGCGTTCGAGGCCCTTGTACTGCGGGGTGAAACCGCACTGGCTGGCGGTGTTGACCACCAGCAGCGCCTTGCCGGCGAAGTCGCCCAGCACTTTCTGTTCGCCACCGAGGGTGACGCAGGGGATATCCAGCAGCGCATCGGCCATGTTCGCTCTCCGTCAATCGCGTGGCTTGAGGTCCAGGCACACCGAGTTGATGCAGTAGCGTAGCCCGGTCGGCGGCGGGCCGTCGGGAAATACATGGCCCAGATGGGCATCGCACTGGGCGCAGGTGACTTCGGTGCGGATCATGCCGTGGGAGGTGTCGCGAATCTCGATCATCGCGGCCTCCTCGATCGGCGCGTAGAAGCTCGGCCAGCCGCAGCCGGAATCGAACTTGGTCTTGGCGTCGAACAGCGGCAGGTCACAGCAGATGCAGTGGTAGATGCCGTCGCGGCGCTCGCTGTTGTACTTGCCGCTGAACGGCCGCTCGGTGCCCTTGAGCCGGCACACCTGGTACTGGGCCGGATCGAGCATGGCGCGCCATTCGTCCAGGGTTTTGTCGATCTTTTGCATGATGGGACCTCGGCAGGCTGATTTTCACCTCGCACCGGCTTTTCCCTGGCGCGGGTGGCACGTATATTAGTTGGCTTCGTGTGCAAGGCAGCCAGTCTGGCACCCGCTTCCCGCCCTTTCAAACCTTTCGAGCAAGGGCGGCGCGCATTCTCACTCGGGATCTCATCATGCAGTTCAGCAAATCGAACAAGCTCGCCAATGTCTGCTACGACATTCGCGGCCCAGTGCTCAAGCACGCCAAACGCCTGGAAGAGGAAGGCCACCGCATCCTCAAGCTGAACATCGGCAACCCGGCGCCGTTTGGTTTCGAGGCGCCGGACGAGATCCTCCAGGACGTGATCCGCAACCTGCCCACCGCCCAGGGCTACAGCGACTCCAAGGGCCTGTTCAGCGCGCGCAAGGCGGTGATGCAGTACTGCCAGCAGAAGGAAATCGAAGGCGTCACCATCGAGGACATCTACCTCGGCAACGGTGTGTCCGAGCTGATCGTGATGTCGATGCAGGCGCTGCTCAACAACGGCGACGAGGTGCTGATCCCGGCCCCCGACTACCCGCTGTGGACCGCCGCAGTGAGCCTGGCCGGCGGCAAGCCGGTGCATTACCTGTGCGACGAGCAGGCCGACTGGTTCCCGGACCTGGACGACATCAAGGCCAAGATCACCCCGAACACCAAGGCCCTGGTGATCATCAACCCGAACAACCCGACGGGCGCGGTCTACTCGAAAGAGCTGCTGCTGGGCATGCTGGAGCTGGCGCGCCAGCACAACCTGGTGGTGTTCTCCGACGAGATCTACGACAAGATTCTCTACGACGAGGCCGTGCACATCAGCACCGCGTCGCTGGCCCCGGACCTGCTGTGCCTGACCTTCAACGGCCTGTCCAAGTCGTACCGGGTGGCTGGCTTCCGCTCCGGCTGGCTGATCATCTCCGGACCCAAGCACCACGCCCAGAGCTACATCGAAGGCATCGACATGCTGGCCAACATGCGCCTGTGCGCCAACGTGCCGGCCCAGCACGCGATCCAGACCGCCCTGGGCGGCTACCAGAGCATCAACGACCTGGTGCTGCCGCCGGGCCGCCTGCTGGAGCAGCGCAACCGCACCTACGAGCTGCTCAATGCCATCCCAGGGGTGAGCTGCGTCAAGCCGATGGGCGCGCTGTACGCGTTTCCGAAGATCGACCCGAAGGTCTGCCCGATCTTCAACGACGAGAAGTTCGTGCTCGACCTGCTGCTGTCGGAAAAGCTGCTGATCGTCCAGGGCACGGCATTCAACTGGCCATGGCCGGACCACTTCCGCGTGGTGACGCTGCCGCGGGTGGATGACCTGGAACAGGCCATTGGCCGGATCGGCAATTTCCTGCGGACCTATTCGCAATAACAGGTCCCGATGTAGGAGCGGCCTCGTGCCGCGAAAGGGCTGCGTAGCAGCCCCAGGATCTTGGTACCTTGCAAAATCGCCGGGGCTGCTGCGCAGCCCTTTCCGACCGGTCCGATGCCTCGGCAAGGCCGCTCCTACACCCTTACATCCTGCAACGCTCTCTCCCAAAGCCCTCTCGGCATCCTCTGCCATACTCCTCGCGTACACAGTTTGAAATAGTCGCCCGGTTGAATAGCCGCGCCCTCCCCCTTATATACCCCGCAGTACGCAACGAACTTATCCGTCAGGAGAACGTAACAACCATGATGCGCATTCTGTTGTTTGTAGCCACCAACCTCGCGGTGGTGCTGGTTGCAAGCATTACCCTGAGCCTGTTCGGCTTCAACGGGTTCATGGCGGCTAACGGGGTTGACCTCAACCTCGGCCAGCTGCTGGTCTTCTGCGCCGTGTTCGGTTTCGCTGGCTCGCTCGTCTCGCTGTTCATCTCCAAGTGGATGGCGAAAATGACCACCGGCACCCAGATCATCACCCAGCCCCGCACCCGCCACGAACAGTGGCTGCTGCAGACCGTCGAGGAGCTGTCCCGCGAGGCCGGCATCAAGATGCCCGAGGTGGGTATCTTCCCGGCCTACGAGGCCAACGCCTTCGCCACCGGCTGGAACCGCAACGACGCGCTGGTCGCCGTCTCCCAGGGCCTGCTGGAGCGCTTCTCGCCCGACGAGGTGCGTGCGGTGCTGGCCCACGAGATCGGCCACGTGGCCAACGGCGACATGGTCACCATGGCGCTGGTGCAGGGCGTGGTGAACACCTTCGTGATGTTCTTCGCCCGCATCATCGGCAACTTCGTCGACCGGGTGATCTTCAAGAACGAAGAAGGCCACGGCATCGCCTACTTCATCGCGACCATCGTCGCCGAGCTGGTCCTGGGCATCCTCGCCAGCATCATCGTCATGTGGTACTCGCGTCGCCGCGAGTTCCGCGCCGACGAAGCCGGTGCCCACCTGGCCGGTACTGGCGCGATGATCGGCGCGCTGCAGCGCCTGCGCTCCGAACAAGGCCTGCCGGTGCACATGCCTGACACCATGAAGGCCTTCGGCATCAATGGCGGCCTCAAGCATGGCCTGGCCGGCCTGCTGATGAGCCACCCGCCGCTGGAAGACCGCATCGACGCCCTGCGCCGTCGCGGTTGATCCAGGCAGCAAATAAAAAGGGCGACCTAGGTCGCCCTTTTTATTTGCGCAAAAAATCACCCCGCCCCTGTAGGAGCGGCCTTGTGCCGCGAAAGGGCTGCGCAGCAGCCCCAGCGATTTTGCATGATGCCAAGATCCCGGGGCTGCTGCGCAGCCCTTCAGCGACACAAGGCCGCTCCTACAGGGTAAAAGCCAGCTTAGCGTCGAACGCTGTAGACTCGCTCTACCAGGCTTTCAACACCGGCCTTCAAAAACTTCGGGCTTTCGTCGAGAATCTCCCGCGCCTCGACCTCATCAACCCGCCACCCGGCAAACCCTGCTCGTACTTCGGCGTCCGGCACCGAGAACGGCGGCCCGTCGATCAAGCCCTGGTCGTAATCCAGGGTCACCAGCAGCCCCCGACAGGCCGCCGGCAACCGCTCACTCAACAACGCCATGTACCGCTCGCGCATCGCCAGCGGCAAGGCGATCAACGCCGCCCGGTCATACATCCCCGCGCACTCCGCCAGATCCTCGGCGCGCAAGGCGAACACATCCCCGCACCACAGCTCCACCTCATCGCTGCGCCATACCTCGAAGGCACCGTGCCGGGCAATCTGCGCCACCAGGCCATGTTCGGTGAAGAAGTCCGCCACCGCCCTGCGCGACAGTTCCACCCCCAGCACCCGATAGCCCTGGGCGGCCAGCCAGAGCAGGTCCAGGCTCTTGCCACACAGCGGCACCAGCACCCGCGCGCCCTGGGCCAGCCCCAAGGTCGGCCAGTGCGCCTGCAGGTACGGGTTCACCTCAGGTTGGTGAAAGCCGATCTGGTTGTCCGCCCACCGCTTGTGCCAGAACGCTGGCTCCATGATTCCTCCTGGTTTTTCGATAAAAGCCTGTGAAAACTTATATTGGATCTCGATCGAAGGCTGATCGAAGATGGCTGCATCTTACCTGCCAGGACCCCGCCATGCTGCCCAGCCTGTTCATCTCACACGGATCGCCCATGCTCGCCCTGCAACCCGGCGCCAGCGGTCCGGCCCTGGCCGCGCTGGCCCGCGCCCTGCCCCGACCGAAGGCGATCGTGGTGGTGTCTGCGCACTGGGAGAGCCGCGAGTTGCTGGTGATGAGCAACCCACAGCCGCAGACCTGGCATGACTTCCATGGTTTTCCACCGGCCCTGTACGCCGTGCAATACCCCGCGCCCGGCGCGCCGGAACTGGCCCGGCGGGTAGCCGAGCGCCTCGGCGCGAGGCTGGACCCGCAGCGCCCATTCGATCACGGCGCCTGGGTGCCGCTGTCGCTGATGTATCCCGAGGCGGAGATTCCTGTGGTCCAGGTGTCGCTGCCCAGCCAAGCCGGTCCTGATCTGCAACTGAAGGTTGGCCGGGCGCTGTCGACACTGCGCGAGGAAGGCATCCTGCTGGTCGGCTCGGGCAGCATCACCCACAACCTGGGCGAACTGGACTGGCATGCCGGGCCGGATGCGGTCGAGCCCTGGGCGCTGGCGTTTCGTGATTGGGTGGTGGATCGGTTAAGTGCCGCAGATGAGGCGGCGCTTGTGGATTATCGGCGGCAGGCACCGTTTGCTGTGCGCAATCATCCCAGTGATGAGCATCTGTTGCCGCTGTTCTTCGCCATGGGGGCTGGCGGGCGGTTTGGCATCGTGCACCAGGGGTTTACGCTGGGGGCGTTGGGGATGGATATTTATCGGTTCGACTGAAGGGCGCCGGGGGCGCGTTGCGCCCCTTTCGCGGCACGAGGCCGCTCCTACAGGGGGCGGGTTCAGTTAAGCGTCAGGCAAAAAAAATCCCCGGCCCAAAGGCCGGGGATTTTTTATTGCAGCGCCAGGATCAGTCTTCGCGGTAGCGACGCAGCTTCAGCTGCTTGCCGGCCACGCGGGTGTCCTTGAGCTTGGTCAGCAGGCGCTCAAGGCCATCTTCCGGCAGCTCGACCAGGCTGAAGCTGTCACGCACCTGGATACGACCGATGGCGTCACGCGCCAGGCCACCCTCGTTGAGGATCGCGCCCAGCAGGTTCTTGGCGGCGATGCCGTCACGGGCACCCAGGGCGGTACGGCAACGCACGCGGCCTTCGGCCAGCGGCATCGGCGCGCGACGCTCGCGCTCGCCACGATCCGGACGCTCGCCGCGCTCGGTACGCTCACCACGCTCACGCGGGGTGTAGGTCGGCACCAGCGGCTGCTCGCGCTCTACCGAAGCCAGGTCCAGCGCCTGGCCGTTGGTGGCCTTGCGCAGCAGGGCCGAGGCCAGGGCACGGGCACTGCAACCCAGGTCGGCGGTCAGGCGGTCGAACAGCTCGCCATGGCTGGCTTCGGACTCAGCCACCAGCGGCGCCAGGCTCTTGGTCAGTTTCTTGATGCGCGCGTCCAGCACGGCTTGCGGGTTAGGCAGGCGGGCTTCGGCGACTTTCTGACCGGTGACACGCTCGATCACCTGCAGCATGCGGCGCTCACGCGGGGTGACCAGCAGCAGCGCACGGCCATCGCGACCGGCACGGCCGGTACGGCCGATACGGTGCACGTAGGACTCCGGGTCGTACGGCATGTCGACGTTGAACACATGGGTGATGCGCGGCACGTCCAGGCCACGGGCAGCGACGTCGGTGGCGACGACGATGTCCAGGCGGCCGTCCTTGAGCGAGTCGATCACGCGCTCACGCTGGTTCTGGGCGATGTCGCCGTTCAGCGCGGCAGCCTTGTAGCCTTTGGCTTCCAGGGCGGCGGCCAGGTCCAGGGTGGCCTGCTTGGTGCGCACGAAGGCGATCAGCGCATCGAACTCTTCCACTTCCAGCAGGCGCAGCACGGCCGGGATCTTCTGGTCGGCGTGGACCATCAGGTGGGCCTGCTCGATCGCGGTCACGGTCTGGGTCTTGCTCTGGATCTTGACGTGCTTCGGCTCGCGCAGGTGGCGCTCGGCGATGGCACGGATCGAGGCCGGCAAGGTGGCGGAGAACAGCACGGTCTGGCGGGTGGCAGGGATGGCGTCGAAGATCACTTCGAGGTCATCCATGAAGCCCAGCTTGAGCATTTCGTCGGCTTCGTCGAGCACCAGGTACTGGACGGTGGACAGGACTTTCTCGTCGCGGCGCAGGTGGTCGCACAGGCGGCCCGGGGTGGCGACGACGATCTGTGCGCCATTGCGAATGGCACGCAGCTGTGGGCCCATCGGGGCACCACCGTACACGGCCACCACGTTAACGCCCGGCATCTGCTTGGCGTAGGTTTCGAAAGCGGTGGCTACTTGCAGCGCCAACTCACGGGTTGGCGCCAGGATCAGGGCTTGCGGTTCGCGCTTGCTCACGTCGATCTTGTTGAGGATCGGCAGGGCGAAGGCAGCGGTCTTGCCGGTGCCAGTCTGCGCCTGGCCGATCATGTCGTGACCGGCGAGGATGATCGGGATCGACTGTTGCTGAATGGCCGACGGCTCTTCATAGCCGGTGGCCAGGACGGCAGCAACGATGTTCGGATTGAGTTCGAGAGCGGCGAATCCGCCGGTTTCCTGGGTCATGGGTCTGCCTCTAGGTGCATCCGCAAAGACCCATGCTCCAAAGCTGCACATGCCTTGAAAGACCAAACGGTCACCCAGGCAGCTTTGGCGGCGGGGATTTGCGAAAACGATTGAAATAGGAACGTCTTGGGAAGGTCCGCCTAGCGGACGCGCAGCCGAAGCTGGATTCGGAGGATTTGCACCACCTGATTTTGAGGTCCGCTAAAAGACCGGCGCGTACTATACCCGAAATAGCCGTGAGTTGTGAGAAATATTTCGAAGATCCAGACTCACATTGGATCCAGGCTGAATCGTTTCCCTGCAGGAGATCGCGCACATCCGGATCAGGTCGCCGGGCGGATGGCCTTGATCAGGTACTCCAGCGAATACCCCAGCTGCGGCGCCAGCGCTGCGGCCCGCGCCCGCACGGCATCGATATCCAGCGTCTGCTCCAGGTCCGCCGGCACCAGCAGGATGACGTTGCCCTCCTTCACCGGCAGCTCCCAGTAATGCCGGTGATACAACCCACGCAGCAAGGCTGCGCCCAGCGGCTTGCCGTCATCCCCGGCCCACTGGTTGATCACCAGCCAGCCATCGGGATTCAACTGCTTCTGGCAGTTTTCCAGGAAGCTCCAGGCCAGGTGCCCGACACCAGGTCCATAGTCGGTATACAGGTCGACGAACAGCAGGTCGGCCTTCTCCGCGCTGGGTAGCAGCTCAAGGGCGTCGCCCACCCGCACATACAGCCGCGGGTCGTCGTCCAGGCCCATGTACTCCATGGCCAGGCGCGGCACGTCGGGGCGCAGCTCGATGGCCTCGACATCCTCCAGCGGCAGGAACTTCAGGCACGCCTGGGTCAGGGTGCCGGCGCCAAGGCCGAGGAACAGCGCGCTCTCCGGCTGCCCGTGGCACAGCGCGCCGACCAGCATGGCGCGGGTGTAGTCGTACTCCAGCCAGCTCGGGTCGGCGGTGAAGGTACAGCTCTGCTCGATGGCGTCGCCGAACTCGAGGAAGCGATAGTCATCCACCTCGTACACGCTGATGACGCCAAAGGCGTCCTCGACCCGTGCCAGCAGCCGCTCTTCCCGCTCCGTCGCCATCCTTACCACCTGCCCGCGCAAAACGCCCATTGTCCGCCAATGCCGGTGGTGCAACAAGCACACCCGGGCGTACCATGGCTGGCAGGCCTTAACGACACTTATGGATAGAGCTTGCGATGACCCGACAATGGACCCCTGACAGCTGGCGCGCCCTGCCGATCCAGCAGCAACCGATCTACCCCGACGCCGCGCACCTGCTGAAGGTGGAGCAGACGTTGGCCAGCTACCCGCCGCTGGTGTTCGCCGGCGAAGCCCGCGAGCTGCGCCGGCAGTTCGCCGAAGTGACCCAGGGTCGGGCGTTCCTGCTGCAGGGCGGCGACTGCGCCGAGAGCTTCGCCGAGTTCTCCGCGGCGAAGATCCGCGACACTTTCAAGGTGCTGCTGCAGATGGCCATTGTCATGACCTTCGCCGCCGGCTGCCCGGTGGTCAAGGTCGGGCGCATGGCCGGCCAGTTCGCCAAGCCGCGCTCGGCCAATGACGAAACCATCGGCGACATCACCCTGCCCGCCTACCGTGGCGACATCGTCAACGGCATCGGCTTCGACGAAAAAAGCCGCGTCCCCGATCCGGAGCGCCTGCTGCAGGCCTACCACCAGGCCACCGCCAGTCTCAACCTGCTGCGCGCCTTCGCCCAGGGCGGTTTCGCCGACCTGCACCAGGTGCACAAGTGGAACCTGGACTTCATCGCCAACTCGGCGCTGGCCGACAAGTACCACCAGCTGGCCAACCGCATCGACGAGACCCTGGCCTTCATGCGCGCCTGTGGCCTGGATACCGCGCCGCAACTGCGTGAAACCAGCTTCTTCACCGCCCACGAAGCGTTGCTGCTCAACTACGAGGAAGCCTTCGTGCGCAGCGACAGCCTGACCGGCGACTACTACGACTGCTCGGCGCACATGCTGTGGATCGGCGATCGCACCCGCCAGCTCGACGGCGCCCATGTCGAGTTCCTGCGCGGTGTGCACAACCCAATCGGAGTCAAGGTCGGCCCGAGCATGAACCCCGAGGAGCTGATCCGCCTGATCGACGTGCTCAACCCGGACAACGACCCGGGCCGCCTGAACCTGATCGTGCGCATGGGCGCCGGCAAGGTCGGCGACCACCTGCCGGGGCTGATCCGCACCGTGCAGCGCGAAGGCCGCCAGGTGCTGTGGAGCTCCGACCCGATGCACGGCAATACCATCAAGGCCAGCAGCGGCTACAAGACCCGCGATTTCGCGCAGATCCTCGACGAGGTCAAGCAGTTCTTCCAGGTGCACCAGGCCGAGGGCAGCCACGCTGGCGGCATCCATATCGAGATGACCGGGCAGAACGTCACCGAGTGCATCGGCGGCGCCCGGCCGATCACCGAGGACGCCCTGTCCGACCGCTACCACACTCACTGCGACCCGCGGATGAACGCCGACCAGTCGCTGGAGCTGGCGTTCCTGATCGCCGAAACCCTCAAGCAGGTACGCCGCTGAGCAACGCCTGACGCAGCCGGCTGCCCTCGGCGCGGGGGCAGTTGAGCTGCACCCGCGCCAGGCCCAGCCAGTCGGCCAGCTGCCGCAGGCTGAGCGCCAAGGCCTGGTAGCCTGCCTCGTCCAGCCCCAACGCCTCTTCGTGCACCGCATGTACCGCCAGACGTCCGTGGGCGCGCTCGGCACGCAGGTCCAGGCGGGCGGCGATGCGCCCGTCGTGCAGGAACGGCAACACGTAGTAGCCATACACCCGCTTGTGCGCCGGGGTGTAGATCTCCAGGCGATAGCGAAAGTCGAACAGGCGCTCGGTACGCTCACGCGCCCAGACCAGCGAATCGAACGGCGAAAGCAAGGCGCTGGCTTCGATGCGCCGGGGAATCCGTGGCACCCCCGCGACATAAGCCGGTTGTTTCCAGCCCTGCACCGTGCAGGCCTGCAGGCGGCCGTCCTCGACCAATACGGCCAGGCCGGCCTTGCTCTGCTGCGGCGAGAGGCGAAAGTAATCGCGCAGGTCCTGTTCGGTGGCCACGCCCAGGGCACCGGCGGCGTGCAGCAGCAAGCCCTGATGCGCTTCGATCTCGCTGGGCTGGGCCTGATCGAGGATGGCCACCGGCAGTACCCGCTCGGGCAGGTCATACAGGCGCTCGAAACCGCGACGCCCGGCCACGGTGACCTCGCCGGCGGCGAACAGCCATTCCAGCGCGTGCTTTTCTTCGCTCCAGTCCCACCAGGGGCCGGCGCGCTCCTCGCGGGTGGACAGGCTGCCCGCGCCCAGCGCGCCCTGGTCGCGCACCGCCGCCAGCACCCGCTCGATCACCTCGCGCCGCTCGCGGCCGAACGCGGCCAGTTGCCGGTAGATGCCCTTGCCGTCGGCGGCGTGGGCCATGCGCCAGCGCATCAGCGGGTACAACGCCAGCGGCAGCAGCGATGCTTCATGGCCCCAGTATTCGAACAATCGGCGCTGGCGGCGCGGGCCCCAGGCGAGCTGGTCGAGCAGGTCGTGCGGGTAGTCGCCCAGGCGCGAGAACAGCGGCAGGTAGTGGGAGCGTACCAGGGCATTGACCGAGTCGATCTGCACCACGCCCAGGCGCTGGAACATGCGGGTGAGGCTGGCAAGGGTTGCAGGGCCGCCGGGCGACTTGCCGAAGCCCTGGGCGGACAAGGCCAGGCGGCGGGCCTGGGAAATGGACAAGCTGAGGGGCATGAAGTGGGCTCCGTCTGATGTTCAGACAGTAAAGACGCAATCGCCGGACAGGCTTGTCCGGCGATTGTAGCCCTCTTCATTTACGCAACGGATCCTCCCAGAAATGCCGGTCGGCCTCCTGCTGGATATCGGCTCGCGACAACCCCAGGTCGTGCAGCGTGGCATCGCTCAGGCGCGCCAGTTCGTCGCGTTGGCGGTGCAGCTCGTACCAGCGCAGCAGCCGCCCGCCGGCATCGTGCAACAGGTGGCCGAGGGTAGACCCAGGCTGGTGAGCAACGTTGAAATGACCTTTCATCTTGACGCCCTCCTTGTGGATGGCTCCAGTCTCTGCCCAGGCCTAAGATCAATCCAACGAATGTTTCTGATGTCATGCATCTCGGAGATTGATGCCATGTCCCAGTATCAGAGTCTCGACGCGGACGTGCTGCGCACCTTCGTCGCCATCGCCGAGCAAGGCGGCTTCACCCGCGCTGGCGAGGTGGTCAACCGCACCCAGTCGGCGGTGAGCATGCAGATGAAGCGCCTGGAAGAGGACATCCTGCAGCGCCAGCTGTTCGAGCGCGACGGCCGCCAGGTGCGCCTCACCGCCGAGGGCCAGGTCCTGCTGGGCTATGCCCGGCGCATCCTCAAGCTGCACGGCGAGGTGTTCAACACCCTGCGCATGCCGCACATGGTCGGGGTGGTGCGCATCGGCACCCCTGACGACTACGCCATGCGCTACCTGCCAGGCATTCTCACCCGCTTCGCCCAGGCGTATCCACTGATCCATGTCGAGGTGCATTGCGACTCGTCCAAGCAACTGATGCTGCGCCAGGACCTGGACCTGACCATCGTCACCCGCGAGCCGGGCAACGAGGTCGGCCAGTTGCTGCGCCAAGAGCGCCTGGTGTGGGCCGCGGCCAAGGGCTTCTGCCCCCACGAGCAGCGGCCGATGCCGCTGGCGCTGTTCAACACCGACTGCTTCTGCCGCGCCTGGACCTGCAACGCCCTGGAGCGCCAGGGCATCGAGTACCGCATCGCCTACACCAGCCCGAGCCTGGCGGCGATCTTCGCCATCGTGCATGCCGGGCTGGCGGTGACCGCGCAGCTGCAGAGCCTGATCGGCGGCGACCTGCGCATCCTCGGCGCGGACGACGGCCTGCCACAGTTGCACATGGCCAACGTGATGCTGCTGCGCAACGACCAGCAGCATTCGCCGATCACCGACTGCATGGCCGAGTACATCGTCGAAGGGTTCAAATAAGCATCCCCCCGCCCCGTGTAGGAGCGGGCTTGCCCCGCGATGGGCCGCAACGCGGCCCCGACTATCTAGAGCTCGAACCCAAGCATCACCGCACACACCACCAAAAACCCGCAGAACAGCGTGCGCAATACCTTCTCCGGCAACGCATGGGCCAGCTTCACCCCCCAGCTGATGCTCAGCAACCCACCCACCGCCAGCGGAATCCCGATGCTCCAGTCGACACTCTGGTGCACCCCGTAGGTCAACAGCGTCACCATGGTGCTAGGCGCCGCCAATGCCAGCGACAGCCCCTGGGCCACCACCTGGGTAGTGCCGAACACCGAGGTCAGGATCGGCGTGGCCACCACCGCCCCGCCCACGCCGAACAGCCCGCCCATGGTCCCGGCGAAGCTGCCCAGCACGCCCAGCCAAGGCCACGGATAACGCAGCTGATTGCTCGGCGGCCGCACCGGCAGGAACATCCGCGCCACGTTCCAGATCGCCAGTGCCACCAGGAAACCGACGAAGTACAGGCGCATCGACTGGGCATCGATGCCCACCGCCCAGATCGACCCCAGCCAGGCGAACACGAAGCTGCACAGCGACAACGGCACGGCATGGCGCAGCTCGATGCGGTTGCGCTGGTGATAACGCCATAGCGCCAGCAGCACGTTAGGCACCACCATCACCAGGGCGGTCCCCTGGGCCAGCTGCTGGTCAAGGCCGAACAGCACGCCCAGCGCCGGAATGGCGATCAACCCGCCGCCGATGCCGAACAGCCCACCCAAGGTGCCGAGCGCGGCCCCCAGCACGATATACATCACCCACTCGATCATCAGCGCCTCATCCGCCTGCTTTCAGAGAATGAGGGCATGCTAGCCAGTCGCGGCTGGCGGGGAAACGCACAGCAGCGCACAATGGCTTTGCGTATTTCGCACAAGTATCGAGCCGCCATGAGCCCCGACATCCTCACCGAACAACTCAGCCTGTTCCTCGACGTGCTGGACACCGGCAGTTTCTCTGCCGCCGCCCGGCGCCACCCGTTGACGCCCTCCGCCGTGGCGCGGCGCATCGACAACCTGGAAAGCGCGGTGGGCAGCCGCCTGTTCTCGCGCAGCACCCACGCCGTGCGCCCGACGCCGGCCGGCAACGCCTTCGCCGAGCGGGCCCGGCGCATCATCGAGGAGCTGCGCCTGGCGCGCGCCGAGGCGGTGTCGTTGAGCAATGCCCCGGAAGGCTTGATCCGCATCGACGCACCAGCCGCCTTCGGCCGTCGCCACCTGGCCCCGGCCATCGCCGACTTCCTGGTGGCCTACCCCGGGCTCGACGTGCAGTTGCGCCTGATCGACAGCTTCGTCGACCTGCACGGCAGCCACCTGGGCGAAGTGGACCTGGTGCTGCGCGCCGGCCCCCTGGCCGACACCCGCCTGGTGGCCACGCCGCTGGCCTACATGGTGCGCATCGCCTGTGCCAGCCCCGCGTACCTGGCCAGCCGCGGGGTGCCGGCCTGCCCCAGCGAGCTGCCTGGGCACGACGGCCTCGACTGGGACGGGCTGGCCCCGCCGTTCGCCTGGCGCTTCGCGGTCGACGGCCAGACCCGCCTGTACCGCCCGGCGCGCATGCGCATGGCCGCCAACAACGCCGAGACCCTGCTGTTCGGCGCCCTGGCCGGCTTGGGCATCGCCCACCTGCCGACCTGGCTGATCAGCGACTACCTGCTGCGCGGCGAACTGGTCCCGCTGTTCTGCGACAACGGCCTGCCGGAGCCCGAGACCAGCGGTATCTACGCCCTGCGCCTGGAACATGAAACGAACTCTCGCAGCCGCTTGCTGCTCGAATTCCTCAAGAGCCGTTTCAGCCCGGTGCCGCCCTGGGACCTGGCGCTGAGAAGCGAGCTGCGCTGGCAATGAGCGCACCAAGCTTTGGCGTGCTAGATTTTAACCCTTACCGATTCCAAGGACCTGCATGAACGCCGACACCCAAGCCTCCTGCGACGCGCTGCTGCTGGACAACCAGGTCTGCTTCGCCCTGCACTCGACCTCGTTGCTGATGACCAAGGTCTACAAGCCACTGCTGCAGGCGCTGGGCCTGACCTACCCGCAGTACCTGGCCATGCTGGTCCTGTGGGAACAGGACGGCCTGACGGTGGGCGAGATCAGCCAGCGCCTGCTCACCGACCCCGGCTCGCTGACGCCGCTGCTCAAGCGCCTGGAAAGCGAAGGCCTGCTCAAGCGCAGCCGCAGCCGCGAGGACGAACGGGTGGTGCTGGTGCAGCTGACTGACAAGGGCCGCGACCTGCAGGCCGAGGCCCAGCGCGTGCCGCAGTGCATCCTGCAGGCCAGCGGTCACAGCGCCGAGCAGTTGCGCAAGCTGCAGGCCGACCTGCTCGCCCTGCGTGCGCAGCTGCAAGAAAACCTCTGACGTCTAAGCTGTGAGATGGCTGTTCGGATGAATGGTCGAACTTTTAACTTGCGCACTAAATAATTGCGCGCTAATTTAAATCCATACCCACTCAGCGCCGACGGCGCACAGCACCCAAGCGAGGCTCAAGATGCAAAAGGTCACTCCGCTGTACATCGCAGAAGCCACTTCCACCGGTGGTCGTGATGGCAAATCCCGCTCCAGCGACGGCAAGCTGGAAGTCAAGCTGAGCACCCCCAAGGAACTGGGTGGCGCGGGCGGTGACGGCACCAACCCCGAGCAGATGTTCGCCGCCGGCTACTCGGCCTGCTTCATCGGCGCGCTGAAGTTCGTCGCCGGCCAGGAGAAAAAGGCCCTGCCGGCGGATGCGTCGATCACCGCCAAGGTCGGCATCGGCCAGATCCCGGGCGGTTTCGGCCTGGACATCGACCTGCACATCAACCTGCCGGGCCTGGCCCAGGCCGACGCCGAAGAGCTGGTGGAAAAGGCGCACAAGGTCTGCCCTTATTCCAACGCCACCCGCGGCAATGTGGATGTGCGGTTGCATGTGACTGTCTGACCGCAGCGGTGGCCATTCCTGTAGGAGCGGCCTTGTGTCGCGAAAGGACCGCAAAGCGGTCCCAGCATTCGAAAGGC
>NZ_JAZDCT010000046.1:0-37766 GCF_036324045.1 Pseudomonas carassii | reverse complement strand
GATCACGTAGGCCAGGTTGTCCGACTGGGTCAGGTGCTCCGGGTTTTCCTCGCTGTAACCGGCCAGGTCGTCTTCCAGCTTCAGGCTACGAACCTGCCCCGGCACAGGCAGATCGGCCAGCAGATGCCCCTGAGTCAGCAGCAGTTGAATGCCGCTGTCTTCCATCATGTAGCTGAGCCGATCCTTCGGATACTCCGGATCCAGCGGCACGTAAGCGCCACCCGCCTTGAGGATCGCCAGCAGGCCAACGATCATCTCGAAGCCGCGCTCCACCGCGATGCCCACCAGCACATCCGGCCCCACGCCCTGCTCGCGTAGCTTGTGGGCCAGGCGGTTGGCGCGGCGGTTGAGCTGGTCGTAGCTCAGCGATTGCCCGGCGAAGGTCACAGCGACCGCCTCAGGCGTACGCGCGGCCTGCGCTTCGATCAGCACCTGGGCACAAGCCGTGCTCGGATAGCTGGCCACCACCTGCAGGTCTTCCACCGGCAGGCTAAGCACACCCAGTGCACGCTGACCGTCAGCCGCCAACTGCGCAAGCAGGTGCTGGAAGTGTCCCGCCAACTGGTCGATGGCCTGTTCGCTGAAGCACTGGCGATCGAAACTGAAGCTCGCCTCCAGGCGCTCACCCACTTGCACCACCAGGGTCAGCGGGTAGTTGGTCTGCTCCTGGTTGAGCACCTCGCCGAACTGCAGCCCCTGCGGTGCGCCCTGTTGCAGCGCCTCGGCGACCGGGTAGTTCTCGAAGACCAGAATGTTGTCGAACAGCGCCTCGCCGCTCCAGCCGGCCCAGCGCTGGATCTCGTACAGCGGCGTGTGCTCGTGTTCGCGCAATGCCAGGTTCAGCGCCTGGACCTGCTGCACCCAGTCGCCCACGGTCTGTTCCGGACGCGGGCTGGCGACCACCGGCAAGGTGTTGATGAACAGCCCCAGTTGCTCCTCGACACCCGGCAATTCGGCCGGACGACCGGCCACGGTGGCACCGAAGGTCACGCAGGTCTGGCCGGTGTAGCGCTGCAACAGCAGCAGCCAGGCGGCCTGGACCAGGGTGTTGAGGGTGACGCGCTGGTCCCTGGCGAAGTCCGCCAGCTGGCGGGTCTGCTCCGCCTCGAAACGCAGCGCCAGGGCGCCATGGCCCTGCCCCTGGCCCTGGCCCGAAGACTTGAACGCCTGGACCAACCGGGTCGGCTCTTGCAGCTCGGCCACCTGCCCGCGCCAGAAGGTTTCGCTGGCCTGCTGGTCCTGGCCTTGCAGCCACTGGATATAGTCGCGGTAACGGCTGGTCTTGGCGCCCGGCGTGACGCCACTGTAGCGCTGCAGCACCTCGCCCAGCAGGCGCGAGCTGCTCCAGCCGTCCATCAGAATGTGATGGCTGGTGTAGATCAGGTGATGGCTGTCATCACCCGTGCGGATCAGCGTCAGGCGCAGCAGCGGGCCGCTGGCCAGGTCGAAACCGGCCTGGCGCTCGGACTGGGCCACGGCATCCGGATCCTCGGCCTGGTCAAGCTCGACGAAAGGCACCTGTACCTGACGGCGCACCACCTGCACCGGCGCCGGCAGATCCTGCGGGAAGCAGCTGCGCAGCACTTCGTGGTTGTCCACCACCGCCTGCCAGGCCGCATGGAAGCGCGCCATGTCCAGCCCGCGCACATCCACGCGCAGCTGGTTGATGTAGTTGCCCGCCGCCTGCTCGTAGAGGCTGTGGAACAGCATGCCCTGCTGCATCGGCGACAGCGGATAGAGATCTTCGATCTCCCCGGCCGCCAGCGGCAGGCCATCCAGTTGCGCCTGGGTCAGCCCGGCCAGTGGGAAGTCCGATGGCGTCACGCCCTGGTGCGGCGCCTGGGCGCAGTGCTCGACCAGCTCGGCCAGCACCTGCTCGTAGTGGCGCGCCAGCGCCTCGATGGTTTCGGGGCGGAACACCTCGCGGCTGAAGCTCCAGTCCAGCTCCAGCTCGCCCTGGTAGACCTGCCCGGTGATGCCGAGCCAGTTGCCCAGCGGGCTGTCCAGGTCCTGGGTGGCGCCGCTGCCCTCGCTGGCCGGGGTGAACAGGGCACCCTCGGCCTCGGCGAAGCTGCCGTCGAACTGGCCCAGGTAGTTGAAGGTCACCCGTGGCTGCGGCAATGCCGCCAGACGCGCGCGCAGATCGGGGTCGCCGAGATAGCGCAGCACGCCGTAGCCGATGCCTTTGTTCGGCACCGCACGCAACTGCTCCTTGACTGCGCACAGCCCCGCGCCCAGCCCATGGGCCGGCGTCAGGCGCACCGGGAACAGGCTGCTGAACCAGCCCAGGGTGCGGCTGAGGTCCAGTTCCGGGAACAGGTCCTCGCGGCCATGCCCTTCGAGCTGGATCAGTACCGATTCCTCTTCGGTCCAGTCGCACAGCACCCGCGCCAGGGCCGCCAGCAGCAGATCGTTGACCTGGGTGCGGTAGGCGGCAGGCGCCACCTGCAGCAGCTTGCGAGTCAGCGCTGCGTCCAGGCGCGACGAGGCATGGGCGACGTGACGGTTGGTCTGGGCGCCCGCCGGATTGTCCCGTGGCAATTCATCGCCAGCAGCTGCGAGGCCGCCCAGCCAGTAGTCGGCCTCGGCCAGCAGTTCAGGGCTGCGGGCATAGGCGCCAAGGCGCTCGGCCCAGGCCTTGAGCGAACTGCTCTTGGCCGCCAGCGCCAGCGGCTTGCCCGCGGCCAGGGTCGTGTAGGCCAGTTGCAGATCTTCCAGCAGCACCCGCCAGGACACACCGTCGACCACTAGGTGGTGGATCACCAGCAGCAAACGCTGCTGGCCTTCGGGCAAGTCGACCAGCAGCGCCCGCAGCAGCGGCCCTTTGGCCAGGTCGAGACTGCGCTGGGCCTGCTCGGCCAGGGCCGGCAGCTCAGCCACATCGCTCAACGCGCGAACCCAAAGGATGTCCTCGGCCTTGCCGGCCTGGAACTCCGCCTGCCAGGTATCGCGCTGGGTGAAGCGCAGGCGCAGGGCGTCGTGCTGGTCGACCAGCGCCTGCAGCGCGCCCGTCAGGCAGTCGACGCGCAGCGCCTGGGTCGGCTTGAGCAGCAGCGCCTGGTTCCAGTGCTGGCGCTCGGGGATGTCGGTTTCGAAGAAGCGCGCCTGGATCGGCAGCAACGCCAGTGTGCCGCTGACCTGCTCGACCGCCGCAGCCTTTTTCTCGATGCGCTTGGCCACCGCCGCCAGCTGGCCGATGGTCTGTTTCTCGAACAGCTGCTTGGGGCTGAGCTTGATGCCCTGGCGCTTGGCCCGGGCAATGATCTGCAGACTGAGGATCGAGTCGCCGCCCAGTTCGAAGAAGTTGTCGGTGCTGCCGACCTGGTCAAGCTTGAGCACCTCGGCCCAGATCGCCGCCAGGGCCTGCTCGATCTCGCCGAGCGGCGCGGTGTACTGGCGCCGGGCGACACCCGGTGCCGGCAGGGCGCGCTTGTCGAGCTTGCCGTTGGCGGTCAGCGGCAGGCGCTCCAGGATCAGGATCTGCGCCGGCACCATGTACTCCGGCAGGCGGTCCTGCAGTTGCTGGCGCAAGGTTTCACCCTGCAGCCCCTGCCCCACGCACCAGCCCACCAGTTGCAGGCGGGTCTCGTCGCCGTCCACCGGCTGGGCCAGGACCACCGCTTCGGCGACCCCGTCCAGCCCCAGCAGCACCCGTGCCACTTCGGCCGGTTCGACACGATAACCACGCACCTTGACCTGGTCGTCGGCGCGACCGATGAACTCCACCTGCCCCGCGCGGTTGCGCCGCACCCGGTCGCCGCTGCGGTACAGGCGCTGGCCCGGCTGCGTCGGGTCCGGCACGAAGCGTTCGGCGGTCAGGCCCGGCTGGCCCAGGTAACCCTGGGCCACGCTGGCACCGCCGATATACAGCTCGCCCGCGACCTGGTCGGCCACTGGGTTGAGCACATCGTCGAGCAGCAGCACATGGGCGCCCGGCAGGGCCGTGCCCACCGGCACGGCGCGGGCCTCGGCGGCCAGGGTCGAGACCTCGTGGGTCAGCACGCCGACCGTGGTCTCGCTCGGACCGTAGTGGTTGATCAGGCGGCAGCCTGGCTTGAGCCGGCGCACCTGCTCCACCAGGGCTGGCGTGCAGGCCTCGCCACCGACGATCAGCGCCTGCTCGGGCAGCACATCGGCGGGCGTGCCAGCCTGCAGCAACGCCGCCAGGTGGCCGGGGACGATCTTGAGCACACCGACCCGGTGTTCGGCCATGTAGCGGGCAAAGGCGTCCGGGTCGAAGCCCAGCGCCTCGGGCAGCACGTGCAGCAGGCGCCCGCCGCACAGGGCGCCGAACAGCACGGTATGGCCCAGGTCGGCGGCGATGGTCGAGACCAGCGCCATGCTCGCCTCCGGCGCCGGCGCCAGGCGTTCGAGCAGGCCGGCGACGTAGCTGGCCAGGGCGCCATGGCTGACCAGCACGCCCTTGGGCTGGCCGGTGGAGCCGGAGGTGTGGATCACATAGGCCGGCGATTCAGCCCACAGCGTGATGGCCGGCGCACTGGCTTGGAGGTCCTGCCATTGTGCTGGCGCGTAGGCCAGTGCCAGGCGCTCGGCAGCGGCCAGGCTGGTCAGTCGCGTATCGCCGGCGGCGCACAACAGTACCTTGGCCTGCGCCGCGTCGAGCATCTGCCGCAGACGCGCTTCAGGCGCCTTGGTGTCCAGCGGCATGTACACGGCGCCGACCTTGAGAATACCGAGCATACAGGTCAGCCAGTCCAGCGAACGCTCCATCAGCACCGCGACCGGCTGTCCACGGGTCACACCCTGACGTTGCAGGTGGTGAGCCAGGCGGTTGGCGGCCTGATCGAGGGCGGCGAAACTCAGGCTGTGCTCCAGGCTGCGGGCGACGAGCGCCTCGGGCTGGCGTTGCACCTGCTGCTGCCACTGTTCCAGCACCAGTGCCGGCGCCTCGCGCTCCGGCACCTGCCCGACACGCAGCGGCGCGGCCAGGCGGTGCAGCGGCAGTTGCGGCGCGTCGAGCAACTGGCCCAGCAGTTCGATGAACGCCGGAATGAACGCTTCCACCGTGGCGCGCTGGTAGAGGTCGCTGGCAAAGGTTATCTCGCCATGGATCAGTTGGCCGTCGTCGGTGATGTCCAGCGCGAGGTCGAAGTGGGTGCCGACCTTGTCCAGCGGGTACTCGGCGACGCTCAGGCCCGGCAGGGCCAGCGAGCGCTGGCGTTGCATGCCGACGTTCTGGTTGAACTTGACCTGGAACAGCGGGTTGTGGCCCAGGTTGCGCTCCGGCACCAGCGCGTCCACCAGTTGCTCGAACGGTAGCTCCTGGTGCGCCTGGGCGCCGAGCACCGCCTCGCGCACCTGGGCCAGCAGGTCGTCGAAGCTCAGGCGCTCGTCCACCTGGCAGCGCAGCACCTGGGTGTTGACGAAGAAGCCGATCAGCCCCTCGACCTCGGCGCGGCCGCGGTTGGCGTTGGGCACGCCGATGCGGATATCGCGCTGCCCGGCTTGGCGCGAGAGAAACAACGAGAAGCCCGCCAGCACCAGCATGAACAGGGTCATGCCCTGGGCGCGGGCGTAGCCGCCCAGGCGCCGGGACAGCTCGGCGCCGAAGTCGAAGCTCAGGGTCTGGCCGTCGAAGCTCTGGGTCAACGGGCGGGCAAAATCAGCGGCTACTTCGAGCAGCGGCTGCTCCTGGCCCAGCTGCTGGCGCCAGTAGTCGAGCTGGCGCTCGCCCTCCCCGGCCTCCAGCCAGCTGCGCTGCCAGATCGCATAGTCGGCGTACTGCACCTCCAACGCCGGCAACTGCGGCGCCTGGCCCTGGCTGAAGGCCTGGTAGCTGTGCACGAACTCCTTGACCATCACGTCCATCGACCAGCCGTCGGAGACGATGTGATGCATGCTCACCAGCAGCACATAGTCCTCGGCCGCCAGCCGGTACAGGCTGGCGCGCAGCAGCGGCCCGTGCAGCAGGTCAAAGGGTTGGTGGCTGGCCTCGCGCACCTGCGCGGCCAGCTCGGTCTCGCGCCGCTCGCTGGCGACAGAGGTGAGATCGACCTGCTCCAGCGGCACGGCCTGGGTTTCGAGGATCACCTGGCGTGGCTGCTCGCCATCGACCTGGAACACCGTGCGCAGCGCCTCGTGGCGCGCCACCAGGTGCTCGAACGAACGCTGCAGGGCCGCCACGTCGAGCCGGCCGCTCAGGCGCAGGCCAGCCGCCATGTTGTAGGCCGCGCTGTGCGGCTCCAACTGCCAGAGGAACAGCAGGCGCTGCTGGGCGAAGGACAGGGGGATGCTGGCGAAGTCGTGACGCGACTCGACCACCGGCAACAGGCTGAAATCCTTGCCGTCCTCGCGCAGCTTGGCGAGGAACTGCCGGCGCTGCTCCAGGGGCAGGCTGACGAATCGTTTCGCAATGCGTACCGCCATGTTGCCACTCATGCCTCAACCCCTTCCAACGAACTCATGAACGCGTCCATATCCGACCAGTCGTCATCCTTATCGCCGCCCTCCAGACGGCCCAGCTCGGCGGCCAGGTCGCCCAGCGCCGGGTGTTCGAACAGGCTGCGCAACGGCAGCACCAGGCCCAGCTGGTCCTTGATCCGCGCCAGCACCTGGGCGGCCAGCAACGAATGCCCGCCCAGCTCGAAGAAGTGATCGTCCAGGCCGACCTTGGCCACGCCCAGCACCTGCATCCAGATCTGCGCCAGTTGCTGCTCGGTGGCGCTCTGTGGCGGCCGGTATTCAGCCTGCAACGCGCTCGGGTCCGGTGCCGGCAGGGCCTTGCGGTCCAGCTTGCCGCTGGGCGTCAGGGGCAGGCGCGGCAACAGCAACAGGTGGCCCGGCACCATGTATTCGGGCAGGCGGGCCTTGAGCAGGCTGCGCACCTGCTGGCGGAACCGCGCCTGTTCAGCGGCATCCTGTTCGGCGGCGTCGGGCACCACGTAGGCGACCAGTTGCAGGCCGCCGGTCATCGGCAAGGCCAGCACCACCGCCTCACGCACGCCCGGGCACTGCTGCAGGCGCGCCTCGATCTCGCCGAGTTCGATGCGGAAGCCCCGCACCTTGACCTGGTGATCGACACGGCCGATGTATTCGATGGCGCCGTCGGCGCCCAGGCGCGCACGGTCGCCGGTGCGGTACAGACGCTCGCCATGGGCGAACGGGTCGGCGACGAAGCGCTGGGCGCTCAGCGCCGGTTGACCGTGGTAGCCACGGGCCAGGCCCGGGCCGCCGATGTACAGCTCGCCCACGGCGCCCCGCGGCAGCAGTTCAAGATCATCGTCGAGGATGTACAGCCGGCGCTGCGCCAGGCCTTGGCCGATGGGGATGCCGCGCCAGGACACCGCCTCGTGGCCGAGCCCGGTGCAGTCGTGAATGGTCGAGACCACCGTGGCCTCGGTCGGGCCATAGGTGTTGAGCAGCCGTACATGGCCCAGCCCAGCCAGTTGCCACAAGCGCAGGCCGTCCACCGCCATTGCCTCGCCGCCGACATGGATCTGCCGCAGCGCGCCGTAGCTGGCCGGCGGACGCGCCGCGAAGTCCTGTACCAGCCAGTACCAGTAGGCGGCCGGCAGGTCGGCCAGGGTCACGCCGTGGGTGATCAGTACCTCGTGCAGGGCGGCGCTGTCCCACAGGCGGGTATCGCGCAGTACCACACAGGCGCCATGGCACAGCGGCGGGAAGAACTGCTCGACGAAACCGTCGAAGCTGCTGGTGGCGAACTGCAGGACGCGGTCGCCTTCGCGCAGGTCGCTGTAGTCAATGGCGCGAGCGATGAACTCACTCAGGGCGCCGTGACTGATGGCCACGCCCTTGGGCAGGCCGGTGGAGCCGGAGGTGTAGATCACATAGGCCAGGTTGTCGTGCGTGACGGTAAGCGCCAGGTCATCCGCCGGCTCGTCGTTCAGCGCCAGCTGGTCCAGGCACAGGCAGCGCAGCCCATCCTGCGCTGGCAGGCCGGGCAACTGGGCGGTGGTGGTCAGCAGCCACTGCAGGCCGCTGTCCTCGAAGACATGGCCCAGGCGTTCGGCCGGGGCCTGCAGGTCCAGCGGCACATAGGCGCCACCGGCCTTGAGCACGGCCAGCAGGGCCACGGCCAGGTCCAGCGAGCGATCCAGGGCCACGCCCACCAGCACATCGGGGCCGACGCCCTGGCGGCGCAGGTGATGGGCCAGGCGATTGCTGCGGATATTGAGTTCGGCATAGCTCATCGACGGTGCCGCGGCGCCGTCGGCCAGGATCAGTGCCAATGCCTCGCCGCTGCGGGCGGCCTGGACTTCGAACAGGCGCTGCACAGGCACCAGCGGCGGCACCTCGGCCACCGGGCACAGCAGCGCCTGGCGCTCGGCCTCGGCCAGCAGCGACAGTTCGCCCAGGCGCTGGCACGGCGCCTGGCAGACCGCGCGCAACAGGTTGCGCCAGTGCCCGGCCAAGGCGGCGATGGTGGCTTCGTCGAAGAGGTCGGTGGCATAGGTGAAGGCGGCGAACAACTGCTCGCCCTCTTCCCGGGTATCGAGCATCAGGTCGCTGGTGGCGGCGTGCTGGCGACGGCTGCCGGCCAGCTGCTCGGCGCTCAGGTAGCCCACGCGCAGGCCGCAGTCCAGACGCACGTCATTGAGGTCGGTGACCAGCGGCTGGTGGTTGAACATCACCTGGAACAGCGGCGTATGGCTCTGGCTGCGCTGGGGCTGCAGGGCCTCGATCAGCGCGTCGAACGGCAGGTCCTGGTGCGCCTGGGCGCCGACCGAGGCCTGGTGCAGGCTGCGCAGCAGGTCGCTGAACGGCGTCTGCGCGGTGAACTGGCTGCGCAGCACCTGGGTATTGACGAAGAAGCCGACCAGCCCTTCGGTCTCGCTGCGGTTGCGGTTGGCGATCAGACCGCCAACACGGATGTCGGTCTGGCCGCTGTAGCGGTACAGCAGGGTCTTGAACACGGCCAGCAGCACCGTGGACAGCGTCACGCCGTGCTGCTGGGCCAGTTGCTTCAGGTCCTCGCGCAGGCCCGCGTCGAGCGTCAGCTCCAGGCGCTCGCCGAGGTGGCTGGGCTGGGCCGGGTACGGCCGGTCGGTCGGCAGCTCAAGCAACGGGTGCTCGTCACCCAGCTGCTCGCGCCAGTAGTCCAGCTGACGCTCGCGCTCGCCGGCCTCCAGCCAGCTGCGCTGCCACAGCGCATAGTCGCGATAATGCACCTTGAGCTCCGCCAACTGCGGCTCGCGCCCCGCCACCAGGGCGTCGTAGCTGCGCATGAACTCGTCGATCAGGATGTTCATCGACCAGCCGTCGGCGATGATGTGGTGCAGAGTCAGCAGCAGCACGTGCTCCTGGGGCGCCAGGCGCAACAGGGCGATGCCGAACAGCGGCCCGCGCTCAAGATCGAAGGCCTGGGTGGCCTGGGCCGCCATCTGCTGGTGCGCGCGTTCCCAGCGCGTGGTTTCAGGCAGGTCGGCAAGGTCGAACAGCTGGATGCTCACCGGCGCAGGCTCAGCCACCCGCTGCAACGCTCGCTCGCCGTCCTGGGCGAAGGTGGTGCGCAGGCATTCGTGGCGGGCGACCAGCAGGCTGAACGCCCGCTCCAGCGCCTCGACCTGCAGCTCGCCGTCGAGGCGCACGGCCATCGGCAGGTTGTAGGCGGCGCCGTGGGGCTCCAGCTGCCAAAGGAACCACATGCGCTGCTGGGCGTAGGACAGGCCGTCGCGCTCGCTCAGGCCGACACAGGACGACATGGGCAGCTGCGCGAAATCGATGCCCTCGCGTCGCATCCCTTCGAGAAACAAGCGGCGCTTGTCCAGGGGCAACTCGATGAAACGACGGGAAAGTTTCTGGGCGTCTGCGGCATTCATGTGTGTGGTCCTTGCTGATCGGCGGCGCGACCGGAAGGTCCGGGCGCATCAACAAGAACGAATGGGCGGGGGGATGATTTAGCGAGGGGCTCGACGCGGGAGTGATGGGGCGCGCTGTGCGCCCCTTTCGCGGCACAAGGCCGCTCCTACAGGAGGTCGCGCCGGCCTGCAGGAACGATCGGCAGGTCAGACCTGGTCCAGCGAATGCCCCTCGGCCATTGCCACGATCACCTTGCGCGGGCCTTCGAACGGCGCGCGGGCATGGGCGGCGAGCATGTTGTCGAGCATCATCACGTCACCCTCCTGCCAGGGGAAGCTGATCTTGCAGTCTTCCAGCACCTGGCGGATCTCGTCGAGCACCTCGTCCTCGATGGGCGAACCGTCGCCGTAGTAGACGTTGCGCGGCAGGTCTTCCTCGTCGACGATGTCCAGCAGACTCTCGCGCACGTCAGCCGGCAGGTTGGAGATATGGAACAGGTGCGCCTGGTTGAACCAGACCATGTCGCCGGTCACCGGGTGCCGGGCCACCGCCTGGCAGACCTGACGGGTACGCAACTCGCCGTCGTCCTTCCACTCGCAGGTGATGCCGTGGGCCTTGCAGTAGGCCTCGACCTCCGCCTGGTCCTCGGTGTTGAACACCTGCTCCCAGGACACGTCCAGGCCGTTGCCGAAGTTGCGCACGTACATCAGGCCCTTGCTGACGAAGCGCTCGCGGATGTGCGCCGGCACGCGGCGATAGACCTCGCGACTGTCGGCGATCGGCGTCTCGCCGCCGCTGCGGGCGGCAATCATGCTGTAGAACCAGATCTTCATCGGCCAGTCGCGGGAGTAGGCCTGCTCGTTGTGCAGCGGAATATGCTGGTGCGCCGGGTACTCGGTGGAGGTGTAGACCCCCTGGGTAACGTTGGTACGCGGTGTCGAGCCGAACTCGTAGTTGAGCAGCGGATGACCGAAGCTGGCGGCGAACTGGCGGAACTGCTCGGCACCCTCCAGGCGGAACCCGCGAAACAGGATGCCGCCGTCGCGCGGCAGGTGTTCATCCACCAGCGCCTTGAGCTCGTCGAACACCTCCAACAGTTGGGTGTCGTCGTCACCCGCCTCCACCAGCAACGGCAAACGTCCCTGCTCCGGCAATAGCGGACGCACTGTAAATCCCACAGCAACACCCATGACGGGCCTCCTGTACACATTCGATGAAAGGGACCGGCGGCCCATGGGCACGCTCGCGTCCGGTGATAGGAGGACGTTTCGAGAGGCAGGCAAATTAGTCCCTGGCAGGAACAAGCCCGGCACTGCGGCGCCTGGCACCGACCTTGCCGGTGATCGCGGGGCAAGCCCGCTCCCACGAGCGCTTGCATCGCCAGTTCGGGATGCCCTGGAAACACTTGCTTGCAATTGGCTCATCAGGTTTTGCCCTGCTCATGCGTCTCTTTCTGATACGGCCGGGCTTTTGCCCCTGAACTTCGCCATTGACACTGCGTACCCCATGTCGAAAAAGTCACGCTCGAAAATCTGGTTCCTCGTGCACAGCTGGCTGGCCCTGCCCATCTGGTTCTTCGTGCTGATCGTCTGCGTCACCGGCACCCTGGCGGTGATCAGCCGCGAGATCGTCTGGCTGGCCAATCCGGAAACCCGCGCCAACCCGCCTTCGGACGAGGCCCGGCGGCTTAACTACGACGAACTGCTGGTGGCCATGCAGCGCGACCAGCCCGGTATCGCCGTGGCCAGCCTGATGACCCTGAGCGAATCGCACTTCGCCATGCTGTCGGACGTCACCTACCCCGACGGCCGCACGGTCCGGGTCTACGTCAACCCCTACACCGGGCATATCCAGGGCGTCACCCCGCAGTTCAACTTCGAGGAATTCACCCGCGCCCTGCACGGCTGGTGGCTGGTGCCGCACACCAACGGCTACAGCTGGGGCTGGTACCTGGTGTCGCTGCTCGGCCTGCCGATGCTGGCCTCACTGGTCACCGGCCTGGTCATCTACAAGCGATTCTGGAAGGGCTTCTTCAAGCCGACCCTGCGCTTCAACCAGGGCGCGCGGATCTTCTGGGGCGATTTCCACCGCCTGAGCGGCATCTGGTCGATCTGGTTCATCGCGGTGATCTCCATCACCGGCGTCTGGTTCCTGATCAAGGCCTTGCTCGCCGACAACCACATATCCATCTCCAGCGAGCCGATCGTGCCGGTGATCGCCCGGGAAAAGGTGCCGCTGACCGCCGACGGCAGCCCGACGCCGATGATCAGCCCGGACGAGGCCGTGCGCATCACCCAGCGCGAGATCCCCGGCTTCGACGTCGACTATGTCGGGTTTCCCAGCAACGCCTACGCCCACCTGAGCATCGGCGGCATCAGCTGGTACCCGCTGATGTACCAGAAGGCCGAGATCAACCCCTACACCGGCGAGGTGGACGCCACGCGCCTGCTCGCCGACCGCAAGCCCCTGGAGTTCGTCACCGAGTCCATGCGCCCGCTGCACACCGGCGACTTCGGCGGCCTGCCGGTCAAGTTGATCTGGTTCTTCTTCGGCCTGCTGCTAAGCATGATGGTCCTCAGCGGCCTGCTGATCTGGAGCAAACGCACCGCCCTGGCCACCGCCAACGCACTCAAGCGCAGCCAGAAGCAGGCGCGCGCGGCCAAGACCCCGGTTTCGACGGAGGTTACGTCCAGTTCTTGAAACATTTTCTTTCATTTGCCTTGGCAGCTTTCTGATTCTCATTCGTCCTTACTTATGCAGCCTTCCAGGTTGAGCACAGACTCGACCGTATTTTTAGATGCAGAAGACCGAGCGATGGCCCGACAATCGAGAAAGAAATCCAATTCCAAGCTGTGGTTCCTGGTCCACAGCTGGCTTGCCCTGCCGATCTGGTTCTTCGTCCTGATCGTCTGCTTCACCGGCATGCTCGCGGTGGTCAGCCAGGAGATCGTCTGGCTGGCCAACGCCGACGTGCGCGCCAGCAAGCCCGACGGCGACAGCCAGCGCCTGAGCTACCAGCAGGTGCTCGACGCCATGCACAAGGCCGAACCTGAACTGGCGGTGCGTTTCTTCAGCCAGCCGGACGGTTCGCACTTCGCCCTGCAGGCCTCGGTGACCCGTGCCGACGGCACCAACGCGCTGCTCTACGTCAACCCCTACACCGGGGCCATCCAGGGCCAGCGCCCGGACTTCGACTTCGAGGCCTTCACCCGCGCCCTGCACGGCTGGTGGCTGGTGCCCTTCACCAACGGCTACAGCTGGGGCTGGTACCTGGTGTCGCTGCTCGGGCTGCCGATGCTCGCCTCGCTGGTCACGGGGCTGGTGGTGTACAAGAAGTTCTGGCGCGGTTTCTTCAAGCCGCTGCGCACCGGCCACGGCCCACGGATATTCTGGGGCGACGTGCATCGGTTGGCCGGTGTGTGGTCGATCTGGTTCATTGCGGTGATCGCCATCACCGGCACCTGGTTCCTGATCCAGGCGATTCTCGCCGACAACCATGTGACGATCTCCAGCGAGCCGATCGTGCCGGTGATCGCCCGCGAACAGGTGCCGCAGAGCGCCGACGGCAGCCCCGCGCCGCGCATCGACCTGGACCAGGCGGCACGCATTGCCAGCCAGAAGATCCCCGGCCTGGACATCAGCTTCATCTCGCTGCCGGCCACCGCCTACAGCCACTACAGCATGGGCGGGCGCGGCTGGTACCCGCTGATGTTCCAGACCGCGGAGGTCAACCCCTACACGTCCAACGTCGACAGCCAGTTCCTGCTCGGCGACCGCTCGGCCCTTGAGTTCGTCACCGAATCCATGCGCCCGCTGCACACCGGTGACTTCGGTGGCCTGGCGATCAAGCTGATCTGGTTCTTCTTCGGCCTGATCCTGACCCTCATGGTGTTCAGTGGCCTGCTGATCTGGACCAAGCGCACCACCCAGGCCACCCTCGCCGCCCTCAAGCGCGGCGAGCGTCCGGCACGCAAGCGCGCCGCGGCCAGCCCAACCACCCTGGAGGCCCAACCTTGAGCCAGACCGATACCCTGCCGCCCAGCGGCCTGAAGCAGCTGTGGCTGAAATGGCGCTTCCACCTCAACATCCTGCTGATCCTCATTCCCCTGGGCTTCATGCCCAAGTACTTCGCCGACGCCAGCCTGTTCCGCGGCGACAGCGGCCTGGGCGCCAATATCGTCGAGGACCTCCAGGTCGGGCGCTGGACCCTGGACCTGGCCGAACTGCGCGACGAGGCCCCGCGCGCCGAGGGCCCGGCCGGCTACTTCAAGGCCTTCAACGCCGCCTGCACGAGCTGCGACGAAGGCGTCAAGGCCATCTACCTGCGAGTGGGCAAGCCGCGCAGCCTGCGCGCCGCCGGCACGATCTTCTTCGGCGCGCCGGCGCGCATGGGCACCTCGCTGCCGATCCCGCCGCGCACCCGGCCCGACGCCGACATCTGGATCACCATCGAAGGCTGGGACGGCAAGATGTACCAGGCCTCGGTGCCGCTGGCCAAGGCATCCCCCGCCACCGCAGCCTGGCTCGAGAAACAAGGAGGCAACAAATGAAACAGCTGATGCGCAGGCTCGCCCTGCCCCTCTTGGCCCTGGCCGCCACCCCGGCGCTGGCGCACAACCCGATGTGCGAGTGCACCGAGCACGGCGAGCAGATCACCTGCAAGGGCGGCTTCTCCGACGGCAGCGGCGCCCCCGGCGTGACCCTGGACGTGATCGGCTACGACGAACAGGTGCTGGTGGCGAGCAAGCTCGGCGATGACTCGACCCTGACCTTCAAGCGCCCCGACGGTGAGTTCTACGTGCTGTTCGATGCCGGTCCCGGCCACGTGGTGGAAGTGGACCACGCCGACATCGGTGCGCCATGAGCCGCGCCCAGGTGGTGCGCCCGGCTGGCGCCGGGCACGAGACCCTCTACGTGCTGCTGGCCGCGCTGCTGATCGTGGTGCTGGCCGCCAGCGTGGTGGCCGTGCGCGGCGAGCGCGAGGATGAACAGGCCATCGCCGCCCACCAGCTCGATGCCCGCCGCGACCTCAATGCCGCCGAACAGGGCATCCACACCGACCTGTGGGTGGCCGTCGAGGAGATCCGCGCCCTGCGCGAGGACAACGGCGCCGCCCCGGATGCCCAGACCCTGGCCGACGAGGGGCTGCCGCCGTTCGTCAGCGACGCCAGCAGCCAGAGCCGCGGCAGCCACCAGTGGTCGCTGCTGGCCAACGGCGCCTACCTGGGCCGCAGCCAGGACGCCCAGGTGGCCGGCAGCTTCCTGGTGATCCTGCCCGCCGCCAGCGATGCCCAGCCGGATGTCTGGCTACGCCGCGACAGCACCGCCCTGCCCCCGGACGCGCTGGACAGCGATGCGCTGATCGCCGCCGGCTGGCAGCAGATCGTCACCCACTACGACGCCGGGGTCACCCGCCAACACCGACACTAAGGACCTGCCCATGCTCCGCTTCGCCCGCCGCACCCTGGCGCTGCTCCTGGCCTGCGCCCTGCCCGCCGTGGCCCTCGCCGACAATGGCAAGCCACTGCGCATCGGCATCACCCTGCACCCCTACTACAGCTACGTGAGCAACATCGTCGGCGACAAGGCCGAGGTGGTGCCGCTGATCCCGGCCGGCTTCAACCCCCACGCCTACGAGCCCCGCGCCGAGGACATCAAGCGCATTGGCAGCCTCGACGTGATCGTGCTCAACGGCGTCGGCCACGACGACTTCGCCGACCGCATGATCGCCGCCAGCGAAAAACCCGACATCAAGACCATCGAGTCCAACGCCAACGTGCCGCTGCTGGCGGCCACCGGCATCGCCGCCCGCGGCGCCGGCAAGGTGGTCAACCCGCATACCTTCCTGTCGATCAGCGCCACCATCGCCCAGGTCAACAACATCGCCCGCGAACTGGGCAAGCTCGACCCGGACAACGCCAAGCTCTACACGCAGAACGCCCGGGCCTACGCCAAGCGTCTGCGTGCCCTGCGCGCCGAGGCCCTGGCCAAGGTCACCCAGGCGCCTGACGCGACCTTCCGCGTCGCCACTATCCATGCCGCCTACGACTACCTTGTGCGCGACTTCGGCCTGGAAGTCACCGCCGTGGTGGAACCAGCCCACGGCATCGAACCAAGCCCGGCACAGCTGAAGAAGACCATCGACCAGCTCAAGGCCCTGGACGTGAAGGTGATCTTCTCGGAGATGGACTTCCCCTCGGCCTACGTCGACACCATCCACCGCGAGTCCGGCGTGCGCATCTACCCGCTCACGCACATCTCCTACGGCGAATACACCAAGGAAAAATACGAGGTGGAGATGAAGCGCAACCTCGACACGGTGGTCCAGGCCATCCAGGAGAACCGCACGTGACCGCCGCCGCCAACCTCACCAGCGCCTGCGGACCGCGCATCGAGTTCGACGGCATCGACCTCACCCTTGGCCGGACGCGCATTCTCGAAAACGTGCGCTTCAGCGTCGCCCCCGGCAGCGTGCATGCCATCGTCGGCCCCAACGGCGGCGGCAAGAGTTCGCTGATCAAGACCCTGCTCGGGCAGATGCCGCACCAGGGCCAGCTGACCCTGCACTGGCCCGCAGAGCGTGAAGTGATCGGCTACGTGCCCCAGGCCCTGGAATTCGACCGCGGCCTGCCGATGACCGTGGACGACTTCATGGCCGCCATGTGCCAGCGCCGCCCGGCCTTCCTCGGCCTGTCCCGGCGCGTGCGCCCGGCGATCGACGCGGCGCTGGCGCGGGTGGGCATGCTCGACAAGCGCAAGCGGCGCATGGGCGCGCTGTCCGGCGGCGAGCGCCAGCGCGTGCTGCTGGCCCAGGGGCTGATCCCCGAGCCGCAGCTGCTGGTGCTGGACGAGCCGATGTCGGCCCTCGACGAAGCCGGCATCCAGGTGTTCGAGCAACTGCTGCACGCCTGGCGCCAGGCCGGCACCACCGTGCTGTGGATCGAGCACGACCTGGAAGCGGTGCTGCGCCTGGCCGACCGGGTCACCGGGCTGAGCCGCCAGGTGCTGTTCGACGCCCCGCCGGCCCAGGCCCTGACCCCCGAGCGCCTGCTCGGGCTGTTCTCCGTCCACCCGCGCAGCGAGAGCCTTGCCTGATGAGTTTCGAATCGTTTCGCCAGCTGGTCCAGGACTGGGCCACCGCTGGTTACCTGCCGGAGGCGCTGGCCTACGGCTTCGTGGTCAACGCCCTGCTGGCGGGCCTGATGATCGGCCCGGTGCTGGGCGGGCTGGGCACCCTGGTGGTGGTCAAGCGCTTCGCCTTCTTCTCCGAGGCGGTGGGCCACGCCGCACTGACCGGCGTGGCCATCGGCATCCTGCTCGGCGAGCCCTACACCGGCCCGTACGGCAGCCTGTTCGGCTATTGCCTGCTGTTCGGCATCCTGCTCAACTTCCTGCGCAACCGCACCGGACTGTCCCCGGACACGCTGATCGGCGTGTTCCTCTCGGTGTCGCTGGCCCTGGGCGCGAGCCTGCTGCTGATGCTGGCCGGCAAGATCAACGTGCACATCCTCGAGAACGTGCTGTTCGGCTCGGTGCTCACCGTCAGTGCCCACGACCTGCTGGTGCTGGGCATCGTCGCCGTGCTGGTGCTGGCCTTGGCCCTGCCGCTGTACAACCGCATCATGCTGGCCAGCTTCAACCCGCAGCTGGCGGCGGTGCGCGGGGTGGCGGTGAAGACCCTGGACTACCTGTTCGTGGTACTGGTGACCCTGGTCACCGTGGCCTCGGTCAAGGTGATCGGCGCGATCCTGGTCGGCGCCCTGCTGGTGATCCCCGCGGCGGCGGCGCGGCTGGTCAGCCAGTCGCTCAAGGGCTTCTTCTTCGTCTCGGTGATCATCGCCACCCTCAGCACCCTGCTCGGCATCCTGCTGCCGATCGTCTTCGACCTGCCGGTGCCCTCGGGCGCGGCGATCATCCTGGTTGCCGGGATCTGTTTTGCCCTCGCCGCACTGGCCCGCGCCCTCGTCCCCCGCCTGCAAGGAAACCCGGCATGACCCTGAAGAAACTGACCCTGGCCCTGGCCCTGAGCGGCCTGCCGCTGATGGCCGGCGCCACCCAAGTGTTGACCACCCTGCCGGTGACCCACAGCCTGGCCAGCACCTTGCTCGACGGCACCTCGGTACAACTCCAGCGCGCCGCCCCGGCCAACCTGCCGGCCAGCCGCCAGCCCTCGTACTTCAGCGGTCGTGGCGGCGCCAGCCTGCAGAAAGCGGCATCGAAAGCCGACGCGGTGATCGGCGTGCGCTCGATCTGGCGCGACGACCCGCTCTACCCCATGGCCCGACGCAGCAACATCCGCATTGTCGAGATCGACGCCGCGCGCCCGGTGGACGGCGCCCTGCCCGGCATCGCGGTCAAGGGTGACGAGGCGTTCACCGCCTATCCCTGGCTTAACCCCAGCAACCTGGGGCGCATGGCCGATGTAGTGGCCAACGATCTCGAACGCCTCTCGCCAGCCGACAAGGCGAAGATCCAGGGCAACCTGGCCGGCCTCAAGCGGCAGATGCTGGAGCTGACCGCCAACAGCCAGACACGCCTGGCCGAGGTCGACAACCTGACCGTGGTCAGCCTGTCCGAGCGCCTGGGCTACCTGGCCAGCGGGTTGAACCTGGATGTGGTCGAGCAACCGCTGCCGGCCGACGACAAGTGGGACGAGGCGATGCTCAAGGCGCTGGGTGAGAACCTCAAGGCGCAGGATGTGGCGCTGGTGCTGCATCATCGTCAGCCGGACGCAAAGGTGGCCGAGATGATCGCCGCTTCCGGGGCGAAGTTGTTGGTGGTGGACAGCGATCCGGACGACACCGTGGCGGGGCTCAAGGCCAGTGTCGAGCAGGTGGTAAAGGCCCTCGGCGACAGTTGAATGCCTTTGTAGGAGCGGGCTTGCCCCGCGATGGCGTCAGAGCAGGCGACGATGTTGGCTCGACTGGCGCCATCGCGGGACAAGCCCGCTCCTACAGGGACCGCCTCAACGCTTCATACAGCGCTGATACCGCTCATCAACCCTGCCGGCAAACCACGCCGTGGTCAGCTTGCGGGTGATCTTCGGGCTCTTCAGCTCGATCCCCGGCAGCACCGCCCGTGGCAGTGCCTTGCCCGCCTTCGCTTCGGCCAGGGCGAACACCCCGCGATACAACTCGGTGTCCTCCAGTTCCAGGCCATTCTCCTTCTCCAACTGAGCCCTGATCTGCGGATTGCGCAGCCCCAGCTTCGCCCCCAGCTTGCGCGCCGCCTGCTCGGTGGTGCCGGGCAGGATGGCGCCGGGGGCGATCAGGTCGCCGTCGAGCGCCAACGTCGCCCCGCTCGCCCGGCTCAGCGCCGCCTGGAACGCCGCGTTGCGGCTGGCATACCAACCGGCGTTGAAATCGGCGAAGCGATACAGCTGACGCTCGTAGTGGGTGGGGTAGCCGAGCAGGTGGGCAATGCCGAAGTACATTCCGCCGCGGCGGCTGAACACCTCCTGGCGGATGCTGCCCGTGTGGTCGTAGGGATAGCCCTTGGCGTGCCGCTCGGCGAAATCCACGCTGACCTGCATCGGTCCGCCGGTGCGCACCGGGTTCAACCCGCCCAGCAGCGAGCGCCCCAGCGGCAGGCCGCCGATCACCTCGTCGTACAGAGCGCTGAGCTGCTTCTCGCTGCGCACGGCGAGCAGCCGTTGCTGGTAGGTCTTGCCGTTGGCCGAAGGCGTGTTCAGGGCGCCATCGACCAGCAGCCGGGGCACATGCAGGCGCGCCGCCCGGCGGTCGATCTCCTCCCGGGCAATCCGCCCCAGGTTCGGCACCTGCGGATCGGCGTTGAAGGTGGACTCCTGCTCGGTCACCGCCAGCACCGCGCACAGGTTGCTCTTGCTCGGGCTGATGCCCTGGGCCTGGAACGCCACCTGGATATCCTCGGCCCAGCCCTGGCGGTCCTTGACCTGGGCCGGCAGCAGGCGCATGAGCTGGGCGCGGACCTTGGACGGGTCGGACTCGGCGGCTTCCTCACGTCGCCCGGCGCAACCCTGGAGCAGGCCCAGGGCCAACAGCGCGCTGATCAGCAGGTGACCGTTCAGGGCTGCTCACCGACCAGGTAGGTCTTGCTGATCTGGCGGAACAGCGGGTGGCTGGAGCTGCCCAGCAACTCGAACAGCACCATTTCGCGGGTGACCACCTGCGCCCCGGCATCGCGCATGCGCGCCAGGCCCGCAGCCTTGCTGGCCGGGGTACGGCTGTCGCAGGCGTCCTCGACCACGAACACCTGCTTGCCCAGGGCCCGCAGGCCGAGCACGGTCTGCAGCACACAGACGTGGGTCTCCATGCCGCAGACGATTACCTGTTCGCGGTCGAGCAGGCTGGGGGGCAGGCATTCGGCGGTGACGCAGGAGAAGTGCAGTTTCTCGACGATCTCGGCGGCTGGCGCCGCGGCCTTGAGGGCGGCCAGGGTGTGGCCCAGGCCCTTGGGGTATTGCTCGGAGATTACCGTGGGGAGTTTTAGTTCGGCGGTTGCCGCGAGCAGCCAGCGGGCGCGGGCCGCGGTGCCCTCGGGGTCGCTCATGGCGCCTATCAGTTTTTCCTGGATGTCGATGACCAGCAGCGTGGCCTTGCGGGGATCGATCAGCATTGGCGGACTCATGGCTTGGGAGGAAGGAGTAGCCTTACCCAGGCGGGGGGTGGCGTCAATTGGGGGCTGCTGGTTTTGCAGGTGGATCATGGGTTTGGCGTATAACTGAGGCTGGTTGTTTTGATAGTTGTATGCGCATTCGTAGGTGATGTCGACATTTAGTCACCTTTTCGCCTTTACGGCGACCTACTTTTCTCTAGGGAAAAGTAGGCAAAACCGTTCCGCTCCGTTCATCCGGCCCCTGCGCTTCGCTCCGGGGTCCCCTCGCTCCGTTCTTGCTCCCGGGAGGACCGCGCTGAACGCCCCATCCTGGGGCGCAGCGCTTGACGGCCATCCATGGCCGTCACCTCCCTACGCAAGAACTCCGCTCGGCCTCCTGAAGTCGCAATTGGTGGCGCCTGGACTATCGCGCGCTTAGAAGCAAGAGCAAGAGCAAGAGCAAGAGCAAGAGCAAGAGCAAGAGCAAGAGCAAGAGCAAGAGCAAGAGCAAGAGCAAGAGCAAGAAATGCGAAGTTAGTTGTTTGGCCATTAGTTATGCATTGGCTGTTCCGGCCCTTTCGCGGGGCAAGCCCGCTCCTACAGGGCTCTATATAACGGCGACTATTGCGTGGGAGCGGGCTTGCCCCGCGATGCGATCGAGAGATTAATTAAATTTAAACTAGCGACAGCTGCGCCAGTTCAGGCGCCGCCCGTAACTTCGCGACTTCAGGAGGCCGAACGGAGGTCTTGCGGAGGGAGGTGACGGGCATGGATGCCCGTCAAGCGCTGGGGCCCAGGATGGGCCCTGCAGCGCGGTCCTCCCGGAGCAAGACCGGAGTGAGGGAACCCGGAGCGAAGCGGAGGGCCGGATGAATGGAGCGCCACGGCTTTGGTTACTTTGGCCACGACCAAAGTAACCCGCCGTAAGGGCGGAAAGGTGAATAAGCGTCACCATCACAAATGAATGCGCATACAACTTCCAAAACCAACAAACCAACCCAACTCAGGCAGACAAAACCGGCTCAGGAAGACCCAACCGCCGAGCAACATACAGATCAATCAGATACCGAGCAATCGACCGCCCCGCCGGCAAAGGCGGCAACTCATGCACATTGAACCACCGCGCATCCTCGATCTCATCCGCCTGCATGACAATCTCCCCCCCAGCATACTCGGCATGAAACCCGAGCATCATCGAATGCGGAAACGGCCAGCACTGGCTGCCAACGTACTGGATGTTCCTGACCTCCACCGCCACCTCTTCACGCACCTCGCGCACCAGGCAATCCTCGGCCGATTCCCCAGGCTCCGCGAATCCTGCCAGGGTGCTGTAGACCCCGGTGACAAAGCGCGGCGAACGGGCCAGCAGCACCTCGTCGCCGCGAGTAATCAGCACGATCATGCTCGGTGAAATCCGCGGATAGCTGCGCAAGTCGCACGGCTGGCAGTACATCGCCCGCTCCCAGCGAATCTGCGTCATGGCCTGCCCGCAACTGCCGCAGAAACGGTGCTCGCGAGCCCAGGTGCCGATCTGCGCGGCATAACCGAGCACCTTATAAGTGTCGAAGTCGCCTTCAAGCATGAACCGGCGCAGCCCCTGCCAGCGGCAACCCGGCACTTCACCGGCGCCGCGCAGCTCCAGCAGGAACACCGGCTGGCCATCGAAATGGCCGATGCCATGTTCGCACAACACGTCCAGCTCCTGGCGCTTGAGCCAGTCACGAGGAAACAGCGCGCCGTTGGCGTCCACCAGGAACCCCTCCGGGCTGCGGGCGACGGCCAACCCCCCGGTTATCTGCGGGTCGAGTACTGCGGTTGTCCAGCGTGCTGACATGGTTCGGGTCCCTTGATGGCGCCCGCCACTGTCCAGTCAGTCGGCGAACGTCGGTTGCTGTTTGCTCATGTGCGCGGCCATGGCCACGCGCAGGTCCTCGGACTGCAGCATGGCGGCGTTCCAGGTGGCGATGTACTCCAGGCCATCGTCGATGCGATGGTCGCGCATGTAGCTGATCATCTCCTTGGTGCCGGCCACGGCGATCGGCGATTTTGCGGCAATCTCGCGGGCGATGGCAAAGACCCCGTCGAGCAGCGCCGCCTGGTCATCATAGACGCGGTTGACCAGGCCGATGCGCAGCGCCTCCTGGGCGTCGACCCGACGGCCGGTGTAGGCCAGCTCGCGCATGATGCCGTCGCCGATGATACGCGGCAAACGTTGCAGGGTGCCGACATCGGCGGCCATGCCCATGTCGATCTCCTTGATCGAGAACTGCGCGTCAGCGGCGCAGTAGCGCATGTCGCAAGCCGAGACCATATCGATGGCGCCGCCGATGCAGTAGCCCTGGATCGCCGCCAGCACCGGCTTGCGGCAGTTGTCCACGGCGTTGAACGAGCCTTGCAGGCGCAGGATGGTGCGGCGCATCACCCGGGCGTTGCGGCCGACGTCCTTGCCCAGTTGCTGCGCCAGGGTGGCCAGCATCGTCAGGTCGATGCCGGAGGAGAAGTGCTTGCCGGCACCGCTGATGACCACCACGCGCACCGCGTCGGTGTCGTCGATCCACTGGAAGATCTCGACCAGCTCTTCCCAGAAGGCGGCGTTCATCGCGTTGATCTTGTCCGGGCGGTTGATCTGCACGTGGGCGATGTTGTCGGTCAGTTCGACCTTGAACGCGGTGTATTCGGTCACGAGCGGCACTCCTGTGGGAAAAGGATTCACAACGCCGGATCTTAGCGCACCCGCAAGGCTGCACATGTGCCAAAAGCCGGACTGGATGACTTGCACCCCGAGGCCCGATGCGGCACCTTGCGCCACTGCTGAATCAAAAGGATACAAATTCATGTCCCGTTCCCTGACCGGCGCCCTCGCCCACGGCTTCCTGGGCCAGTCGCCGCGTTGGTACAAGGCCGTCATCTGCCTGTTCCTGGTCCTCAATCCGTTGCTGCTGGCGACCCTTGGCCCGGTGGTCACCGGCTGGGTGCTGGTGATCCAGTTCATCTTCACCTTAGGGATGGCGCTCAAGTGCTACCCACTGATGCCCGGCGGCCTGCTGCTGGTCGAGGCGCTGCTGCTGCGCATGACCACGCCCGAGGCCTTGTACGAAGAGCTGCAGCACAACTTCCCGGTGATCCTGCTGCTGATGTTCATGGTCGCCGGCATTCACTTCATGAAGGAGCTGCTGCTGTATCTGTTCTCGCGGATCCTGCTGGGGGTGCGCTCCAAGGCAATACTGAGCCTGCTGTTCTGCGTGCTCTCGGCGTTTCTTTCGGCGTTCCTTGACGCCCTGACCGTGACAGCGGTGATCATCAGCGCCGCGGTGGGCTTCTATGCGGTGTACCACCGGGTCGCCTCGGGCACCAACCCACGGGAGGAGTCGGCGCTGGACAGCGACCACCAGGTCGAACAGTTGCACAGCGACGACCTCGACCAGTTCCGCGCCTTCCTGCGCAGCCTGCTGATGCACGGCGCGGTGGGCACGGCGCTGGGTGGCGTGTGCACCCTGGTGGGCGAGCCGCAGAACCTGCTGATCGGCCATGAAATGGGTTGGCACTTCGCCGACTTCTTCCTCAAGGTCGCGCCGGTGTCGATGCCGGTACTGGCGGCGGGCCTGGTGACCTGCGTGCTGCTGGAGAAGCTGCGCCTGTTCGGCTACGGCACGCTGATGCCCGAGCGCGTGCGCCAGGTACTGGCCGCCTACGCCGCCGAGGACGACGCCGCGCGCACTCCGGCCCAGCGCATCGCCCTGGTGGTGCAAGGCCTGGCCGCGTTGATCCTGATCGTCTGCCTGGGCCTGCACATCGCCGAGGTCGGCCTCATCGGCCTGATGGTCATCGTGCTGATCACCGCCTTCACCGGCATCACCGACGAGCACCGCCTGGGCCGCGCGTTCCAGGACGCCATGCCGTTCACCGCGCTGCTGGTGGTGTTCTTTGCCGTGGTCGCGGTGATCCACCAGCAGCAGCTGTTCAGCCCGCTGATCGCCTGGGTACTGGGCCTGCCCAGCGAGCAGCAGCCGGGCATGCTGTACCTGGCCAACGGCCTGCTGTCGGCGATCAGCGACAACGTGTTCGTCGCCACCATCTACATCACCGAGGTCAAGCAAGCGTTCGTCAATGGCGCGATGAGCCGCGAGCACTTCGAGACGCTGGCGGTGGCGATCAACACCGGCACCAACCTGCCCAGCGTGGCCACGCCCAATGGCCAGGCGGCGTTCTTGTTCCTGCTGACCTCGGCGATCGCGCCGCTGGTGCGACTGTCCTATGGCCGCATGGTGTGGATGGCCTTGCCTTACACCGTGGTCATGGGTGGCCTGGGCTGGTGGGCAGTGACCTACTGGCTGTAGCCGAACCCTCTGCAGGAGCGGCTTTAGCCGTTCCTGCAGGCGACCGCGCCTTTTCCCGTTTTTCCTCCTCCCGTGCCCCCATCCGTCGAACCCTGACTATCGTTCAGCACTGCTGTCGATTCTCGCCAACCCCGTTCGACTATCCAGCACACCCACCCGAGGAGATTCATCCCATGCGCAAGCTCATCGTCGCCGCCTTCATCACCCTCGACGGCGTCATGCAGGCTCCTGGCGGTCCACAGGAAGACACCAGCGGCGGCTTCACCCATGGCGGCTGGATCCCGCCGTTGGCCGACGAAGCCTTCGGCCAGGCCATGCAGACCTTGTTCAGCCAACCGTTCGAACTGCTGCTGGGGCGGCGCACCTACGACATCTTCGCCGGGTTCTGGCCAGAAGTCGGGCCCGAGGCGCCGGATCGTCCGTTGGCCGACCTGTTCAATGGCGTGGCCAAGCACGTCGCCACCCACCACCCTGAATCCATCGACTGGCAAAACAGCCACCCGTTGGGCGCCGATGTGGCCGGCGCGGTGCGCGCGCTCAAGCAACAGGACGGCCCGGCGCTGCTGACCCAGGGCAGCGGTGAACTGGTACGCCAGCTGCTGGCGGCCGGGCTGGTGGACGAGCTGCGCCTGTTGATCCATCCCCTGCTGCTGGGGCACGGCAAGCGCCTGTTCGGTGACGATGCACAGGCCGCAGCCTTCAAGCTGGTGGAATCGAGCAGCACGCCCAAGGGGGTGCTGCTGGCCCATTACGCGCGCAGCGGCGAGGTGCAGACGGGGTCGTTCTGAACGAAGTCAGTCGAGCAGGCGGGCGATGGCGCTGGCGAAGCCTTGCGGGTCTTCGAGCATCATCAGGTGCCCCACACGCGGCAGCACGGTAAAACTGGCCGCCTGCTCCTCGGCCCAGTAAGGCACATCCCAGCCGGCCCGCGAATGTTCGCCGGCGACCAGGTGCACCGGTTTCGTGGCGAACAACGTGCGCAGTTCCGCCAGGTAACCTGGTACGCCGGTCACCGCGACCACCGAGCGCGCCATGGCCTGCAGCGTGCCTGCGCCCTGGTGGGCCAGCCACTGGTGCGCCAGTGCCAGGCGCCCGGCATCAGCCATGATGCCGGAGCGAGCCAGCCAGGCACAGGCATCGTCACGATAACCTTGCAGCAACGCCTCGGCCTCGACTGGGGCCATGCGCGCCACCGACGCCGACCAGAACGCGTCCTTCAAGGTGAAGTTGCCCTCGACACTGATCACGCTCGCCACGCTGGCCGGATAGCGCCGGGCGAACAACATCGCCACCACTCCACCCACGGAGTGGCCGAGCAGGTGCACATAGGGCAGGTTGCGCGCCAGCAGGATCTGCCGCAGGTGCTCGACCTGGGCGTCGATATCGACCCGCGTCGACGGCGTGTCGTCCAAGCTGCCATAGCCGAGCAGGTCCGGGGCGAACACCTTCCTGGGGCGCAAAGTGCGCTGAAACGTCGGGTGATCCAGGCAGCCGATCAGGCCATTGACCAATACCACGGGCGTATCCATAGCCTGCCTCGACACTGTGCTTGCGGGACCCGCAGCATGCGACCTGCCACGGTGATTGAACAGCACAATCCCATTGCACCGCGCGAATGAGCGTTTTCCCGGACGCCCTTGTTATCATCACGGCTCAACCGGGAGGGAACCCATGCTCAAAATTCGCCGCGCCAGCCGCCACGACGCGCTGGAAACCTACACCATCCGCCGCCAGGCGATCCTGCATCAGTGCGCCGGGGCCTACGGCGACGAGCTGGCCCAGGCCTGGGCCGACGTGCCGTATACCGAAGGCTACGCGGCAGTGGTCGCCGACCAATACCACCTTGCCTGCGTGGACGGCACGATTGCCGCCACCGGCATGCTCGACCTGCACAGCGGCGAACTGGGCGCACTGTTCGTGCTGCCGTCGTTCATGGGCCAGGGCATCGCCCGCAGGATGGTCGAACACCTCGAAGGCATCGCCCGGGCCGAGGGCCTGGAAACGGTCCATCTGGATGCCACCCTCAACGCCGCCGCGTTCTATCGCCGCTGCGGCTACATCGGCGACGCACTATCGACCTACCAGTCGCCCTTTGGCCTCGAACTGTCCTGCATCCCCATGCGCAAGGCCATGGCTCGGGTATAAGATCAGAGCCCCCAGCCCCGGAGACCCATCCCATGCTGCCCACCGCCTCCTCCCAGCACAGTGCCCGCCGCGTTCGCTTGCAGGCCTTGCGCGGGCGGGTCGGCCTGGGGCTGGTGGCCGGGCTGTCGGTGCTGGCCGGCATGACCGATGCCATCGGCCTGCTGGCGCTGGGCGACTTCGTCTCGTTCATGAGCGGCAACACCACGCGCCTGGCGGTGGCCATCAGCCAGGCGGACCTGGCGCTGATCCTGCGCCTGGCCCTGGCGATCCTCGGCTTCGTGCTGGGCAACACCCTGGGCGTCCTGCTGGCCCGGCGCTTGCGCCGGCGCGCCGCGCCCTTGCTGCTGATCGTCGCCACCCTGCTGGCCTTCGCCGCGGCCTGGCCGGCGTCGATCACCTTCCCCGCGCTGATCGCGGCCACCCTGGCCATGGGCATGCTCAATGCCGTGGTCGAGCAGGTGAACGGCCTGCCGATCGGCCTGACCTACGTCACCGGCGCGCTGTCGCGTTTCGGCCGTGGCCTGGGACGCTGGTTGCTGGGTGAGCGTCGCGATGGCTGGCGAGTGCAACTGGTGCCCTGGAGCGGGATGCTGCTGGGCGCCGCGCTCGGCGCCTGGCTGCAACAACGGCTTGGTTTGCAGGCGATGACGGCCAGTTGCGGCCTGGCCTGTCTGCTGGCGCTGGTGACGGTGTTCATTCCGCGAGCCTGGCAGCTGGGCTACATGCCGCGCTGAGGACAGGCCCTTTCAAGGTGTTGATATCAGGCCGGGGCTGCTTTGCAGCCCTTTCGCGGCACAAGGCCGCTCCTACAGGTGACCGCGCATCCCTGTAGGAGCGGCCTTGTGCCGCGAAAGGGTCGCAAAGCGACCCCGGCAACCTTGAACTGCAACGGCCACATCCCAAAAATCGCAAAATCCTTGAAAGGGATAGAGCTGAGGACAGGCCCAGACAGCGCAAGCCCGTACCTGTATCAATAGTCACTATCGAACACAGCAATTTCCAAAGCATCAACGTGGCCAATACCCTGAGCTCATCGATTCGACACACTCGAATCCCAGGCTCACGGAACCGCCCCGATGAACACCACCGCCCGCCTCCTCTTCGCTGCCCTGGCCATCGCCGTGCTAAGCGGCTGTGCCAGTCATCCCGAGTTGCGCCCCTATACCGCCGAGGAAACCCGCCAGTTGCAACTCGAAGCGTTGCAGCGTCAGGGCCTGAGCCTGGAGGAGTACGAGCAGCGCAAACTGGCGGTGTCGCGCGCCGGCCGCCCGCAGGTGGTGACCGACGCCGCCAGGGCCAGGACCGCGATCAGCGGTTGACCTCGACCTCCTCCAGGAACGCCAGCAGGTGCTCGTTGAACGATATCGGCGCTTCCTCCATGACGAAGTGCCCGCAACCCGGCAGGATCACGCCACGCACCGAGTCGGCATGCCCCTGCATTGTCAGCAGCGGCGCATCGCCCGTGGCATGCTCGGCACCGATCGCCAGCACCGGCATGGATAGCGGCATCCGGGCGCGCTCGAGGTTCTGGCGGATGGTCTCGGGGATCGCCCGGTAATAGGCGAAGCCCGCCCGCATTCCGCCCGGTGACGCGTAGGCGCGGATATAGACATCCGCAGCCACCGCATGCCGGCGCACCGCCCAGCGATCGAACATGAAGTTGAGGTAACCCTCCTCGCGTCCGGCGATCAGGAATTCCGGCAAATCGCGCACCTGGTTGAACAGGAAATGCCAGAGGAAGATGTTCTCCTGCGGCGCCACGAAGATCGGCGGCGCCTCGGCCAGCCCAGGAATCACCGCCTCGGCCACCGTCAACGAACGGACCGCCTGCGGCAGGTCGCTGGCCATGGCATAGGCGACCCACATCCCCACATCGTGGCCGACCAGGTGGTAGCGCTCATGCCCCAGTCGGGTCATGGCGGCATGCAGCACACGGGCGACGTTGCCGGTGTCGTAGCCCTGCTCGGGACGATCCGAATCACCCAGGCCCGGCGGGTCGATGGCGATGGCGCGAAAGCCGCGCGCAGCCAGGATCGGCAGGACATGGCGCCAGGCGTACCAAGTCTGCGGCCAGCCCGGTACCAATAGCACTGGCTCGCCCGTGCCGGCCACGACACAGTGCAGACGCTGGCCCTGAACCTGCACATAGACATGCTCGAAGGCATCACCCAAGGTCTCGACCGACAGGCTCATACCCGTACCTCCTTGTCGATACCCAGCATGCGCTGGATCTGCCGGGCGTCGATCGGCGCGCCGGCGAAGTCGTCGAACACCTGATCCGTGACCTGGATGATATGGCGGTTGATGAACTCGACGCCTTCGCGGGCGCCGTCCTCCTGGTTCTTCAGGCAGCACTCCCACTCCAGGGTCGCCCAGCCGGCAAAGTCGTATTGCGCCAGCTTGGCGAAAATCGCCTTGAAGTCCACCTGGCCATCACCCAGCGAGCGGAAGCGCCCGGCACGTTCGGCCCAGTCGCTGTAGCCACCGTACAGGCCCTGCCGGCCGCTCGGGTTGAACTCGGCGTCCTTGACGTGAAACATGCGGATCAACGGGTGGTAGAGGTCCAGGTAGGCCAGGTAGTCGAGCTGCTGCAGGACGAAATGGCTGGGGTCAAAAAGGATGCGGCAGCGCGGGTGTTCGCCCACCAGGGCGTGGAAGCGCTCGAAGCTGGTGCCGTCGTGCAGGTCCTCGGCCGGGTGGATCTCGAAGCACAGGTTGACGCCCTGCTCGTCGCAGCAGTCGAGGATCGGCCGCCAGCGCCGCGCCAGCTCCTCGAAGGCGGCCTCGACCAGGCCCTGGGGACGCTGCGGGAACGGGAAAAAGTAGGGCCAGGCCAACGCACCGGAGAATGTCCCCATGTCGTCCAGGCCCAGGTTGCGGCTGGCTCGCGCCGCCAGTTTCATCTGCTCGATTGCCCAGGCGGTGCGTTCCGCTGGGTGCCCGGCCAGCGCGGCCGGGGCAAAAGCGTCACACATCGGGTCGTAGGCCGGGTGCACGGCGACCAGTTGGCCGATCAGGTGGGTGGTCAGCTCGCTGACCTGCAAGCCGCGCGCGGCCAACCGCCCCTTGATCTCATCGCAGTAACCCTTGCTCTGCGCGGCCAGTTCCAGGTCGAACAGCCGGGCATCCCAGGCCGGCACCTGCAAGCCCTTGAAGCCAAGCCCCGCGGCCCAGTCGGCAATGCTGTCCAGGCTGTCGAACGGCGGTTTGTCACTGCTGAACTGCGCGAGGTGCAGGCTCGGTCCCTTGAGTGTTCTCATGATGCCTTCTCATTGTTTGTCGATCGACAAACAATAGAATCGAACAACGCTGCCCGTCAATCGCAAATTGGCTAGAATGCGCGTTTTGCGTATTCAGGCAGGCGAGCGATGGCAGGGCGACCTCGGGAATTCGACAAGCAACAGGCACTGCGCAAGGCGATGCGACTGTTCTGGGAACATGGCTATGAGGGCACCTCGATGTCGGCCCTGGTGTCCGCGCTGGGCATCGCCTCCGCGCGTATCTACGCGGCCTTCGGCAGCAAGCAGCAGCTATTCGAGGAGGCCGTGGCCCTGTACGAGTCGGCCGAGGGCGGCTTCGCCGACCGCGCCCTGGCCCTGCCGGATATCCACCAGGCCCTGGTGCGGATGTTCGAGGACGCCATCAGCACCTACACCCGCGTCGACGAGCCCAGGGGCTGCCTGGTGGTCAGCGCCGCCAGCGGCGTGGCGCCGGACAACCTGGCCGTCCAGGAGTGGTTGTCCGGGCATCGCCGGCAGCGCACCGAGTCGATCATCGAGCGCCTGCGCCAGGCCCGCGAACTAGGGCAACTGCCGGCCGACACGCAGGTCGAAGCTCTCGGCCACTTCTATGCCACCTTTCTCCACGGCATTTCCGTGCAGGCCCGCGACGGCGTACCCGCGCACGATCTGCGCGACGCGAGCCGCCAGGCATTGACCCTGCTGCCGAACAGCCAGGGCTGACGCGTTCACCTGTAGGAGCGGCCTTGTGCCGCGAAAAGGCCGCAACGCGGCCCCAGGATTTCAGCGCTGATGCAAAGATCGCCAGGGCCGCTGCGCGGCCCTTTCGCGGCACAAGGCCGCTCCTACAGGGATCGCGCACGGGCCGTTTACCTCGGGCACGGCAAAGCTGTTAGCCTTGCCCTGTTCAGGTCACCACGGACAGCCCATGGCCAACCACAAGATCGAGATCCGCCGGCGCAACGTCGAGAAGATCCTGCAAGCCGCCGAACAGGTGTTCGCCGACAAGGGCTACGGCGCCACCTCCATGGGCGATATCGCCGAGCTGGCGCAACTGCCGCGCTCAAACCTGCACTACTACTTCAGCACCAAGGACGAACTGTACCGCGCCGTGCTGCAGGACCTGCTGGATGTATGGAAGCAGGACGCCCTGTGCTTCGAGCACTTCGACGACCCGCGTGTGGTGCTGACCAGCTACATCCGCGCCAAGATGGGCCACTCGCGCTCAAGGCCGCTGGGCTCGAAGATCTGGGCCGAGGAGATGCTCCATGGCGCCCCGCTGCTCGGCGCCAGCCTGGACGAAATCCTGGTGCCCTGGGCGCAGCTCAAGCAAGCGAAGATCCGCAGCTGGGTCGAGGACCGGCGCATCCTGCCGGTGGAGCCGTCGGCGCTGCTGTACATGATCTGGGCCGCGACCCAGCACTACGCCGACTTCGGTTACCAGGTCAACCTGCTCAATGGCGGCGAGCCGCTGTCCGACCTGGCGTTCGAGCAGGCGGTGCAGACCGTCACCGGCGTCATCCTGCGCGGTATCGGCCTGGAGCCTTAGCGGCCCAGGTGCTCGCACAGGAAGTCGATGAACACCCGGGTCTTGTGCGGCACATGGTTGCCGTTGGGGTAAACCACGCTGATCGGCTGCGCCGGCAGGCTGTAGTCCGGCAGCACCCGCCGCAACCTGCCGGCGTCCAGATCCTCCTCGACCAGCCAGGCAGGCAGCACCGCCACTCCCAGCGCGGCGCAGGCCATCGCGCGGATGGCGTGAGACGCATTGGACTGGTAGGCCGCCCTGCCCACCACGCTAACGCTGCCCGTCCGCGCACCGTGCAATGTCCAGCTGGTCGGGCTGCGCAGGTTGCTGTTGGCGATCCAGGGCACATCCGCAAGGTCCGCGGGCTGGGCGATGGCATGGCGGGCGAGAAACGCCGGTGAGGCCACCAGCAGAATGTCGTAGTCGGCCAGCTTGCGGCTGCGCAGGTTCGAGTCGGTCAAGGCGCCGAGGCGCACCACCAGGTCGAGCCGCTCGGCAATCAGGTCACTCAGCGACGAGTCGGTTTCGTAGCTGATCGACAGCGCCGGGTAGCGCTCGGCGAACAACGGGATCAGCGGCAGGATAAAGCGCTCGCCGTACTCCCCGGTGGTGCTGATGCGCAGCCTGCCCGATACGCCGTTGTGTCGGCGCAACACACTGTCGAAGGCGCCTTCGACATCACTGACGATCACCTTGAAATCGTCGTAGAAGCCCTGGCCGGTCTCGGTCGGGGCGATGGCCCGGGTGCTGCGCGCCAGCAGCGTCACGCCCAGGGCCTGCTCCAGTGCCTTGACGTGCTGGCTGGCCATGGCTTTGCTGATGCCGAGAAAGTCTGCCGCCTTGGTGAAGGAGCCGAAATCGACCACTGCCAGAAACGTCTGCACCCGGTTGAACTGGGTGTGGAGGGCCGTGCGCGGCATTGTTCACTTCCATCAAACAGAGTTTCAAGGGTAGCGACATCGACAGGGACAGTCCACGGCACCTAGGCTGCGTGCCGAAAAGGAGTGGCAATGACGTACCGGTATCGCGTGGCAACGATCTTCCTGATGGGCTTTTTCATCGACTGCATCAACCTGTTCATGCCAACCGTGGCGTTGCCACGGATCGCGGCCGAGTTCGCCATTGGCAACGCCAGCAGCGCCTGGGTCGGCAACGCCTATATGCTCGGGCTGACCCTGGCCGTGCCGGTGAGCACCTGGCTGGCGAGCCGCTGGGGCGCGCGGCGCCTGCTGTGCGCCGCCATGCTGGGGTTCAGCGTGGCCGTGTGGGGCTGCGGCGAAGCCACGAGCTTCGCCGCGCTGATCACCTGGCGCCTGCTCCAGGGCATGGCCGGTGGCTTGCTGATCCCGGTGGGTCAGGCGCTGACCTTCGAGCGGTTCCAGGGGCCGGAGCGCGCCCGCGTGTCCACCCTGGTGATGGCCGTGGCGCTGCTGGCGCCGGCGCTGTCGCCCACCCTCGGCGGGATGATCGTCGACCATGGCCGCTGGCCGTGGGTCTTCCACTGCAATATCCCGCTGGCCCTGCTCACGGCGGCGCTGGCCTGGGCCTGGATTGACCAGACACCGGGCCCGGCAGCGCCGCGCCCGGACTTCAAGGGACTGCTGCTGGTCAGCGCCGCCCTCGCCTGCCTGCTGCTGGGCCTGTCGCTGTACGGCGCCGGCCATGGCGTCGCGCTGGCCAGCGCCTGCCTGCTGGCCGGTTTGTCTTGCGCCCTGCTGTACCGTGCCCACTACCGCCGCTCGGCCGGGGGCATCGTCGAGCTGAAGCTACTCGGCAGCCCTCGCCTGCGGGTCTCGATGCAGGTTTACCATGCAATCCCCGGGGTGTTCACCGGGGTCAACCTGCTGAACATCTTCTACCTGCAGGACGTGCTCAACCTGAGCGCCCAGGCCACCGGCCTGTTCATGCTGGTCTACGCCGCCGGGGCCTTCGCCGCCATGCTGCTGGCCGGCCGCCTGTATAACCGCGTCGGTGCCGCCCGTCTGTTGCTGCTCGGCATGCTCCTGCACAGCCTGGGCATCGGCCTGCTGGTAATGGTCGACACACCGACGGACAGCGCGGCACTGGTTGCGGCCTACGGCCTCATGGGCATCGGCGGCGGCATCGGCGCCAACACCGCCCAGACCACCGCGCTGCTGGACTTCAGCGGCGAGCGGATGCAGCAGGCCAGCGTGCTGTGGAACCTCAATCGGCAGATGGCCTTCAGCGTCGGCGCCGCCTTGCTGCTGATGATCTTCAACCTGTTGCTGGTGGGGCTGAATTCGTCTGCGGCCTATCACCTGACCTTCGTCCTGGCCGCGCTGCTGGGGCTGGCGCCGCTGCTGGCACTGAATACACTACCCAAGGAGAACCACGCCCATGCCTGAACACGCGATTGCCCGCGCCGAACGCAGCATTCACCACGTCCACGAACTGATCCAGATGGTCTTCACCCGCCCGGCGGCCGAGACCCAGTCGGTGCTCGGCGGACTGATGGCGGTGTTCGCTGACGATTTCAGCATGGTTGGCACGACAGGCACACAGGTCACCCGCCAGCAGGTCGAGCAGTTGTTCAAGGGGGCCGCCGGGACCAGGCCAGGACTGCAGATCACGATCAGTGATGTGCAACGGGTGTGGCAGGCCGGGTTGAATGTGGCGATGCGCTACAAGGAAACCCACCGTTCGCAGGGCATGGCACAGGCGCGCTGGTCGCTGGCCTTGCTCGAATGCGGCGACCGTGGGGTGGTGTGGCGCTGCCTGCACGAGACGCCTATCCAATAAGCACTTTCGCGACAATGCTCCCTTTCGAACTGTAGAGGCACGTTTCAGCTGCCGGGATTTTCCTGCAACAACCGTCTCGGCAGCAATGCAGGGGCGACATGGATGATCGACATGCGCAGCACATGGTTGAGCATGACGAACGCAGGATCGAGCTTGAGCAGCAAAGCCGCCGCGGTCATGACCTCGACACCTCCCGGCACCCAGGACATGAACAGCGCCAGGAACGGCTTGCCGCTCAGGCGACTGGCGGCGAAAGCCACCAGCAGCGTGGCGCAGAACGTCAGGCTGGTGACCACCAACCCGGCACGGGCATAGCGCAGCACTTCAGGCAGGGTGATGTCGCGCAGGCGGATGCCGATCAGGCCGCCCAGCAGCACCAACGCCACCATCGCCAACGGTGCAGGTACCCGCAGGTCGGCTTGTGGCATGCCGATGTTGAGCGCCGCGGCACACACCAGCCCGGTCAGCATGTAAGGCGCAGGCACCGACAGACGCTCCAGCAGGTAACCGGCCACGACCGCGACCAGCGCCACCGGGACAATCCGCAGGTAGTCACCGACGCTGCCCAGCATCGGCACGGTGGTATCTGCGTGACCACCGGCGATCAGCGTGACCACCAGCAGCAGCGCCAGCAGGCGCACGATATGCACGAAGGCAATGCGGGCCGATGCGGGGCCCTCCGCACCCGACACGGTCATCACCGCTGCCATGGCGCCCGGGATGGCGCTGAGCAGGCTTTCGACCTGCCCCCACTTCTCCTTGCGCCGCAACCAGTTGTAGCCCACCAGAACCTGCACGGTCATGCATAGAAGCAGCCCAGGCAGGATGCTGAAGTCGGCAAGCTCGTGCACCATCGCGGTGGTCACGGTCGAGCCGACGCTGATGCCAAGCAGCAGTTGCACGGTGGCCACGAACGGATATGGCATGCGCATGGGGACGCCCCACTTGCTCAATGCCGTGACCACGGCGATGGCACCGATCAGTTCTCCGAGCGGCAATCTGGCGAAAGACCCCAGCCAGGCGCCAATAGCGGCGGCGGTAATGGCAACAAGGCTTTCGGTCAGCGCCTTCCTCGCGCGACCGACTGCCTGCATGTCCCTTGGCAAGTTGCGTGCTATCATTTCACGGTATTCCTTGTGGTTGGGCCAGACATTGAAGGCGCACGCTCAGCGCAGTTGCCGGTGTGCCCCTGAAGATCGCGGGTTACCCCAGCTCGCCCTGGCAATGAGCATCGGCAATACCTGCAACAGCACGATCAAGGCGATACAACCAGCCCAACCCCAGGGGTCCCATAGCAAACCGGGGAGCGACGCGCCAAAGCTGCCGCCCAGGTAATAGCACGTCAGATACAGACCGACGGCGGCCGCCTTGTGCTGCTGTGCGTGAACGGTGATGAACGCATTGGCGGCGACCTGGGCAAGAAACACCCCGGTGGCACTGAGCGCCAGGCCCAGCACGATCATCCATAACGACGATGACAGTGTCAGGGCTGAACCTGCGATGCCCAGGCAGCCAGCCACCTGCAACAGCTCAGCCTGCGACCGTGCATTGCCCAGGCGACTGGCCACCGGTACCACCACCAGGGCCAACAGAAACACCGCGTAGATCGAGCTCAACCCTGCGGTACCCAGGTTGAACGGTGCCTGGCTCAAATGCAGACCTACATAGGTGAACGTCGCGACCTGGGCGAAGAGCACGCAAAAGCCAACACTATAGGCACCCAGCAATGGCCTGCTCAGCAACTCGCCGCGCAGTGCCTGGCGGTCCGCCAGTGGCTTGCCTGCTGACCAAGGATGGCGCGGCAACAGTACGGCGATCACCAGTCCCGTCGCCAGGGTCAGGCAACCGAGCACCACCAGTGCCATGCGCCAGTCGCTGTACGCAGTCACCAGCCCAGTGACGAAGCGACCGCAAAAACCACCTAACACTGTCCCCGCGACATACAAGCCCGTCATCTCAGTAACCACCGCGCCACTCCAACGCACGCCGATATAGGCGACAGTAGTGATGAAAACGCCCGGAATGACCAGGCCCTGCAAGACCCGCCAGATCAGCAACTCACCGAAACTACTGGCTGTCGCCGCCAGCATTGCGGGTACCGCCAGCAACAACGCCGCCACGGTGATCACCCGGTACTGCTCGTAACAGCCGGTAAGCCAGCCGACAAAGGGCGAGATCACGGCCACGGCCAGGATGGTGACGGTGATGCTCCAGCTGGCGTGCCGGGCACTGACGTCGAAGGTCTCAGCCAGTTCGTGGAGCAACCCTTGGGTGGCGTACAGATTGAGAAAGGCCACACATCCACAAAGAAACAAGGCAACACGGGGGCAATCGGCAAGCAAGCGCATACAAGGGCTCGTGAAAAGGACTTGCCGACTTGTAAGATGGATCAAATCTTGGATCCAATACTACTTTTCGACCGATTGATACTTCAAGGATGAAGATGATGGAGCTGCGTCGCCTGCGCTGTTTTCTGGTGGTCAGCGAGGAACTGCACTTCGGCCGCGCCGCCGTGCGCCTGCACATGTCCCAGCCCCCCCTGACCCGGCAGATATCGGCGTTGGAGGCAGAACTGGGCTTTCGCCTGTTCGATCGCAGTACACGCAATGTCAGCCTGACTGCCGAAGGCCAGCATTTCCTGCCCTATGCGCGCTCGGTGCTGGAGCAGGTCGACCTGACCAAGGCCATCAGTGCCAAGCTGGCAACGGGCTCCAGCGGACACCTGGCCCTCGGCTATGCCAGTTCGATCGCCCTCTCGGAGGTCTTCAGCCGTTCGATCCAGGCGTTCTGCACAGCCTGCCCGGACGTGCAACTGACCTTGGAGGAAGGCGCGTCCAGCGGGCAATGGACGCAACTGGCCGAAGGCCGTCTGGATATCGGCATGAGCCGCATGCACCCGCCGGGCGACAACCCTCAGGTCCAGGCCATCTGCCTGGACAACGAGCCGCTGGTCGCGGCCGTTCCCAGCGACAGCCCCCTCGCCCGGCAGTTGCAGGTGGGCCTGGCCGAGCTCAGCGAACTGCCGTTGATCGCCTTTCCCCCGGACTATGGCTCGGGCTTGAACGAAGTCATCCTCGGCCTGTACCGCCGCCACGGGCTGACCCCGCGCCCGGCGCCAAGCGGCCGGCAGATCACCTCGATCATCGCCCTGGTTGCAGCGGGCCGTGGTGTCGCGGTAGTGCCACAATGCACCCGGTCCCTGGTCTGGCGTGGCGTGACCTACCTGCCACTGGCCGAGCCCGGGGCCTGCGCGCCGCTGCTGGTGCTGACCCGCAGGCACGAGCGCAGCCCGCTGGTGCGGGCGTTCGTCGGGGTGATCGAGCAGACCTTGCGCGGCGGTCTGGCCGGGTAAACGAAATCTTCGTGAGAGCGGGGGTGGGGCGGCGGCTGGGGCGGCGGCGG
>NZ_JAZDCT010000045.1:0-38478 GCF_036324045.1 Pseudomonas carassii | reverse complement strand
CCCTCACTTGCTGTCAAGCGTTGTTTTGAAGTTTTTTTCGAAGCCGCTTTCTGCAAAACACCTTCAACCTCAACAACTTACCGCTTGCCTCGTGGCGTTCAACGCTGCGAGGAGGCGAATAATACGCGGTTTGATTTCAGAGTCAACACCTTGATCTGAAAAAACTTTCGATCGCCATCCGGCGGCCGCTCGGCAACTATTCGACGCGGTTGCCGCTCTGTAGAGGAACACGCAAGCGGAGCGGCCGCCATGAGTGATGCACAGAGCGAGAAGACCCCGGGGCTGTCGCCGGACGAAGAGCAGGAAGTCAGCCACAACCAGCCGCCCCGGGCGGCGGTGCTGCACGAGATCATCCGCGCCCAGGGCGACCAGGAACTGGAACGTACCCTGGCCGCCTTGTGGTGGTCGGCGCTGGCGGCCGGCCTGACCATGGGCCTGTCGTTGATGGCCATGGGACTGTTCTATGCTCGCCTGCCCGAGGGCGACAGCGCACAGGTGGTCGCCAGCCTGGGCTATAGCGCAGGCTTCCTGGCGGTGATCCTCGCCCGCCAGCAACTGTTCACCGAAAACACCCTGACCGCCGTGCTGCCACTGATGACCGCCCCCACCCTGACAAACCTGGGTCGCCTGCTGCGCCTGTGGGGCATTGTCCTGCTCGGCAACCTGGCCGGCACCTTGCTGGTGGCCTGGGTGATGCTCGAACTGCCGATCTTCGACAGCAAGACCGATGTCGCCTTTCTGGATGTCGGCCGCAAGGTGATGGAGAACGGCATCGGCCAGATGTTCGCCAAGGGCATCGTCTCGGGCTGGATGATCGCCACCATGGTCTGGATGATCCCGTCCATGGAGCACGCCAAGATCTGGATCATCCTGATGATCACCTACCTGATGGCCCTGGGCGACTTCACTCATATAGTGGTGGGCTCGGTCGAGGTGTCCTACCTGGTCTGGGCCGGCGAGCAGAGCTGGAGCACCTTCTGGCTCGACTTCGCCCTGCCCACCCTGGCCGGCAACATCATTGGCGGCAGTTTCATTTTCGCCTTGATCAGCCATGCCCAGGTGCGAAGCGACAGCGGCAAGCCGCCCTCGAAGCTATTAAAGGACAACAAACAGGCCAGGAACTAGCGCGCGGCAACCGCCCGCTCGGACGCCCTGCCCCGCTGCGGCAATGGCCGCGGTCGCCACCAGTTCTGCCCCGGATGCGGTGAGTCGAGGCTGACCCGTTCGCCCATCTGTGGCGTGCTCAGCTCCACCTGGGCGGCATTGGCCAGTGCCAGGATACGTTCGAAGGGCTCCTGCCAGCTGTGGATCGACAGGTCGAAGGTGCCGTTGTGGATCGGCAGCAGCCAACGGCCCTTCAGGTCCAGGTGCGCCTGCAGGGTCTGTTCCGGCTGCATGTGCACATTGGGCCAGGCAACGTTGTAGGCGCCGGTCTCTATCAAGGTCAGGTCGAACGGCCCGTAGCGCTCGCCGATCTCACGGAAACCGGCGAAGTAACCGGTGTCGCCGCTGAAGAACAGCCGCAGCCCTTCGTCGAGCATCACCCAGGACGCCCACAGTCTGCGGTTGCTGTCGAACAACCCACGCCCGGAGAAGTGCTGCGCCGGCGTGGCGGCGAAGCGCACGCCTTCGACCTCGGTCTCCTGCCACCAGTCCAGTTGCCGCACCTTGGCCGGCGGCACACCCCACTCGATGAGCAGGTCGCCTACCCCCAGCGGCGCGAGAAAGTGCTCGGTGCGCGGCGCCAACCGGCGAATTGCCTGCTCGTCGAGGTGGTCGTAATGATCATGGGACAGGATCACCGCGGTCAGCGGCGGCAGGTCGTCGAGCGCCAGCGGCGGCGCATGGAAGCGCAGCGGCCCGGCCCACTGCACCGGTGAGGCGCGTTCGGCGAACACTGGGTCGGTAATAAAGAAGCGCCCGCGCAGTTTGAGCAGTACCGTGGAGTGGCCGAGGCGCCACAGGCTGTGATCCGGTGCGTCGGTCACCTGCTGGCGGGTCATCGGCTGCAGGCTCAGCGCCGCGTCTGGCCGGGTTTGCGGCGGCTTGCGCAGCAGCAGGTACTTGACGCCGATGCGCAGTTTCTTGAGCACGCCGTCCCTGGGCAGCTCGACCTGGTTGTGAAAGCGTCCGTCCCGGTGCGGTGCCGGCTCGCCGGCGGGGGTAGCCATGGGGACCATGAGCAACAGCACTCCGCAAATGAAGAAGGCCTTCATATTACTCCACAGGGTCGGATCAACCGTGAAATGGCTTGTAAGGTCATTTTTCGCCGATGAACGATTGTTCAACAATATTCACACGACTTATGCGATAAACGGCGCCCCACAGAAGAACGACAACCATGATCGACAACCGCAGCGGCAAGGGGCTCTCTTTCGTCAGGCGCATCTACCTGCCGCGCATCATCGGCCTGGGGATCGGCCTGTTCAGCGTCATGGCGGCCATTGCCCCGCTGAACCCACCGCAGTGGGCCTGGGCCCTGCTGCTGTTCAACGGCCTGCTCTGGCCCCATGTGGCCTACCAATGGGCGCTGCGCTCGGCCACGCCCTACCAGGCCGAACAGCGCAACATCCTGCTGGACTCCTTGATGGGCGGATTCTGGACCGCGGCGATGCATTTCAACCCGCTGCCCACCGTGACCATCCTGTCGATGATGACCATGAACAACGTCGCCGCCGGTGGCAAACGGGTGCTGCTGCGCGGCCTGCTGGCCCAGCTGGGCGGCATGCTGCTGGCCAGCGCCCTGCTCGGCACCGGCCTGCAGCCCCAGGCCACGCAGCTGCAGGTGCTCGCCTGCCTGCCGATGCTCACCTTCTACCCCCTGGCCCTGGGCTGGGTGTGCTACCAGCTGGCGATCAAGCTGGCCGAGCACAAGCGCCGGCTCAGTGCCCTGAGCCGCACCGACAGCCTCACCGGCCTGCTCAACCATGGCTCATGGAAGGACCTGCTGCTGCTCAAGTTCCAGATCTGCCAGCAGCAACAGCTGCCGGCGGTCATCGCCCTGATCGACATCGACCATTTCAAGACCATCAACGACACCTACGGCCATGTGGTCGGCGACTGCGTGCTGCGCCAGCTCAGCCAGGAACTGCGGCGCAACCTGCGCGAGGACGACCTGGCCGGGCGCTACGGCGGCGACGAGTTCTGTGTGATCCTCCCCGGCGCCCAGGAAGCCCAGGCTTGCCAGGCCATGGAGCGCCTACGCGAGCGCGTGGGCGCCTACCGCAACCCGCAACTGCCGGACCTGCGCATCAGCCTGAGTATCGGCTTGGCGGACTTTCGCACCACCCTCGCCTCGCCGGAACACTGGCTGGAACAGGCCGACAAGGCCCTGTACGCCGCCAAGCACCAGGGGCGCGATCAGGTCAATTTCGCCCGCGGCGAGGCCGCCCTGCTCAAGCTGGCCTATCCTGACTGAACCTTCGCCCAGGCCCCGGGCGCAGACAGCAGTTGAAGGAGTCGCCCGTACATGGACAGGAACGTCGACCTTTCATCCTCCAGCCCCACCTCGCGCCTGCAGGTGCGCCGCTTGGTCGGCGGCTTCTGCGCGCTGTTCGGGCTCGCCTGCGTGTTCACCCTGGTGGCGCTGTTCAACATCGCCGCCACGCTGGACCGCCAGGCGCAGGAGCAGAGTACCTTCCAGGCTACCCAGGCGCTGGAGCAGCGGCTGGTGGCCTCGCGCCAGTTCCTCTCCAGCTACGCCGTCTGGGACGTCGCCTACGAACATCTGGTCGGCAAAGTCGACTGGCAGTGGGCGTATGAAGAGAAGAACGTCGGCGAGTCGCTGTACAGCGCCAGCGGCTATGAAGGCGTGTTCGTGGTCGAGGATGGCCGCACTACCTACGCCCTGTTCAAGGGCAAACCCACCGACTCGCCGGCCAGTGCCCATATCGACAGCCCCCTGGCGCCGATCATCGACGCGGCGCGCAAGGCGGCCCCGGCCCGCGAGCAGGTGACCCACTTCGTGCGCTTCAACGGCTGGCCGGCGGTGCTCAGCGCGGCGGCGGTGCGCCCGGATAAAGAGGTAACCGAGGCGGATGTGCGCCAGGCGCCGGTGATGGTATTCGTCGACCAACTGACCGAGGCCAAGCTCGCCGTGCTGGGCAAGGGCGCGGGCCTGACCGGCATGCGCCTGGAGAAGAACGGCGCCGCCCAGGCCGGACAACCGCATATCACCCTGGGCGAAACCGGCTATCACCTGGCCTGGAACACACCGCTGCCGGGCCGCCAACTGCTCCACGCGTTCCTGCCACCGCTGCTGGCGGTGCTGCTGGTGCTCGGCCTGGTGCTGCTCTACCTGTTCCGCCATGCCCTGCGCAGCTCCCGCGCCATCGATGACAGCCTGCTGCGCCTGCAGCAGAGCAACCGCGCCCTGGAGGCCAGCGAGCAGCGCTTTCGCGCGGTGGCCGAGGCCGCGTCGGACTGGATCTGGGAAACCGACCGCCAGCACCGCCTGACCTACCTGTCGCAGCGCTTCGTCAGCGTCACCGGCTACCGACTCGAGGACTGGATAGGCCAGCCGCTCAACCAGCTGCTGGCCTGCGACACCACGCCCCTGCTGCCGTGGCTCGACAGCCAGGCCGACGACAACCCGCAGCAACTGGCCAACCTGCGCTGCAACTACGATGACGCCAGCGGACAGAACCGCTACTGCCGCGTTTCGGCGCGCTCGATCGTTTACGAGGGCAAGCTCACCGGTTTTCGCGGTACCGCCAGCGACATCACCGACGAAGTCGCCGCCCACGCCCGCATCCAGCACCTGTCGATGCACGATGCCCTGACCGGCCTGGCCAACCGCAACAAGCTGTCGCGTCACCTCGAGCAGGCGTTGTTGCGCGGCAGTGATTCACCGCCGCTGACCTTGCTGCTGCTCGACCTGGACAGCTTCAAGCCGATCAACGATTCCCTCGGCCACCCGGCCGGCGACGCGGTGCTGCAGGAGGTGGCCGGCCGCCTGCGCGACACCACTCGCGACAATGACCTGGTGGCCCGCCTGGGCGGCGACGAGTTCGTCCTGGTGCTGCATGGCCTGGACAACCGCAGTGAGATCGACCGCTTCTGCGCCCGCCTGCTCGATCTGCTGCAGCAACCCATCGCCTACGAGGAACACCAGCTGCACATCGGTGCCAGCATCGGCATCGCCCAGACCAGGGTCCAGGGCTACGATGCCGGCGAGCTGATCCGCTGCGCCGATATCGCCCTGTACCAGGCCAAGGCCGACGGCAAGAACACCTGGCGTTACTTCTCGCCGGAGATGAACCAGCAGATCCAGTACCGACGGCAACTGGAAAACGACCTGCGCCGGGCGATCAAGCAGCACGAGTTCGTCCTGCACTACCAGCCGCGCTACCGCCTGGACGACCTGAGCATCGTCTCGGTGGAGGCCTTGTTACGCTGGCAGCATCCCGAGGAAGGCCTGCTCGGGCCGGACACCTTCATCCCGCTAGCAGAGCAGAGCGACCTGATCGTGCCCCTTGGTCGCTGGGTACTGGCCGAGGCTTGCCGCAATGCCCGCGACTGGCCCAACGAGCTGCTGGTCTCGGTCAACCTGTCGCCAGCGCAGTTCTCGCGCAGCGATGTGGTCGCCGATGTACGCCAGGTGCTGCTGGACACTGGTTTCCCGGCCCAGCGCCTGGAACTGGAGATCACCGAGAACGTGATGCTCAACGACATCGAAGGCGCCCTGGGCACCATGCTCGCGCTCAAGGAGCTGGGCGTGCGCCTGAACATGGACGACTTCGGTACCGGTTACTCGTCGCTGGGTTACCTGCGCACCTACCCCTTCGACAGCATCAAGATCGACAAGCGCTTCATCGCCGGGCTGAGCAGCCAGAGCGGCAACGACCGGGCGGTGGTCCAGGCCATCATCAACCTGGGCAAGGCCATGGGGCTGACGGTCACCGCCGAGGGGGTGGAGACCGAGCAGCAGTTGCAGGCGCTGGACAAGGAACAGTGCCATGAGGTCCAGGGCTACTACCTGAGCAAGCCGGTGGACCGGGCGGGGTTCGAGGCGCTGCTGGCGGGCCGGGAGGTGCGCCAGCAGGATGTGTCCTGAGTCCCTCTTGATGCATGCCGTCAGCGCAGGCTGCGCTCGGCCACGATCTCCGGTAGGTCGGTGCGCTTGAGGTAGATACGCAGCGGCTCGCCGATGTTCAGCCGGTCGTCCACGTGCTGCTCCAGCAACAAGGCCAGGCGCTCCCGGCACAATGCCATGCGCGTGTCGGCCTCGGGGCGCCAGACGAACTCGTTGCAGGGGATGATGCTGTCGTCGGCGACGTCCATGCCGAACGAGTCTTCGGAAAACCGCACGATATGAATGCCGCGCTTGCCGTGGAAGCCGACAAAGCCCTTGAGCTGTTCGGCGGCGTTGCAGATGTCCTGGGAAGTGATGGCCATGGCGTAACCTCGCAAAATTCGGAAGTGACGCACGCAGGGAACGGCCACCTCTGGCGGGCGACGCGCAGGTGCCAGCCTAACGCAACTGGCGGAACCTTCGCCACGCTTTCTCGCCCCTTCCCGTTTCAGCCGCTTGGTGCCGCCACCGGGTCGACCTGCGACGCCAGCAACGCCGCCAGCCAGTTCATGAACGCCTGGACCCGGCGCGGCACATGGCGCTGCCGCGCATACAGCAACGACACCGGCATGGCCCGCGCCTGCCAGGGCTCGAGCAGCGATACCAGTTCACCGTTGCGCAGGTGTTCATCGACACCCACCGCCGGCACCTGGATCAGCCCGAGCCCGGCCAGGCAGGCGGCGGAGTAGGCTTCGGCATTGTTCACCGTGACCACGCCGGCCATGGCCTGGAAGCGCAGCTCGCCCTCCTGCTCGTATTCGAACCCGGCGCTGCGGGCACCGAGGTTGCGCACGTAGTGGACCAACCGATGGCCGGCCAGATCCTGCAGGTTCCGTGGCACGCCGTGACGCTCGAGGTAGGCGGGGCTGGCACAGTTGCGCATGCTCAGGCGCCCCACCGGGCGGGCGACCACGTCCAGGTCACTGAGCGCGCCGATGCGCATCACGCAGTCGAAGCCTTCGCGCAGCAGGTCGACCTGGCGGTCGGTGCAGCTGAGCTCCACTTCCAGACGCGGGAAACGCTCGAGAAACCCTGGCAGCGCCGGCACGATCAGCCGCCGCGCCATCATGGTCGGCAGGTCGATGCGCAGGCGCCCGGCCAGCTCGGCATCGTCGGCGCTGAACAGGCTTTCGATCTCGTCCATGCCCGACAGCAGGTCCTTGCTGCGCTCGTAGAGCAAGGCGCCGTCCTGGGTGGTCTGCACCCGCCGCGTGGTGCGGTTGAACAGGCGCGTGCCGAGCAACCGCTCCAGCGCCCGCACCTGCTCGGAGACGGTCGAGCGCGGCAAGCCCAGGCTTTCGCCGGCCAGGGTGAAACTGCTCAGTTCGCTGACCCTGACAAAGGTGCGCAACAGCTCCAGCTTGTTCATTACGGGCTCCGATTGTCCATTTAATGCGAACAGTATTTCCGGAATCCGTGGATTTAACAGCCATCAGCCGATCAATAACCTGTCATTCAACAACCACCGCACCGAGGTAACCGACATGACTCGCAAGATTGCACTGATCACCGGCGCCAGCCGCGGCCTGGGCAAGAACACCGCCGAACACCTGGCCGCTCGCGGCATCGACATCATCGGCACCTACCACAGCAAGGCCGACGAGGCCCACGCCGTGGCCGCCTCGCTGGAGCAGGCCGGCGTGCGCGCCGCCATGCTGCAACTGGATGTCAGCGACAGCGCCAGCTTCGCCGCCTTCGCCGAGCGTCTGGGCGACACCCTCGAACAGCAGTTCGGCCGTCGTCAGCTGGACTTCCTGGTGAACAATGCCGGCATCGGCCTGAACGTGCCGTTCAGCGAGACCAGCGAGGCACAGTTCGACCAGTTGTTGAACATCCAGCTCAAGGGGCCATTCTTCCTCACCCAGCGCCTGCTGCCGCTGCTGGCCGACGGCGGGCGCATCGTCAACATCTCCACCGGCCTGACCCGCTTCGCCCTGCCTGGCTACGCCGCCTATGCGGCCATGAAAGGCGCCATGGAGGTGCTGACCCGCTACCAGGCCAAGGAGCTGGGCGCGCGCGGAATCCGCGTGAACATTCTTGCGCCGGGTGCCATCGAGACCGACTTCGGCGGTGGCGTGGTGCGTGACAACCAGCAGGTCAATGACTACATCGCCGGCAACACGGCGCTGGGACGCGTTGGCCTGCCCGACGATATCGGTGCGGCCATCGCCCTGTTGCTGGAGGACGGCAATGGCTGGATCACCGGGCAGCGGCTGGAGGTGTCTGGGGGGATGTTCCTCTAGGCACGCGTTGCCCAGTCGATGCGCAGTTCCTGTGTAGGAGCGGCCTTGTGCCGCGAAAGGGCTGCGGAGCAGCCCCGGGATTTCAGCGTTGATGCAAAGATTGCCGGGGCTGCTGCGCAGCCCTTTCGCGGCACAAGGCCGCTCCTACACGTAGAAACGCCTACCCCCCTTCAAGCGCGGCTCAGGGCCTGATGCAGCGCCGCCACGGCGGGCAGTGCCAAGGCCTCGTGGGACATGCACAGCCCGACCCGACGGCGCAGCGTCAGGCCACTGCCCGGCTGCCAGTAGACACCCGGGCAACGCTCGACCAGCGACTGCGGTAACCAGGCCGCACCCTGCCCGGCGGCGACCATGGCCAGGGCCAGTTGCAACGAACCGGCCTGACCGACCTGCTCGCCCCCGTCATACAAGCCCATCAGGCGCTGGTGCGAAGGGTGCTGCGGGCAGGTGATCCAGCGCCCGTCCGGTTGGCTGCCGGTGGCCATCACCCGCACGAACGCTTCCTCCCACAACGGCAGGAACAGTTCATCCTCGCAACGCTGGGCCTCGTCGGCCAGGCGAGCGTCGCCGTCGCAGCCTTCCAGCAGGGTCAATTGCAGACCCACCACCGCCTGGCTGGCCAGGCGCACGCAGGCCTCGACCTGGGCCGGCGCGATGTCGGCCTCGATGCCCAGCGCCAACGGCACCCGCTCCTGCCCCTGACGAAACCGCAGGCGCAGGGCCTCGGCCTCGGCCACCATGCGGCAGGCCTGGGGATACAGCTCGCGGGCCTGCTCGCTGACTTCGACCCCGCGGGCCTGACGCAGGAACAGTTCGGCGCCGAGGTCTTCTTCCAGCTGGCGTATGGTCACTGACAAGGTCGGCTGGGCCACGCACAGGCGCTGGGCGGCTACAGTGATGTTGCGCGCTTCGAAGACCGCGATAAATGCCTTGAGATGACGGATATCCATAGATAGAACCGATGCCAGCCAGAGAAATAAGCCGTTTTTCATGGCCGCGAGCGCTATCTAGAATCCTGGCCATCGAAAGCGATTATGCCTTGGAGGCAACTATGAACAAACCCCTGATCATCGTCACTGGCGCCAGCTCCGGTATCGGCGCCGCCACCGCCCAGCGCTTCAGCGCTGCGGGGCATCCGCTGCTGCTGATCGCCCGACGCCTGGAACGCCTCGAGGCGCTGGCACTCCCCGATTGCCTGTGCCGCGCCGTGGATATCCGCGACCGGGCGGCGCTGGTGGCCGCCGTGGCCGAGGCCGAAGCGCTGTACGGCCCGGCCGATGCCCTGGTGAACAACGCAGGCGTGATGCTGCTGGGGCAGATGCACGAGCAGGATCCGGAGCAGTGGGAGCGCATGTTCGACATCAACGTCAAGGGCCTGCTAAACGGTGTGCATGCGCTGGTGGGCGGGATGATCGAGCGGCGCCACGGCACTTTGATCAACGTCAGCTCCGTGGCCGGGCGCAAGACCTTCCCCAACCATGTGGCCTATGTGGGCAGCAAGTTCGCCGTGCACGGTCTGTCTGAGAACCTGCGCGAGGAGCTGGCGCCACACAATGTGCGGGTGGTGACCATCGCGCCGGGCGCAGTGGAGACAGAGTTGCTCGGACACACCACCGACGAGGGCATCAAGCGCGACTACGAGGCGTGGAAGGCCAATGACATGGGCGGCGTGGTACTGAGCGCCGAGGATGTGGCCGGGGCGATCGTCTGGGCCTACCAGCAACCGCAGCAGGTGTGCATTCGCGAGATCGTGCTGGCGGCGACCGCCCAGCAGCCCTGAGATGGATGCGCCCCGTTCGTCGGCAAGCCCCACCCCGCGATGAAAATACAGGCAAAAAAAATGGGCGACCGAAGTCGCCCTAAATGCCTTGCGTGCTCGTGAATCGGGAAGGATCAGCGCTGGTTGCGCTTTTTCGAGTCCTTCCAGATGAAAATGCCCAGACCGGCGAAGAACGCCAACATCAACCCGACCGTTACCACACCGGCGATAACCACGTTGTCGAAGAACATGTCGGCCCCTCCCTTGATGTGCCGTCATCCGATGGGTGCAAGGTAACCAATGCCGGGAGGGGGAAAATTGACCGGAGTCAATGGCGCCCGGAGCCGGGCGCGCGAGGCGGGTGCAGGGTTGACCTGCATCAAGTTTCAGCGCTTCTTGGGTTTGCCCTTGGGCTTTTTCTTCTTGGCCTGGGCCAGCGGCATGGCCTGCTCGAAGGCCTGACGCATGTCGTTCAGGCGCTTGTCGTTGAGGTCGTGGATGCGTTTGGCGCGTTCGGCACCGAAATCGATCAGGTTGTCTTGGCTCATGGCGGGCTCGACGGACAGCAGAGGCCTTAATGATGAAGGCAAGCGGCAGTGCTGACTAGGCTTTGTACGAAAAGTGCCTGCGCGGCGATCATGCTGCGTTGAAAACAGGCTCGGAATGCTCATTTGCAACCAGCAAACTCCGCTTCCTCGCCTGTTTTCGCCTTGCCTGATCGCCGCTCGGCGACTTTTCGTACAAGCCTTGGTCAGACTTCGATATCCACCAACAGTCCCTGACGCGTGCGCTCGCCCATCGGCGCCACCGGCACGGTGTTGTCGGCGTTGAGTTCCTCGCCGGGCACGGCATCGTAGCGGTCCCCTTCGGCCTGCTTGCGCCGTTGTTGCTGGCGACGCTGCTCGTCGCGCAGCAGCAGGGCCTGCTCCTCGGGATCGCGGTGGTGCTTGAGGTCGATGCTGCCGTCGCTGGAGGTCGCCTGCGCGGGCACCACCGGCGGGATGGTCGGCGGCGGCTTGACCGGATCCTGTTGCGAGGTCACGGGGGCGGCACTGAGCGGGATGATCGGCGGCAGCATGGTGGGTCTCCTGTAGCCTTGTTGTCGGCTGGTGGTGCGCCGCCTTGAATGCCCGCGGTCGAAGGTGTGCGGCGTATCACAACGCCGCACTGCGCTGGAGTATAGCGCGGGCTTATTCGGTTTCTTCGTCCGGCTCGTCGTCGGGCGCGGCGCTCGACTCGCTCCAGGGCCTCTTGTAGACCTGCTGCCAGACCGCGTCCATGTGCTCGCGCACGACCTGCGGGGCGCTCTTGAGCGAAGCGCTGTCCTCGCGCTCACCGCCGAACGCGTCTTCACCCGGCGGGCTGATCAGCGACTGGCCGGTAATGGTGTAGATCGCCTGGCCCTCACGCATCTCGATGGCGATGTCGTGGGGGTCGATGCCGCCGCCGCAGAAGGCGTGGCTGGCCACGGTCACTTCGGCGACGCCATCCTTGTTCAGGTCACCGACATCGCTGACATCGGTATAGAAGTCGACGTCCAGGTCCAGCCCGGCGCAGGTGGTCTCCTGCTCGATCTGCCAGCGCGCCTTGAAGGGATCACCGCCGGCGGCACGGCCATACAAGGTGGCCTTGAGCACCACCTTGTCGACTTCCTCCTCGGTGTCGGAGTCAGTGGCCTGGCCATCGACCCGGCTCAGCACCAGCAGGCCTTCCCCCTCGCGGTCATGGAAGTGCACGCTCTTGATCGGTGTCTGCACACCGAGTACCTCCAGTTGCTCGACCGGAATCGGTGGCAGGACTTCGAAGCTCTTCTGTTCACAGGCGGCCAACAGCGCAAGGCTGCCCAGGCCCAGGGTGACGTTCAACCAGCGGTGCTTGGCAACCATGTTGGCGCGTGGCCCTCGTGACGGGACGGTGTTCGTCGATGAAAGCGCTAGACTCTTCACATTCATTGGTCTGGCGAAGCCGATCCGTTAACATAGTCGGCTTTTTCATCGCGGGAGTTTTGGCAGTATGGCGCAGCAGTATCAACCGGGGCAACGCTGGATCAGCGACAGCGAAGCCGAGCTCGGTCTTGGGACCATCCTGGCGCAGGATGGCCGCCTGTTGACCGTGCTCTACCCGGCCACGGGCGACACCCGCCAGTACTCGCTACGCAATGCGCCGCTGACCCGCGTGCGCTTCTCGCCCGGCGACCTGATCACCCACTTCGAAGGTTGGAAGCTGACCGTGCAGGAGGTCGAGGACATCGACGGTCTGATGGTCTACCACGGCATCGACGGCCAGAACCAGCCGCGCACGCTGCCCGAGACACAGCTGTCGAACTTCATCCAGTTCCGCCTGGCCAGCGATCGCCTGTTCGCCGGGCAGATCGACCCGCTGTCGTGGTTCTCGCTGCGCTACAACACCCTGCAGCACACCAGCAAGCAGATGCTCTCGTCACTGTGGGGCCTGGGCGGCGTACGCGCCCAGCCCATCGCCCACCAGCTGCACATCGCCCGTGAAGTGGCCGACCGCATCGCCCCACGGGTCCTGCTGGCCGACGAAGTGGGCCTGGGCAAGACCATCGAGGCGGGCCTGGTGATCCACCGCCAGCTACTGTCCGGGCGCGCCAACCGCGTGCTGATCCTGGTGCCCGAGAACCTCCAGCACCAGTGGCTGGTGGAAATGCGCCGACGCTTCAACCTGCAGGTCGCGCTGTTCGACGCCGAGCGCTTCATCGAGAGCGACGCCAGCAACCCGTTCGAGGATGCCCAGCTGGCGCTGGTGGCCCTCGAGTGGCTGGTCGAGGACGAGAAGGCCCAGGACGCGCTGTTCGCCGCCGGCTGGGACCTGATGGTGGTCGACGAGGCCCACCACCTGGTCTGGCACGAGGAGCAGGCCAGCGCCGAATATGCGCTGGTCGAGCAACTGGCCCAGGTCATCCCGGGCGTGCTGCTGCTCACCGCCACCCCGGAACAGCTTGGCCAGGACAGCCACTTCGCCCGCCTGCGCCTGCTCGACCCCAACCGTTTCCACGACCTGGCCGCCTTCCGCGCCGAGAGCGAAAACTATCGCCCGGTCGCCGAAGCGGTGCAGGAACTGCTCGACGAAGGCCGTCTGTCGGCCAAAGCCCACGCGACTATCCAGGGCTTCCTCGGTGCCGAAGGCGAAGCCCTGCTGGCCGCGATCAGCGATGGCGACAGCCAGGCTAGCGCCCGCCTGATCCGCGAGCTGCTCGACCGCCACGGCACCGGCCGCGTGCTGTTCCGTAACACCCGCGCGGCGATCCAGGGCTTCCCCGAGCGCCAGCTGCACCCCTACCCGCTGGCCAACCCCGACGCCTACGCCGAGCTGCCCTCGGGCGAGCGCGCCGAGCTGTATCCGGAAGTGGCCTTCCAGGCCCAGGGCGAGACCGGCGACGACGAACGCTGGTGGCGTTTCGACCCACGGGTCGACTGGCTGATCGACACCCTGAAGATGCTCAAGCGCACCAAGGTCCTGGTGATCTGCGCCCACGCCGAGACCGCCATGGACCTGGAAGACGCCCTGCGCGTGCGTTCCGGCATCCCGGCCACGGTGTTCCATGAAGGCATGAGCATCCTCGAGCGCGACCGCGCCGCTGCCTACTTCGCCGACGAGGAATTCGGCGCCCAGGTGCTGATCTGCTCCGAGATCGGCAGTGAGGGCCGCAACTTCCAGTTCGCCCATCACCTGGTGATGTTCGACCTGCCGGCCCACCCCGACCTGCTCGAGCAGCGCATCGGCCGTCTCGACCGGATCGGCCAGAAACACACGATCCAGCTGCACATCCCGTACCTGCAGGACAGCCCGCAGGAGCGCCTGTTCCAGTGGTACCACGATGGCCTTAACGCCTTCCTCAACACCTGCCCGACCGGCAACGCCCTGCAGCACCAGTTCGGCCCACGCCTGCTGCCGCTGCTGGCCGACAGTGACGAGAAGAGCTGGAGCAAGCTGGTGGCCGAGGCCCGCGCCGAGCGCGAGCGCCTGGAAGCCGAGCTGCACACCGGCCGCGACCGCCTGCTGGAACTCAACTCCGGCGGCGCCGGCGAAGGCCAGGCGCTGGTCGAGGCCATTCTCGAACAGGACGACCAGTTCGCCCTGCCGATCTACATGGAAACCCTGTTCGACGCCTTCGGCATCGACAGCGAGGACCATTCGGAAAATGCCCTGATCCTCAAGCCGAGCGAGAAGATGCTCGACGCCAGCTTCCCGCTGGGCGACGACGAAGGCGTGACCATCACCTACGACCGTGGCCAGGCGCTGTCGCGCGAGGACATGCAGTTCCTCACCTGGGAGCACCCGATGGTCCAGGGCGGCATGGACCTGGTGCTGTCCGGCTCGATGGGCAACACTGCGGTGGCGCTGATCAAGAACAAGGCGCTCAAGCCTGGCACCGTGCTGCTCGAACTGCTCTACGTCAGCGAGGTGGTGGCTCCGCGCAGCCTGCAACTGGGCCGCTACCTGCCGCCGGCCGCGTTGCGCTGCCTGCTCGACACCAACGGCAACGACCTGGGCCCGCGGGTGGCGTTCGAAACCCTCAACGACCAGCTCGAAAGCGTGCCCAAGGCCAGCGCCAACAAGTTCGTCCAGGCCCAGCGCGACGTGCTGGCCAAGCGCATCGCCGCCGGCGAGGCCAAGGTCCTGCCGACCCACGACGAACGCGTGGCCCAGGCCCGGCAGCGGCTCACCGCCGAGGCCGACGAGGAACTGGCGCGCCTGACCGCGCTGAAGGCCGTGAACCCGAGCGTGCGTGACAGCGAGATCGATGCCCTGCGCAAGCAGCGTGAAGAAGGGCTGGCGGCGCTGGACAAAGCGGCGCTGCGTCTTGAGGCGATCCGAGTGCTTGTAGCGGGTTGATCATTGCAGGACAAGCCGGCTCCCACGGGAACATTGCTGCACCTTTTGGGAGCCGCTGTCTTGCAGTGTGATCAGGACTCACACATCCCCTGTAGGAGCGGCCTTGTGTCGCGAAAGGGCCGCAAAGCGGCCCCGGCGATCTTTGCATGAACGCTGAAATTCTGGGGCTGCTTCGCAGCCCTTTCGCGACACAAGGCCGCTCCTACAAGGATCGTGCGGGGCAGCGATATCCATTTAGACCATCCAGCTATTGCCTTCATATCCAAATGGTAGAAATCAAAGTGCCATTAATCAGGAAGGCTTAAGCACCCGTTTCTATACTCCTGCAGGAACAGTCTCCATCTGTGCTTTTTTGGGGACGAGTGAAGACTCGACGAAGAGGCCTGCAATGGAGTGGCTGGGACTGCAATTGTTCGCCGAGCTGCCGGCGACCGGACAGATCATCCTCGACTGCCGACACAACCCCTTCCTGGTGCTGCTCGCCTTCATCGTGGCCAGCGCCGCCTGTTTCGCCACCCTGGACATGAGCGAACGCCAGAGCCACTGCGAAGACCGCTTCGCGCGTCGGCAATGGCGAGTGCTTGGCGCCTGCTGCCTGGCTGGCGGGATCTGGGCCATGCACTTCATCAGCATGCTGGCGTTCCAGGCACCGCTGGAGATCCACTTCGACGCGCCGCTGACCGGTTTGTCGCTGCTGGTGGCCCTGCTCGCCGCCTGGCTGGCGATGAACAGCCTCAACCGCAGCGAAATGCGCCTGCGTCACTACCTGCAGACCGCACTGTTCATCGGTCTGGGCATCAGTGTCATGCACTACACCGGCATGGCCGCCCTGCAGACCAGCGCCCAGCAGTACTACCAGACCGGCCTGCTGCTCGCCTCCGTCGCCATTGCCGTGCTCGCCAGCCTGGTGGCGCTGCTGATGGCCCGTTACTTCAACAAGGGCAGCGGCACCCTGCACCTGCTGCTCAAGTACGGTGCCAGCCTGCTGATGGCCGGGGGCATCGTGCTGACCCATTTCACCGGCATGGCCGCCATGACCCTGGTGATTCCCGGCGAAACCGCCCTGCGCCTGCCCTCGACCGACAACAGCCTGCAACTGGCGCTGACCATCGCCGTCATCACCCTGCTGATCAGCGGCGGCAGCATCAGCGCGGCGCTGGCCGACAAGAAGCTGCAGAGCAAGGAGCACGACCTGCGCCGGGTCAATGTGCTGCTCAGCCAGCTCGACCAGGCCCGGGCTTCGCTGCAGCAGGCCGCCCACTACGATGCCCTGACCAACCTGGTCAACCGCCGCGGCTTCAACCAGGTGTTCGCCGAGCGCCTGGCCGAACAGGCCGCCCATGAGGGCATGCTGGCGGTGATGTTCCTCGACATCGACCATTTCAAACGCATCAACGACAGCCTCGGGCATGCCGCCGGCGACGAGCTGCTCAAGGTGATCGCCGGCCATATCAAGGCCGCAACCCGCGGCCAGGACCTGGTGGCGCGCTTCGGTGGCGACGAGTTCTGCATCGTCACCAGCCTCAACAGCCGCGACGAGGCCCGCCACCTGGCCCAGCGCATCATGCAGCGGATGAAGGAGCCGATCGACCTGGCGGGCCGGCGCATGGTGATGACCACCAGCATCGGCATCAGCATCTTCCCAGACGACGGCCAGAGCACCGAGGAACTGCTGAAGAACGCCGACCTGGCGCTGTACCAGTCCAAGGGTTGCGGGCGCAACAGCCTGAACTTCTTCAACAATGGCCTGAAGACCCGCGCCACCCTGGAGCTGCAACTGGAGGAGGAACTGCGTGTGGCGCTGTTCGAGGAACGCGGCCTGTGCGTGCACTACCAGCCGATCTTCGACCTGCGCAGCGGCCAGGTGGCCAAGCTCGAGGCCCTGGTGCGCTGGCAGCACCCGCAACACGGCCTGCTCAGCCCTGACCGCTTCATTTGCATCGCCGAGGCCAACGGCCTGATCGCCGAACTGGACCTGTGGGTGCTGCGCCGGGCCTGCGAGGATCTGGCCCAGCTCAATTGCCATGGCTATGGCGAACTGAAGGTCACGGTGAACTGCTCGGCACTCACCCTCGGCCGCGAAGAACTGGCCACCGAGGTGGAGATGGCGCTGTTCCAGGCTGGCCTGGCGCCGCGCCAGCTGGAGCTGGAGGTCACCGAAAACGCGCTGATGGGCGACATTCACCACACCATCAGCCTGCTCAAGCGCATCCGCGCCCAGGGCGTGGCGCTGTCGATCGACGACTTCGGCACCGGCTATTCGTCACTGGCCTACCTCAAGCGCCTGCCACTGGATGTGCTGAAGATCGACCGCTCGTTCATCCAGGATGTGCCAGGCAGCCAGAAGGACCGGGAGATCGTCCAGGCGATCATCATCATGGCCCACACCCTGCACCTGAAGGTGGTCACCGAAGGCGTCGAGACCGTCGAGCAGCATGAGTTCCTGGCCAGCCATGGCTGCGACTACCTGCAGGGCTACCTGCTCAGCCGGCCGGTGCCGCTGTCCGAGCTGCGGCCGATTCTCGAACGGCTCGACCGCCAGCCGGGCGAACTCAGTCCTTGTTGCGATACAGCGCTACCAGGGTCGCCGGATCTTTTTGCAGATAACCCTGGCTACCGTGCAGGCGCATCAATTGCGCGGCGAGGCCACTGAGCGGCGTCGCCGAGCCCTGCTCGCGGGAGAATTTCACCGCAGTGTCGAGGTCCTTGAGCAAGGTCCGGACATGCCACTTGACCGGTTCGAAGCGGCTCTCAGCCATTTGCGGGGCAAGGATCTGCAGCGGCCTGGAGTCAGCGAATCCACCGGCCAGCGCCTCGGCGATCAGCCGCGCATCGACCCCCGACTGCTCGGCCAGCGCCACCACCTCGGCGATCACCAGCGCATTGCAGGCCACGATCATCTGATTGCACGCCTTGGTCACCTGGCCGGCGCCCACCGCGCCCATGTGCGTCACCCGCTGGCCCAGGGTCAGCAGCACCGGCCGCGCCCGCTCCAGGTCGCCGGCCTCGCCGCCAACCATGATCGCCAGAGTGCCGGCCTCGGCCCCAGGCGTGCCACCGGACACCGGCGCATCGAGCCAGGCCATGCCGCACAGGGCGGCCAGCTCGGCAGCCATCTCCCGGGTGGCGGTCGGCTCCAGGCTGGAGAAGTCCACCAGCAGCTGGCCGTGGCGACCGCCCTGGACGATGCCCTGGTCACCGAACACCACCTCGCGCACCACCGCCGTGTCGGCCAGGCACAGCAGCACCATGTCCGTCGCCTGGCACAGCTCGGCGGGGCTGGCGGCCAGCCGCGCACCAGCGGCGACCAGCTCGGCGCACTTGTCCGGGCTGCGGTTCCACACGGTCAGCGGATACCCCGCGGCCAGCAGCCGACGGCACATCGGCAGGCCCATCAGACCGATCCCGGCAAACCCCAACGAAGGCAATGCAGTACTCATGAGCAACTCCAGATTAAAGAAGCGTGACAAACGGACGATGCAATGCGGGTGCGAAAGGAAAAACCTTAGTCCGCCTAAGGAAACCCCCTATCGCATAAGAAAAAGACGCACTGATAAAGTCGCGAAATTTCTCCGTGATGGCTAGATGACATGCATCACCGGGAAGCCAACCACTCCAGGCAAATGGCGCACTATGACCTCTACGAACACTTCTGCCAATGCGGTCCCCGAGCCGACCCTCAGCCCCACTTCGCTGACCGCCGGCAGTGCTCGAGACCTTCCCGCCGCCCGCAGCATGCCGGCGCAGCAGTACCTGTACTTCACCGAACAGGACATCCAGCGCATCCTCGACAACCTCGACGGCCTGCGTGACCTGGTGTTCCCGCCGAACCTGCACGTGGAGGACGAGGACCAGCTGCGCCTGGAGCAGCAGTTCCCGTCGGTATGCCTGATCGGCCTGGGCCGCTGTGGCTCGAACATCGCACTGGACGTGGCGGAACTGGTGTACAACGCCCGCACCTTCTTCCTCAACGAGTACAACAACGAGGACCGTTTCAAGGGCGAGGCCGGCTACAGCCCGGCGCGCTGGATCCGCCAGAACCTGCGCCTGGTGCAGAACAAGGCCGCCAAGCCGGTGTTCCTGGTCGAGCCGCTGGTAATGCTGGGCGACCTGGACAAGGACATCGCCGGGCGCATCCGTTTCTCGCGCAAGGGCGAGCGTGGCGGCTTCCTGCGCGACTACAGCAAGATGAAGATCATGGACCTGTCCGAGGTGCATGCCGGGGGCGCCGGTAACGCGCCGATCCTCGGCCAGTACCTGGCCAAGATCATTCTCAACAAGGACACCCAGCGCTTCTCCAGCGCCGACTGGAAGCTGATCCACTCGTACCTGATCGACTCCTGCGGCATCAAGGCCAACCAGTCGCGCCTGTACTTCTACATCTTCAGCGCCGGCGGCGGCACCGGCTCGGGCATGGCCTCGGAATTCGGCCTGGCCCAGCAGTATTCGTACATGAACAAGACCTTCGATACCAAGCCGGCCGACGAGAACGACGGCAAGAGCGGGCACTCGTTCGTCTTCGAGCCGATCTTCACCAGCGGCATCTGCGTGCTGCCCAACGCCTCCGACCACCGCAGCGAAATGTCCGAAGCGCTGCACATCAACGCCGGGCGCCTGTTGTGCAAGTACCTGTCTGAGGAATGGGATTTCTCGTACAACTTCGACAATGAAGACAGCAGCGAAGCCAGCGTCATGGGCCGCATCCGCCCGTGGAACGCGATGATGCTGATCTCCAACGACATCATGCGCTACGCCGAGGAGAGCGATGACGGCACGATCCAGAACATCGACGTCAACGCCATGGAGAAGCACGCCAACCAGTACATCTCCCAGCAGATCTTCAACATTCTCACCGCCCAGGCGGTGACCACCGACTACGACCAGAACTACTTCCGTCGTGCCGGCATCGACATCGGCGAGACCATTCGCCTGGACGCCAACGACCTGTTCATGAGCCTGGCCGGCCCCGTGGCCATCGCCTACGCCGAGTCGGTGGTGCCGGAAGTGCCGCCGGCGGGGTCGGACAAGTTCAAGGTGTTCGAGCGCGAGCAGCCGCGCCTGGACATCGACGACCTGTTCTTCCGCTCCATCGACCTGCCGCACTTCAACAAGCAGACCCAGGCCATCGAAGGCATCAGCCTGCTGCCGATCGAGTCGCGCCGCTACCGCGCCGCGCTGGAGCAGTACCAGGCCTCGGGCTACGACGCCGCGGCCCTGCACGATCTGCACTTCTTCAAGAACTGCTCGTCGGTGGTGTCGATCGTCTCCCTGCCCAAGGACTACAAGCTGTCGTACATGGACCTGAACCGGCTCAAGACCCACCTCAACAGCCTGTTCCCCAACACCACGCTCAAGCGCTACGCGCTGGTGATCGGCGCCTCGGCCAACCTGTCGCTGACCACCCTGATCGCCAAGAGCCCGTGCCTGTCGGACGACTTCCTGACCCTGATCGTGGCCTTCATCAAGCGTTGCTTCGCGCGCAACCCGTACCGCTTCGACGACACCATGGACAACGCGATCCTGGAGTTCATCACCAGCGAGCATTTCGACGAAGACAGCATCGACGACCTGCTCAACGAGTTCGAGAATCCGGCGAAGATCCTCGACACCAACTGGTACGCGATCAAACCGATGTACGAGAAGAAGTACCGCGAACTGATCAACGACAAGAGCCGGTTCGTGTCGATCAACGATATCCGCCTGTCGCGCGAGTGCGTGAAGAAGGCGGTGAAGTACCTGCGCGAGATCTTCCGCCACCGTATCGGCAAGACCCGGGTGATTTCGCTGAACAGCCATACCGGGCGCGTGGATTACTGATAGAGCAGGGGCCACTTAGTGGCCCTTTCGCGGCACAAGGCCGCTCCTACAGGAAATCGCGCCCTCCTGTAGGAGCGGCCTTGTGCCGCGAAGGAGCTGCGCAGCAGCCCCATTTACGCATTCCGTAAACTGTTACCGCCCCGCCAAATCACCCCGCCACTGTTACCAACTTCCACCTTACGTGAGCGTCAATGCGCACCAGAGCGGGGCGCTTGCGCATTTTTGCGCACTAAAAAAGCGCGTGCTTATTCCGCTTTCTTCGCCTGGATCACGATGAACGGCGAAACCACCACTGCCCAGATCTCTGGATCGCGGGTTTGCAGGTCGAGCGCCTGCTCGGCGGAAACCGCTCCGACAGTGCCATCATTACGCCACTTGGCGAAGATCTCGCTGCGATTCTCGGCCATCGCCTCGGCAACGGTGATCAGGTCGAGGCTGGGGTCGACCCAAATCAGGTCACCCTTGGCCCAGAAACGCTCCAGGGCTTTCCACTCGATGACGGCGGTCTCGCCGAGCAATTTGGCATAGAGGGTGCTTACTTGATCAGTCATGGGTTTACCTGCGCAAAGATCGTCCAACAAAAAGGCCGGCATTTTTGCAGAAAAACCTGGTTTCAAATACGTAATTTGGTCGATCAGGCCCGAACTTGTGGGGGCGGGCCGCAGATACCGGCAAAGTGATGGCGCTTTTCTGTATCTTTATGTCGACCAGGCGACACCCCTCGAAACAGACGCTTTTCGCCCGCTTTTCAAGCGCTCGGACGGCGCTCTACACTGTACCGGTACAGTTCCGGGACATGTTCCGGGGGAAGGTGGGCTCACGGCATGGCGTAGCCAGGCCGTAGATCCCGCCCGGTCTGTAGCCCTGGCCTCAGGACTATAAGAATTACAACAGAATGAGTGGAGCACTATGATCAAGATTTCCAAGCTGTTTGCCGCGATGGTTCTGGCCGGAGTCGCCAGCCATTCGTTTGCCGCCGACACCATCAAGATCGGCATCGCCGGTCCCAAGACCGGGCCGGTGACCCAGTACGGCGACATGCAGTTCGTCGGCGCCAAACAGGCCATCAAGGACATCAACGCCAAGGGCGGCGTCGATGGCAAGATGCTCGAAGCCAAGGAATACGACGACGCGTGCGACCCTAAACAGGCCGTGGCCGTCGCCAACAAAGTGGTCAACGATGGCGTCAAGTACGTGATCGGCCACCTGTGCTCCAGCTCCACCCAGCCTGCGTCCGACATCTACGAAGACGAAGGCGTGATCATGATCACCCCCGCCGCCACCTCCCCGGACATCACCAGCCGTGGCTACAAGATGGTCTTCCGTACCATCGGCCTGGACAGCGCCCAGGGCCCGGCCGCCGGCAACTACATCGCCGACCACGTCAAACCGAAGGTCGTTGCGGTCCTGCACGACAAGCAGCAGTACGGCGAAGGCATCGCCACCGCGGTCAAGACCACCCTGGAAGGCAAAGGCACCAAGGTTGCCGTCTTCGAAGGCCTGAACGCCGGTGACAAGGACTTCTCCTCGATCATCCAAAAGCTCAAGCAGAACAACGTCGACTTCGTCTACTACGGCGGCTACCACCCGGAGCTGGGCCTGATCCTGCGCCAGGCGCAAGAGAAGGGCCTGAAAGCCAAGTTCATGGGGCCGGAAGGCGTGGGTAACGACTCCATCTCGCAGATCGCCCAGGGCGCTTCCGAAGGCCTGCTGGTCACCCTGCCGAAATCGTTCGACGCCGACCCTGCGAACAAGGCCATCGTCGACGCGATCAAGGCCGACGGCAAGGACCCGAGCGGTCCGTTCGTGTTCCCGGCCTACTCGGCTGTCCAGCTGATCGCCGAAGGCATCAAAGCCGCCAAGTCCGAAGACGCCGACAAGGTGGCTGCCGCCATCCACGCCGGCACCTTCAAGACCCCGACCGGCGACCTGTCCTACGACGCGAAAGGCGACCTGAAAGACTTCAAGTTCGTGGTCTACGAATGGCACTTCGGCAAGCCGAAGACCGAAGTCTCCCCTCAGTAACTGCGTGACTAATAGCTGACCGAGAAGCCCACTGTGCGAGCAGTGGGCTTTGTTTTACGAGGTTCTATGGACCTGATTCCCGTGATCCGGGAGCCGGTTCACCTGAAAATCTTAAAACCGTCACCCGCGGTTTCCTGGTTGTGCCCGCACAAGATCACGTGGCGTAGACCACGAGAACATGGGCCGGGGTCATCCCCCGCCAGAGAAATGCAAATCAGGTTTTTAGGAGCGCTGTAATGCCTGAGATCTACCATTTCCTACAACAACTGGTTAACGGATTGACCATCGGCAGTACCTACGCGCTGATCGCCATCGGTTACACGATGGTGTACGGCATCATCGGCATGATCAACTTCGCCCACGGCGAGGTGTACATGATCGGTTCCTACGTGGCCTTCATCGCCCTCGCCGGGCTGGCCATGATGGGCATCCACTCGTTGCCGATCCTCATGACCGTGGCCTTCGTCGCCACGATCTTCGTCACCAGCGCCTACGGCTACAGCATCGAACGGGTCGCCTACCGGCCGCTTCGCAACAGCAACCGGCTGATCCCGCTGATCTCCGCCATCGGCATGTCGATCTTCCTGCAGAACACCGTCCTGCTGTCGCAGGATTCGAAGGACAAGTCCATCCCCAACCTGATCCCCGGCAGCTTCTCGTTCGGCCCGGGCGGCGCTGAGGAAGTGCTGGTCTCGTACATGCAGATCCTGGTGTTCGTGGTGACCCTCGTCGCCATGACCTGCCTGACCCTGTTCATCTCCCGTTCCCGCCTGGGCCGCGCCTGCCGCGCCTGCGCCGAGGACATCAAGATGGCCAACCTGCTGGGCATCAACACCAACAACATCATCGCCCTGACCTTCGTCATCGGCGCCGCGCTGGCGGCGGTGGCGGCCGTGCTGCTGAGCATGCAGTACGGGGTGATCAACCCCAACGCCGGTTTCCTGGTGGGCCTGAAGGCCTTCACCGCGGCGGTACTGGGCGGCATCGGCAGCATCCCGGGCGCCATGCTCGGCGGGCTGGTGCTGGGCGTGGCCGAAGCGTTCGGCGCCGACATCTTCGGCGACCAGTACAAGGACGTGGTGGCATTCGGTCTTTTGGTTCTTGTCCTGCTGTTCCGGCCGACCGGCATCCTGGGCCGCCCGGAGGTTGAAAAAGTATGAACAGAAATCTCAAACAGGCGTTCTTCAGCGCCTTGCTGGTCTGGGCCGTGGCCTTCCCGGTGCTGGGCCTGAAACTCAGCATCGACGGCATCAGCCTGATCGTGCACAGCCAGGGCTCGTTCACCATCAGCATCATCGCCGCGTGCTCGGTGCTGATGTTCCTGCGCGTATTGTTCGACAAGCAGTGGAGCGCGGTGATGGGCCGCCGCTCGGAGCGCAAGCTGGTACCGCCTTCGGTGACCAACTTCCTCACCCTGCCGAAGACCCAGCGCTGGGTCATCATGGGGCTGATCGTGGCGGCGCTGATCTGGCCGTTCTTCGGCTCGCGCGGCGCGGTCGACATCGCCACGCTGATCCTGATCTACGTGCTGCTGGGCCTGGGCCTGAACATCGTGGTGGGGCTTGCGGGCCTGCTCGACCTGGGTTACGTCGGCTTCTACGCCGTCGGCGCCTACAGCTACGCGATGCTCTCGCACTACCTGGGCTGGAGCTTCTGGGTGTGCCTGCCGATCGCCGGCCTGATGGCCGCCACCTTCGGTTTCCTGCTCGGCTTCCCGGTGCTGCGCCTGCGCGGCGACTACCTGGCGATCGTGACGCTGGGCTTCGGCGAAATCATTCGCCTGTTCCTGCGCAACCTCACCGACTGGACCGGCGGCCCCAACGGCATCAGCAACATCCCCAAGCCGGAGTTCTTCGGCCTGACCTTCGAACGTAAAGCTGCCGAAGGGATGCAGACCTTCCACGAGTTCTTCGGGCTGGAATACAACTCGATCAACAAGGTGATCTTCCTCTACCTGGTGGCCCTGCTGCTGGCACTGCTGGCGCTGTTCGTCATCAACCGCCTGCTGCGCATGCCGATCGGGCGTGCCTGGGAAGCGCTGCGTGAAGACGAGATCGCCTGCCGCGCGCTGGGCCTGAACCCCACCGTGATCAAGCTCTCGGCGTTCACCCTGGGTGCCTGCTTCGCCGGTTTCGCCGGCAGCTTCTTCGCCGCCCGCCAGGGGCTGGTGACACCGGAGTCGTTCACCTTCATCGAGTCGGCGATCATCCTCGCCATCGTCGTGCTGGGTGGCATGGGTTCGCAGCTGGGCGTGATTCTCGCGGCCATCGTGATGATCCTGCTGCCGGAGATGATGCGTGAGTTCAGCGAATACCGGATGCTGATGTTCGGTGCGCTGATGGTGTTGATGATGATCTGGCGTCCGCAGGGCCTGCTGCCCATGCAACGTCCGCACATGGAGCTGCCGCGATGAGCCGCGAAATTCTGCAAGTCAGCGGCCTGAGCATGCGCTTCGGCGGCTTGTTGGCGGTCAACGGCGTGGGCCTGACCGTCAAGGAAAAACAGGTGGTGGCATTGATTGGCCCGAACGGCGCCGGCAAGACCACCGTGTTCAACTGCCTCACCGGCTTCTACAAGCCCAGCGGCGGCACCATCCTGCTCGACGGCCAGCCGATCCAGGGCCTGGCCGGCCATCAGATCGCCCGCAAGGGCGTGGTGCGGACCTTCCAGAACGTGCGCCTGTTCAAGGAAATGACCGCGCTGGAAAACCTGCTGATCGCCCAGCACCGTCACCTGAACACCAACTTCTTCGCCGGCCTGTTCAAGACCCCGAGCTTCCGCCGCAGCGAGAAGGAGGCCATGGAGCGCGCGCAGTATTGGCTGGAGAAGGTCAACCTGACCGAGTTCGCCAACCGTACCGCCGGCACCCTTGCCTACGGCCAGCAACGGCGCCTGGAAATCGCCCGCTGCATGATGACCCAACCGCGGATCATCATGCTCGACGAACCGGCCGCCGGCCTCAACCCCAAGGAGACCGAGGACCTCAAGGCCCTCATCGCCTACCTGCGCGAATCCCACAACGTGACCGTGCTGCTGATCGAGCACGACATGAAACTGGTGATGAGCATTTCCGACCACATCGTGGTGATCAACCAGGGCACGCCCCTGGCCGATGGCACGCCGGAAGAGATTCGCGGCAACCCTGATGTGATCAAGGCCTACCTGGGGGAAGCGTAAATGCTGAAGTTCGAGAACGTTTCCACCTTCTACGGCAAGATCCAGGCGCTGCACAGCGTCAACGTGGAGATCAACCAGGGCGAGATCGTCACCCTGATCGGTGCCAACGGTGCCGGCAAGTCGACCCTGCTGATGACCCTCTGCGGCTCGCCCCAGGCGAGCAGCGGCAGCATCAAGTACCTGGGCGAGGAGCTGGTCGGCCAGTCGTCCTCGCACATCATGCGCAAGAGCATCGCGGTGGTGCCTGAAGGCCGCCGCGTGTTCTCGCGCCTGACCGTCGAGGAAAACCTGGCCATGGGCGGTTTCTTCACCGACAAGGGCGACTACCAGGAGCAGTTGGACAAGGTCCTGCAGCTGTTCCCACGCCTGAAGGAACGCTACATCCAGCGCGGCGGCACCATGTCCGGCGGCGAGCAGCAGATGCTGGCCATCGGCCGGGCGCTGATGAGCAAGCCCAAGCTGCTGCTGCTCGACGAACCGTCGCTGGGCCTGGCGCCGATCATCATCCAGCAGATCTTCGACATCATCGAACAGCTGCGCCGCGATGGCGTGACCGTGTTCCTGGTGGAGCAGAACGCCAACCAGGCGCTGAAGATCGCCGACCGGGCGTATGTGCTGGAGAACGGCAAGGTGGTGATGCAGGGCACCGGTGAAGCGTTGCTGACCGACCCTAAGGTGCGCGACGCGTACCTCGGGGGTTGAATGATCAAAGGGCCTTCGGGCCCTTTTTTCTTGCGCCTGCGCGGGCCTCATCGCGGAGCGCCGATGCGACTTGCCCCGCGATGAGGCCCTTGTGATCCATGCGCACCCTGCGTAACGTGGCCAGCTCTTTTGCAACGTCTCCCGGAGCCCGCCCCATGCGCCTCACCCCTTCCCTGCTGCTTACCGCCCTGCTACCGCTGTTCGCCGGCTGCCAGATGCTGGCCGAAAAACCGGTCGACCCGAACCTGGGCACCACCCGCATGCAAGGCGAACTGAGCGCGGCCGGCGGTCATCTGCTGTTCAAGCCCTGCAGCGAAAGCCGTCGTTTCATCGTCAACGACGTTGCCGCCACCGGCATCCTGCAGGAAGCCGCCAACCTGGCCGACGACGCCGGTGACAAGCTGTTCGCCGACGTCCGCGCGCGCATGACCGGCAGCAAGCAGGCCGGCAGCGACGGCCAGCTCGACGTGACCCGCCTGTACCGCCTCGAAACCTCCGAGTATTCCGGCTGCGAAGATCCGAACTTCAAGCAACTGACCCTGCGTGCCGGCGGCCACGAGCCGGACTGGGACATCAAGGCCAGCGGCAAGGGCATGGTGCTCAACCGCATCGGCCAGGATCCGCTGGCGCTGCCCTACCTGGAAGAGGCAATGCCCGGCGGTGGCCTGAGCCTGTCCAGCGAGGCCAACGGCCAGCGCGTCGAGCTGTGGGTCGCGCCGCAGCGCTGCGTCGACGGCGCCACCGGTGCCATCCGCCACCTCAAGGCCGAGCTGCGCATCGACGGTAAGACCCTGCAGGGCTGCGCCTACTACGGCGGCGCCCGCGACCTCTGATCGCCAGGCACTTTTATCCTGCCAGTCGGGGCGGCTAACAGCTTATACTTGGCGGTTTGTGTAAAGCTGCCGGCCGCCCATGGCCGGGATACTGGACCCTGCCATGCTACGAATCACCGAACTGAAGCTGCCCCTGGACCACTCCGACGACGAGCTGCGCGCCGCCATCGTCCAGCGCCTGGGCATCAGCGATGAGCAACTGCTCGGTTTCACCCTGTTCAAGCGCAGCTACGATGCGCGCAAGAAGAACAGCGAGCTGCTGTTCATCTACACCATCGACCTTGAAACCAGCAACGAAGACGAACTGCTGCGCCGCTTCGAAGGCGACGCCAAGATCGGCGTGGCCCCGGACGTCAGCTACAAGTTCGTTGGCCAGGCCCCGGCCGAGCTGCCTGCGCGCCCGATCGTGGTCGGCTTCGGCCCCTGCGGCATCTTCGCCGGGCTGTTACTGGCGCAGATGGGCTTCAAGCCAATCGTGCTCGAGCGCGGCAAGGAAGTGCGTCAGCGCACCAAGGACACCTGGGGCCTGTGGCGCAAGAGCGTGCTCAACCCCGAGTCCAACGTGCAGTTCGGCGAAGGCGGCGCCGGCACCTTCTCCGACGGCAAGCTGTACAGCCAGATCAAGGACCCTAACCACCACGGCCGCAAGGTGCTGGAAGAGTTCGTCAAGGCCGGCGCCCCGGACGAGATCCTCTACATCAACAAGCCGCACATCGGTACCTTCCGCCTGACCAGCATGGTCGAGAAGATGCGCGAGGAAATCATCACCCTGGGCGGTGAAGTGCGCTTCGAGCAGAAGGTTACCGACCTGCTGATCGACGGCGAACAGCTCACCGGCGTGGTACTGCAGAGCGGTGAACAGCTGCACTCGCGGCATGTGGTGCTGGCCTTGGGGCACAGCGCCCGCGACACCTTCCGCATGCTCCACGCCAAGGGCGTGTTCATGGAAGCCAAGCCGTTCTCGGTCGGTTTCCGTATCGAGCACCCGCAGTCGCTGATCGACAAGGCGCGCCTGGGCAAGTACGCCGGCCACCCGAAACTCGGCGCCGCCGACTACAAGCTGGTGCACCACGCCAAGAACGGTCGCTCGGTCTACAGCTTCTGCATGTGCCCAGGCGGCACCGTGGTCGCCGCCACCAGCGAACCGGGCCGCGTGGTCACCAACGGCATGAGCCAATACTCGCGTAATGAGCGCAACGCCAACTCCGGTATCGTCGTCGGTATCGACCCCGAGCGCGACTACCCGGGCGGCCCACTGGCTGGCATCGAGCTGCAGGAACGCCTGGAGGCCCATGCCTACGTGATGGGCGGCAGCAACTACCAGGCACCGGCGCAGTTGGTGGGCGACTTCGTCGCCGGCCGCCCGTCCACCGCACTGGGCAGCGTCGAGCCGTCCTACAAGCCGGGCGTGACCCTGGGCGACCTGGCCCCGAGCCTGCCTGACTTCGCCATCGAGGCGATCCGTGAGGCGCTGCCGGCCTTCGACCGCCAGATCAAGGGCTACAACCTGCACGATGCGGTGCTGACCGGCATCGAGACCCGCACCTCGTCGCCGCTGCGCATCACCCGTGATGCCAGCTTGCAGAGCCTCAACCTCAAGGGCTTGTTCCCGGCGGGCGAAGGCGCGGGCTACGCTGGCGGCATTCTTTCGGCCGGCGTGGATGGCATCCGTATCGCCGAAGCGGTGGCGCGGGACATGCTCGGCCTGTAATCCGATCGCGGCTACAGGCAAAAGAAAACCCCGAACAGGCCAAGCCCGTTCGGGGTTTCTTTTGTACGGCGATCAGTGAGTGACGCGGCTGGTGCCATCGACGGTCATGATGCGCACGCGCTCGCCCACGCGGAAAACCTCGTTCTGCTGCACTTGCTGCACATAGGCGCGCATGCTGCCATCGTCTTCACGCACGGTGATCTCGACGCCCTGGGTGCGGGTCAGGCCCTCTTCGGCGGCGGAACCTGCCAGGCCACCGGCCACGGCACCGATCACCGCAGCCACGACGCTGCCACGGCCGCCACCGATGGCGCTACCGGCGACACCACCGACGATGGCGCCGGCGCCACCACCGATCGGGGTCTTGGTGCCTTCGATCTTCACCGGACGCAGGGATTCGATGGTACCCATGCGCACGGTCTGCACGCGGCGGGCCTCATCACGGGAGTAGCTGTCGCCGGTCAGCGACGACTGGCAGCCGCCCAGCAGCAGCGACACGGTGGTGAAGCTGGCCAGCAGCAAAGCGGATTTACGCATGGGGTCAATCTCCATAAGACAGGTGTCCATTAGACTCCGCGCCTTGACAAGTGTCACGGCGCAAACGTTATAAAATTGTTTTCATTCAGCCTGGGTACAGCCTATGCCGGCTGTGTGGCGGGCCTTTTACGTGAGACCAAGGATAGCCATGGATTACTTCATCGTCGTCGTGGTGACTATCGCCGGCCTGTATTTCCACGGGTGGCTGTATGTGCGCATGCGTCGCTGGATGGACCGGGACCTGGCGCTGTCGCTGGCCGGGGAGGATCCGGCGAAGCGGGATTTCATGCTCGAGTTGCTGGAACGGGCGCGGGTCGAGAAGGTGCGGCGCAAGGAGTTGGCGGCGTGGCTGGAGCGGGAGGCGGCGGGGTATCGGTAATGCTGGGGCTGCTTTGCAGCCCATCGCGGCACAAGGCCGCTCCTACAGGGTTACGCGATTCCTGTAGGAGCGGCCTTGTGCCGCGATGGGCCGCACAGCGGCCCCAGATGTCAGGGCGCCAAACGCTCGCGCAGCCACTGGCCATCGATCAGTCGGTAGTTCAGCCGATCATGCAAGCGACTGGCCCGCCCCTGCCAGAACTCGACACGCTCCGGCACCAGGCGATAGCCGCCCCAGTGTTCCGGGCAATGCGGTTGCGTATCGGAAAAGCGCGCCTCGGTGGCCTTGACCAGCCCTTCCAGTTCCTCGCGGTCGGCAATTACCCGACTCTGCGGCGACGCCCAGGCGCCCAGGCGGCTGCCCAGTGGGCGTACCTGGTAGTAATCGTCCGACTCCTTGGCCGTGACCTTTTCCACCCGCCCTTCGATCCGCACCTGGCGCTCCAGCGCCGGCCAGAAGAAAGTCATGGCCGCGAACGGGTTCGCCGCGATGTGCTGGCCCTTGGCGCTTTCATAGTTGGTGAAGAAAGTGAACCCTCGGGCATCTAAGGCCTTGAGCAACAGCACCCGGCAATGCGGGCGGCCGTCGGCGTCGACGGTCGCCAGGGTCATGGCGTTGGCTTCCACCGGTAGCTGCTCGGTCTTCACCGCATCGGCGAACCAGTGGTGGAACAGCGCGAACGGCTCCCCCGGGGCCTGGGCTTCGGCCAGGCCATCACGGGTGTAGTCGCGGCGCATATCGGCCAGGGATTGGGTCATGACTGCGTTTCCTTGACGATCAGTTGGTCTTCGCAGGGCTGTTGGCGGCGACTTTCTTGTCGGTGGCGGCCTTTTTCGCGGCTGGCTTGGCCGGGGCGGCTTTCTTCTTCGCGGCGGTGCTGGCCTTGGCCGGTGCCTTGGCCTTGGCGGCCGGCTTTTTCGCAGCCGGCTTGGCAGCGGCCTTGGCGGCTGGCTTGGCCGCCGGGGCCTTGGCATCCTGGGTGGCGACCATAGCCGCCGGGGCCGGTGCCGGGGCGGCCTGCTGGTACTTGGCCAGCAACGCGACCATGGTGTTCTGTGGGGTCAGCAGCATCTCGACGCGGCGGTTCAGGGCGCGGCCCTCGGCGCTGTCGTTGGCGGCGCGCGGCATCACCGAGCCCATGCCCTTGAGCATCAGGCGGTCACGCTGCAGGCCGCTGAGACGGAAGATCGCCGACACCGAAGCAGCACGCTCGAGGCTGAGCTTCTGGTTGGCGACGGTGGCACCGCTGCTGTCGGCGTGGCCGAGGATCAGCACGGCGGTCTTGGTGTCGGTCTCGATGGCCTTGGCCACCTGGGTGATCGGACCGAGGGTAGCCGGCAGTAGCATGTTCGGGCGGTCCGGGTTGTAGGAGCTGTCTACCGGAATGGTCACCGCCAGCACATCTTCACGGCGTTCGAGTTCGAACTTGCTGCCCTTGATCGCCTCGCGAACCTTCGGCTCGTACTGGTCGAGCCAGGCCTGGGTGGCCTTCTGGTCGATCTTCGGCACCGCCGCGACCTTGTCCTTTTTCTCGTCGCTACCGAACGGCCACCACCAGCGGCTGGCGCTTTCGGACTTGGCATCGGCCTTGGCGACGTTTTCGACAACGGCCTCCTTCACTTCCTTGTCGGCGACCTTGTCCGAGCCAAAGGGCCACCAGTTCAGGCCACTGTCCTTGGAAGCGTCCTGGGAATGGCTGGCGCAGCCGGTCATGGCCAGGCACAGGGCGAGTGCTAAGGTTTTATGTGAAGACATCAGCGATACACCATGAAATAGAAAGAAATTTTGCCCATACGCGTCAGGCGTTGGCATTGAGGATAGTCAAAGGGTCCGGGCAATACCCGCGTTACCCGATCAAAGGCAACTGCCAAGGACCCGCACCAGGCGTTGGGCACGCGGGTCCATCAGCACGTAGGGGCCCAGGGTATTGGTGACGAAGCCAAAGGCCACGTCGTGTTCGGGGTCGGCGAAGCCGACCGAGCCACCCGCGCCGGGATGACCGAATGCCCGTGCGCCAAGGCCGAAAGTGGCGTTGGCCACCTCTGGCTGGTCGAGCATGCAGCCCAGGCCGAAGCGGGTCTGGGTCAACAGGGTGCGGTCCTGGCCGAGGCTGTGCTCGCGGGTCAGTTCGTCGAGCAGCTCGGACTCCAGCAGGCTGCCGTCGAGCAGGCCGGCATAGAAGCCCGCCAGGCTGCGGGCGTTGCCGTGGCCATTGGCCGCCGGCTGCTGCATGCGCCGCCATTCGGGCTTGTTGGTGCTGGTGAGGATCGCCGGTGGGTTAGTGAAAGCCCGAGTCGACAGGGCCTCGGGCTCGCGCATCGTGACCTGCAGCAGGCGTTGGGCTGCGGCATCGCCAGGGTTGCCCTTGCCGCGGGCGATATGCGCCACGCGATGGAATTCGTCGTCCGCCAGGCCAACATGGAAATCCAGCCCCAATGGCCGGGCGGTGCGGGCCACGATCGAGTCACCCGGGCCACGACCGTCGGCGCGACGGATCAACTCGCCGATCAACCAGCCATAGGTGATCGCCGCATAACCGTGTTCGCTGCCGGGCGTCCACCAGGGCGCTTCGGCGGCCAGGGCATCGACCATGGCCTGCCAGTCGTACAGTGCCTCGGCCGGCAGCAGCTCACGGATGGCCGGCAGGCCGGCGCGATGGCTGAGCAGCTGGCGCAGGGTGACCTGCTCCTTGCCGGCCTGGGCGAATTCCGGCCAGTAGCGTGCCACCGGCGCATCGAGGGCCAGCTTGCCCTCGCCCACCAGTTGCAGGGCGGTCACGGCGGTGAAGGTCTTGGTGCAGGAGAACAGGTTGGCGATGGTGTCGCTGTGCCAGGCCTCGCGGCCGTCCTTGTCGGCGCTGCCAGCCCACAGGTCGACCACGGTCTCGCCGCCGACCTGGATGCACAATGCGGCACCACGCTCCTGGGGATCCTCGAACAACGCGGCGAAAGCATCGCGCACCGCCTCGAACTTCAGCTCATAGTGACCCTGGATCTGCACCCGACTACCTCTCTGTACGGCCTGGCTTGCAAAGGGGTGCATTGTTTCAGTAGTTGGGCGATTTGCAAACTGGATATGGCTGGGTGGTTGTCGGGGGCGTGCCTATATTCCCTGGTCTGACGCTATCGCGGGGCAAGCCCGCTCCCACGAAAGCGCTGCCAGGGACAGCACTCATTTTTTGGGGGCGGGCTTGTCCAGTTCGGTGCGTAGCTGCGTGAGGCTCTGCAGGTTGCTCCGGCGCACCGCCTCGACGAAGCCCGGGTAGCTCACGTCGGTGATGGCCACCAGGCCCAGGTGGCCGTTCTCGCCGTCCAGCAGCCTGCCGCTGGCCGGCTGGTCGAGGTACTGGAACCAGTGAGCGCCAACGATCATCGGCTGGGCCATGGCGGCCTTGAGGAAGTTGGCGTAGGCCGAGCCGCGATCTTCCTCGCGGGCCACTTCCAGCGGGCCTGGCCAGAACGGACCACGGTCGCGTGAACCGAACTGGAACTCCGAGACCAGCACCGGCTTGTCCAGCTCGGCCAACCGAGCGAAGTCGTAGCCGTCTTCAGGCTTCAAGGTATAGAAGTTGAAGCTCAGCACATCGCAGAACCTGGCGCAGGCAATTACCGCCTCGGGCGTGCTGACCGCATAGCGCCCGCCCAGCAGCAGATGGTTGGGCGCATGCCATTTCAGGGCATCGGAAATGGTCTTGAAATAGGTTTCGGCGAACACCTGCTGGAAATACTGGTAGTCACGCTCGATTTCCGGGTGTTCCGGGTTGGGCAAGGGCGCCTCGAAGCCTGGGTCTTCCATCAGCTCCCAGGCGGTCAGCTCGATCCCCCAGGCCTTGGACAAGCCTTGCTGGTTGCGGTACTTGTCGCGCAGCTGCTTGAGGAACGCGCGCTTGGCCGGCACATCGGTGGTCAGGCGCAAGGTGCCGTAGGCCAGGCCGTAGCGTGCCTTGGGATCGTCGCCGGGGGCAGCCCAGGCCAGCTCGTTGTCGGCGAAATAACCGATCAGCCAGGGGTCGTCGCGGTGATCCCGGGCGGCGATGGCCACGGCGCGCTCGGTGGCCATGGCGAAGCGCGGGTCAAACGGATCGGGCATGCGGCCCCACCAGTCCATGCCGGTACTGATGCTGGCGTAGTCACCGACGATCGACAGCGGCAAAGTGTACGGCAGGCGCCTGGCCTGCCCGAGGGCCGGGTCGCTCCAGTTGCCGAGGGTGTTGAAGCCCCAGGCCTGCAGGCGGTCCAGGGTGTGGGCCTGCCAGCGTTGGGCGTCCAGGGCCGGCGCCGGGCAGGCCGTGCCATCCTGCGGGCAAGGCTTGCCATAGGTGCGCTGCAGGTTGGCCGCATAGAAATCGAACCAGCGCCCTTGCTTGAAGCCCCGGCCCTGAGACGAGGCATTGCCGTCGTCGTTGTTGCCTTCGCCGTAGAAGGCGTTCATGGCTTCGCCCTCGCCTGGCAAGCCCTTGAACATGCCTTCGCGGCCGGCGACATAAGTGCGCCCGCCATCGGCGGCAACGGCATTGACGCCGAGCGAATAGAACGGATGCCCGTCGGGCGTCACCAAGTACCAGCGCCCGTCGCGCTTCTCGGTGCGGAAGAAGCCCTTGGCTTCGAACGTCGGCCCCGCGAGCAGGCCGCCATAGGTATCCAGCTTGAGCTTGTCCCGTTCGGCCAGCCAGGCCTTGAGTTGTGCCTGCTCGCGGTTGTCGGCGGCCTTGAGCTGCTCATCGCCGACGATCTTCTCCGGCCAGCGGCCCCGAGTCGACTGCCCATAGGCATCGATCAATTCGCTGTAGGCGGCCTTGAACGCCTGGTCGTCATCCTGCAGGCCGACTTTCTCGATCAACAGGCTCTGGGCCACCTTGGGGCCGGGAATGCTCAGGCTGATCGAAGTGACCTGCGCCAGGTCCACCGCGCCTTCGCTGCTGGTGAGCAGCAGGCGTTGCCCCTCGAAGGTCCAGGGCATCGGTGGCCCGGCGCGCATGCCCTGGCTCAGCGGCGAACTGGCCTTGAGCGGAATCATCACGGTCTGCGCGGGCCCGGCCGGCAGGTCGATGCGGCTGGTGAGGGTACGTCCGTCGCTGCTTTGCACCGTCACATCGACGGTCAGTGCCCAGTCCATCCCGCTCTGCAGGCGCAGGGTCAGTGCCTGGCCGGCGCTCCAGTCCCACGCTCCGCCTTGCGGCGCGAGGCGCAGGGTCGGCTGCGCCACCGGGTTGAACACCACCCGCCGCAACACTTCGCCTTCGGCCGTCTGTTCCGCGTTGTACTGCGGCAGGCTGGCGTCCTGGGTGAGGACATTCACCACCGAGGCCGGGCGCACGAAGCTGAACAACGTCTGTTGCCCGGCCAGCAAGGGCGCACTGAACAACAGGGAGAACACGACAGGCAGGGTGCGGCGGATCATAGGGCGATGACTCTCCTTCGGAGCCCGTCATGGGCTCGCAATCGAGTAATGGACAACGGGTTGTGCGTCTTGCTCCGGCGCTCAGCCGATTTCCCGTCGGAAAGGTGGCAGCGCATTGAGGATAGCCTTGCCGTAGCGCTGCGTGACCAGACGACGATCGAGCAAGGTGATGACGCCACGGTCCTGCTCGGTGCGCAGCAGCCGGCCGCAGGCCTGGATCAGGCGCAGCGAGGCATCGGGCACGGCGATTTCCATGAACGGGTTGCCGCCACGGGCCTCGATCCATTCGGCCAACGCGGCCTCGACCGGATCGTCCGGCACGGCGAAGGGGATCTTGGCGATCACCACGTGCTCGCAGTAGGCGCCCGGCAGGTCGACACCCTCGGCGAAACTGGCCAGGCCGAACAGCACGCTGTGCTGGCCGTCGTCGACCCGCGCCTTGTGCTTGTTCAGGGTCTCCTGCTTGGACAGGTTGCCCTGGATCAGCACCAGCTTGCGCCAGTCCCGGTCCAGGCCGTCGAACACGTCCTGCATCTGCTTGCGCGAGGAGAACAGCACCAGTGCGCCACGCGCGTCCTCGACGATACCCGGCAACTCGCGAATGATCGCCGCGGTGTGCGCCGTGGCGTCCCGCGGGTCGGCGCCGAGGTCGGGTACCCGCAGCAGGCCGGCGTCGCCATGCACGAACGGACTGGGCACCACGCACTGCACCGCGTCGCGGGGCAGGCCCGAACGCATGCGGAAGCGGTCGAACTTGCCCAGGGCGGTAAGCGTCGCCGAGGTCACCAGGGCGCCATAAGCGACGTTCCACAGGCTCTTGCGCAGCATCTCGGCGGCCAGGATGGGGCTGGCGTTGACCTCGATGTCGAACAGCGCGCCGCTTTCGGCCAGGGTCAGCCAGCGGGCCATGGGCGGATTGTCTTCCGGGTCTTCGGCAGTGAACGCGGTCCACAGCTCCCAGTTACCCTGGGCGCGGGTCACCAGGCTGCCGAACAGCGGGTACCACTCCTCGGCCTGGTGGCTGGCGATACCGATGCTGTTCTCACTGTCCATGCCTTCCTTGAGCAGGTCGGCCAGGCGGGTGAACAGGTCGTTGAGGCGAGCGAAGCCTTTCTTGAGCTCGATGCCGACCTCGCGGATCTGCTCAGGCACCACCCCGCCTTCGAAACGGTAGCGCGGGCGGTCACGGCCTTCCATGTCCTCGCCAGTGCGGAAATCCGCCACCTGTTCGCAGAGGGTGAACATGAACTGCTGCTGGGTGCGGATCTCCCGCGCCAGTTCCGGGACCTGCTCGATGTACTTGCCAAGGTCGCCCGGCAGCGGATGCTGGGCCAGCAGCTTGGTCAGGTTCTTGGCGGTCTGCTCCAGCCAGTCGGCGGTGGAACGCAGGCGCGAGTAGTGGGCGAAGTGACCGATGGCCTTGTCGGGCAGGTGGTGGCCTTCGTCGAACACGTACATGGTGTCACGCGGGTCGGGCAGCACGGCGCCACCGCCCAGAGCCAGGTCGGCCAGGACCATGTCGTGGTTGGTGACGATCACGTCGACCTTGCCCATGCCTTCACGGGCCTTGTAGAACACGCACTGCTGGAAGTTCGGGCAATGCCGGCCGGTGCACTGGCCATGGTCGGTGGTCAGGCGAGCCCAGTCCTGGTCCTCGATGGTTTCGGACCAGCTGTCGCGGTCGCCGTCCCAGCGATTGCCGGCGAGCTTCTCGATCATGCTGTTGAACAGCTTCTGGCTGCGCTCGTCGACCTCGATGCGAAAGCCTTCTTCCTCGAACAGCTGGGCGGTGGCCGACTGGGCATGGCCTTCCTGCAGCAGGACGTCGAGCTTGGACAGGCACAGGTAGCGGCCACGGCCCTTGGCCAGGGCGAAGCTGAAGTTCAGCCCGCTGTTGCGCATCAGGTCGGGCAGGTCCTTGAAGACGATCTGCTCCTGCAGGGCCACGGTCGCGGTGGCGATCACCAGGCGCTTGCCGGCGGCCTTGGCGGCGGGGATCGCGGCCAGGCTGTAGGCGACGGTCTTGCCGGTACCGGTGCCGGCCTCGACGGCCACCACGGCGGGCTCGCCGGCACGGCGGCCGTCGTCGTCACAGGCGATGTCGCCGAGCACCTTGGCCACTTCGGCGATCATCAGGCGCTGACCGTAGCGTGGCTTGAGGCTTTTGGCTTCGAGGAAACGCGAGTAGGCGCCCTGGATGGTGGCTTTGAGTTCGTTGCTGATCATGGTCTGCAGGCGCCCGGAGGGCTGGATATATTTTCAGTGTTTCGCATGGGCCGGCTATCATACCCCGCTATTGCCCTTTGTGCCGCATGGAGATCCGGATGCTTGCCTTTGCCCTGCCCTACACCTTGCATGTCCTGGCCGCCCTTGTCTGGGTCGGGGGGATGTTCTTCGCCTGGCTGGTGCTGCGACCGGCAACGGTTGCCGCGCTGGAGGGGCCTGCGCGGCTGCGGTTGTGGGTGGAGGTTTTCCAGCGGTTCTTCAGATGGGTCTGGCTGGCGGTAGCGGTGTTGGCTGTCAGCGGGGTCGGGATGATTCACCTGCGGTTTGCCGGGTTCGAGACCGCGCCTCGTTACGTGCAGGTGATGATTGGCGGGGGGATTGTCATGTTTGCGTTGTTCATGCGGGTTCAGTCTTTGTTGCTGCCTGAACTGCGGACGGCGGTGGAGGCTGGGGATTGGGCCTCGGGGGCTGGGGTGCTGGGGCGGATTCGGCGGTTGGTGGGGGTTAATTTGTTGATTGGGGTGTTGGTGGTGGGGGTGGCTAGTTCGCGGGTTTGGGTTTGAGAGGTTCGGGTTCGGGTTCAAAGATGATTGTTTTGGTTTTTGTAAGCGCATTCGTAGGTGATGTCGACATTTAGTCACCTTTCCGCCCTTACGGCGGGTTACTTTGGTCTTGGCCAAAGTAACCAAAGCCGCCCCGCTCCGTTCATCCGGCCCCTGCGCTTCGCTCCGGGGTT